>JAAEOI010000046.1 GCA_024244665.1 Bacteroidota bacterium | reverse complement strand
TACATTATGAAAACCACATTATTCAAAATTACAATCTTTTCTCTACTGATTGTCAGTTGTGAGAAATTCGACACATCCGCTCAATACTCCTACCAACCACCAGATTCTATAAATGTCGGAATTGAATTTTAAGTTTTCACACATGAACATAGAAGAGATTCGCGAATATTGCATATCTAAGCCCGGCGTCACCGAAAGCTTCCCTTTCAATGACACCTGCCTGGCACTTTAACAAGGTGCATTGGAATGGTGTGGTATTGGACGGAGCGGTCAGGAATAGTCTGCTGAAAGGATGGATCGATCATTCTTATGCCATTGCAGGTCAGATCTCAAGGTTGCTCATCTCTTCAGTGATTTGAAAGCCTGGTTCCGGGTAATCGTAAATAGGGACGCGGTGTTCGGTCTGGCCCAGAGAATAGCCATGAAGCCCCTCGTAATCGTTGCGGTCCTCGCCCATTTCTTCCAGCTGGTCCAGGTACTCATGGATCGATTTGGACTCGATGATCACCACTTTGCCCATTTTATGAATGATGGGGCTGTGACGGCGGGTCTCGTCGTGATCGAATTCCAGTATCCTGCGGCCATATCGGGTGATGCCAATCATTCTGAATGTCAGGCTCTTGCCCACGCCTGGAAGGTTCAATACGTTGCGATCGGTGGCCAGAAAGGGCAGGCCGGAGAAGCGTCGTAGTGATTCGATATTTTCCACCATCAGGTTGGCCTCCTCCGGAAAACCACGGATGGTATCATAGTACTGCTCATCGATTTTTCCGGCCACCTTTTCTTCGAGCTGTTCCTGGACCACCCGGGCATTGGGGGCGAAGCCGGCATTGTTTTCCATGTAACCTTTGACCGTGAAGGTATAATAAGGAAGAACACCTACATCGTTCAACACTTTACGGAGTTTGGCTGAGTGTCCCCTCCGGGATGCTGCCGCTGTGAAGACCTGCTGATTGGTGACGGTCCAGCCGGCATCGATAAGCCGCTGAATGGCCAGACTGGATTCAGGGGTTACCTCCATGGGAGACACAAAATGTGTTTGTATAAGGAACTGGCGGACTCCCGCTTCTGATGCTTTCTCCCGGAAGGATTTCAGGATATTTACAAGGCTCAGGGAGATACGCTGGGGAAGATATACAGGCAGCCGGGTTCCAATTCTTACTCTGACTAGTTCGGCCCGTTTTTCTCCTTCAGGCAGGTTGCGGTTTTGTTCTGCTTTACGTTGTGCCATCCGGAGGATCTCGTCCAGCAGCTTATTGAGGGTTGTATCTGAACTCATTAGCCCGTCACCGCCAGTAATCAGGATGTCCCTGAGCTGGGAGTCCTCCTCAAAGTATTGCATCAGTTTCATCAGTTTCTGGTCCCATTTCTCCCCGGGGGCCAGTTTTTCCAGATTGAAGTTGAGGTGTCCGCTCTGGAAGTCGTACATGCGCTGGCAAGAGGAACAAAGGCCTCCACAGGCCCTGCCCATGGAGTCGGGGATCAGGATGGCCACCTCGGGGTAACGCCGGTGAATGTTGTGACCATGGGGCAAGATCCAGCCTGCAGCATTGGGTTTTCCATCCTCCAACTGGTCCTCTTTCTCCCAGGCGACGATCTTGCCGAATTCTTCCACCAGTTGCTGACTGTAGAGGATGTAGTAGCGGATGGCCAGGTCAGCTCCCACGGAAAAATAGGGCACCCGAACATGCAGCAGTGACAGGTAATAGGGATTTACGAAAAAGGGAATCCCGGCCTGTTCAGCCTCCTTGAGGATCTTCATGGTGTCAGGGTCCAGGGAATGATCAAGCATAAGGTTCAGCAATTCGGGCGATCGAATGGCAAAGCGCAGGTGGAAATGGTGTTCTTCCCACCATTGTTGCATCTTCTCCATTTTTTCATCCTCCGAAATTCCCTTCTCGAAAAAATATCGGCGGCTGCTTATCTTTCCATTACAGATCTGGTCCTTGAGGATCCTGATGATCCGTTGTTTGCTCTCCTCCCGGAGTGTTACGATCCTGGGATCCAATCCGGATGGGAATCGGTCCATCCATTCCTGAACCTGTTCCGGGGAGAATTTCGGGGACTTGCGGTCCCCCCATAGCTGACGAAACAGCATGATCATGTCGATGAAGAAGCCTGGCTTCGCCCCGCCGGTTCCCCTTGTTACTGCCAGCCATATAAGCCTGAGGGGATTACTCACGGCGATTTCCCCGTGAAGATTCAGGTCCGGGTATTCTTTCCCCGCATGGTCGATGTAGTCCAGAATCCGGATGATGGCATAATCGCGCCACTCCAGTTTTTCAAATAATTCCCGGGAGGCATGCCTGGCGTGGTAGAAGCGAAAGGCATTCTCCCGGTCCTTCAAGCTTTTCTCAATCCATTCCCTGACCCCCACCACTACCTCGGTCTCGTTCTTTGAGTTTTGGAGGATCTCCTCCAGAGTCGGGTTTTCAGTGAGCAGCTGCCTGAGCAGTTTGTGTGATCTCACATTGATAGCAATGCGGTCCAGCTTTTCGATTTCGGTCATGACGGAAGACCATTTTTCAGAGTGATTTCAAATGGCTCACCATAAGATAAAATGATGGCCATCAAATGATGCTTATGGAAATCAGACCTGATATTTTTAGTCACAAAAAATCCCCCTAAATCGGAAAAGCCTATTTTGGAATTGTCAGGATTCACCACCTGGAGATTCTTGTTAAAGATTCTTCCATAAAGTTAGCGAATATCTACTGCAAGGTCAATTGTCTCCAAATTTGTTTATTTTTCGTAATTTGAAGGCTATGAACATTGAAGAAATACATGAATACTGCATCAGCAAACCCGGCGTCACCGAAGGATTCCCTTTCAATGATACTGCGTTGGTGTTTAAGGTGAGTAAGATGTTTGCCTTGCTGGATCTATCCGAGGACAGTAGGGGTATCAGTCTCAAATGTGATCCAGAATTAGCCATTGAGTTGAGGGAACGTCATCCTGAAGTGTCCCCAGCCTGGCATTTTAACAAGACTCACTGGAATGGAGTAGCCCTGGATGGTAATATTTCTGACAAGCTACTCAAGGAATGGATTGACCATTCATACAACATTGTTGTTGAGAGCCTGCCTAAATCAAAAAGAGAGACACTTAGATAGAAATGAGCGGCAAATGCCCTGGAAGCACACCAATTCTTGAAATGGTTGTAACTTGCAGCAGTATATTTACGTAATAAGAGCTTGTCTTGCAATCAAATATCAACTAAATAGAAATTCCGCATGAACTGGTGCAGAGATTCCATTATTTTTATAGCTCTTTTTCTCTTAGGCTGTTCAGGAGTTCAACAACAAGCGATATCTGGAACTTTGGTATCGACAGAATGGCTTTTTGAACGAATTGAAGATCCGTCATTGGTAATTCTTCATGTGGGTTCGGAGGAATCATATGATACAGTTCATATCAGGAGATCCAGGTTTATTCCTGCTCGTTTGTTAATGGTCGATAAGGAGAATCTCAGGCATGAACTCCCGGATATTGAAAGAATCGACTCTGTATTGTCAGCTTCGGGTATTGATGCAAATTCCAGAATTGTGCTTTGTTATGAGAATGAAAGAGTGATTCCTCTAACTGCCAGGGTGTTTCTTACTATGGATTATGCCGGGCTCAGGGACCGGACCTATGTCTTAAACGGAGGCCTGAAAAAGTGGATGGATGAGGGTTTACCCGTCACCGATACGGTCTATGAATTCCCGGAAGGAGAACTGAACCTTATTGCAAACAACAATTTCCTGATTCAGGTAGAAGAAGTAAGGCTATACCTGGAAACCCCAGATTATGTGATTCTTGATGCCAGGCCGCCGGAATACTATTCCGGGAAATATGATTCCATCGAAATGAATTATACCGGTGGTCATATTGAGGGTGCAATGAACCTGCCATTCGAATTTTTACTCTCGGAGAGCGATCCTTATATATTCAAGGATAATGACATGATGATCAAAGAATTTGCAAATAGTGGTATGGAAAAGGCCAGTACATCCGTCCATTACTGCGGTTCAGGTATTTGGGCTGCTGTCAACTATCTGGTTTCATCTCATCTTGGTTATAAAGCACTTTTTTTTGACGGATCGTTTGAGGCCTGGGAAAATCTCGATCTCCCGATAATTAAACCGGTGTCCCAGGAACTATTAAATGATTAGCATGATTCATTATGGTAAGAAAAGAAGGTAAACCTTATTGGAATCCCTACATCGTGGGGATTGGTATCGGATTCGTGATCATCCTTTCATTTGTGGTAACGGGAAGGGGGCTAGGAGCTATTGGTGCTTTCAGTACTTTCGTGGCAAGCTTCATGAATACTGTTGCGCCTGATCATGCTCTTTCCAATCCGGTCTATTCGAGTTATATTTCCGGTGTTGATTCTCCTCTGAA
Source organism: Bacteroidota bacterium (assembly GCA_024244665.1). The sequence goes on along the minus strand of JAAEOI010000046.1, from coordinate 47,292 downwards.
AGACTGGGTAGTATTTGAGATTGTAGGTGTTTGTATTGGAGGTTTGATCTCGGGATTACATTCCGGCCGCTTTAAATTTGAAGTGATCAAAGGTCCGAATATCTCTAAAATGAACAGGATCATCCTCGCATTTTCAGGAGGCATGCTCATGGCTTTTGCTGCAAAAATGGCTCGCGGATGTACCAGCGGCCTGGCACTGAGTGGAGGGTCGACCATGAGCATTGGCGCATGGCTGTTTATGTTTTCTGTATTTATAGGCGGCTATTCCATCGCATTCCTCATAAAAAAAGCATGGAACTGATGGCACCACTCAGCTTCAATATGGAGATTTCACAAGGTATGATCCTGGGATTTGCCGTTGTGACAGGAATCATATTCGGATTTCTACTTGAAAAGGCCGGATTTGGAAACGCAAAAAAGTTGGTGGAGCAGTTCTACTTCACCGATATGAGAATGCTCAAAGTCCTTTTCTCGGCTGTTATTACGGCCATGATCGGGATTTTCTGGTTGAGCTATTTCGGGGTGCTGGATATCACCCAGATCTATATAAACGGGACCTTTCTTTGGTCTCAAATTGTGGGTGGGGTCCTTTTTGGTTTCGGATTTGTAATCTGTGGGCTATGTCCGGGAACCTCCTGTGTGGCGGTGTTCACCGGGAAACTGGATGGAATTGCAGTCGTCGGAGGCATGTTTACAGGTCTCGTACTATTCAGTGAAACAGCTCCTGCAATTGGTAAATTTTTATCCGGTTCATCCCTTGGAGACCTGTCCCTCTATGAATTGTTCAATATGAATTACGGGTTGCTCACATTCCTGATTGTGTTATTTGCACTGGCAGTTTTCTGGTTTGCCGGGAGGGTAGAGGATCGATACAGCAAGGATAGAAATGCAAATACTGAATCATGAAAATTAATTACTTGTTTGCGGGATTTGCGGTCATTGCAGGATTGTTAGCAGCCTTTACAAACCATGCCGACAGGAATGGTTTGTACCCAACATGGGAGTTTAAAAAACAGCTCATATCATCGACTTACCTTGCAGACCTGATATACACTAAAAAGAAGAATTTTGTCCTGGTGGATCTTCGGGCCGATACAGCATACCAGGAGTATCATATCCCTTCAGCTGTTCCAGTCACACAGTTGCAGGTAATGAATCCGGAAAACGCAGACATGATTGTATGTTACGGGACTGACCAGAAATCTTCTGTTGAAGAGGTCCCTGATGAGTTTCAGGGAGAGCTCTACGTACTCAGTGGTGGGATTCAGGAGTGGTATAAGCTGGTCCTGTTTCCGGATTTCGAAAAGTTTCAGGTCAGGAATAAAAAGCTATTGGAAGAGATCATTAGCAAAAGCAGGTATTTTGGAGGCAATCCGAAGAATTTGCAAGAGCTTAATATCACTGAACGATCTGGCCAATTCAGAGAAGGATGCTGAGAAATCAAATGAAAATATTACTCCTATTGATAATGGTCATGGGTATGACCGGAATATATGCCCAGGAATCCACTCTCTCCATCAGAGTGGTAGACATTGAAAATAGTACTGCATTGGTGCGGTCACCATCTTCCTCATCTTCCACCTCCTGCAATTCGCCTGACTTTCCTGTAATCAGGGGAGGATCCAGAAAGGATATCAATTTCAATGATATCAGCTGGATCACTGTTCGTCATGACAGGCAGGCTAAAAACAGCGACATTTATGTGGCCGTGGACCTGACATTGATAAGTGGAGTGGTTGAGGAGGTAGAGATGATCAAGAATATCAGGATCACCGGCAAGAGTGATGCCGGTGATTTTAGTATCATGATTAAAGAAATCAATACCCTGCAGGTGATGCACGGTCCAGCTTAAAGCTTATTCATTTTACCGGGTCTTCACAATTTTGCTCACTCCCTGGATCCGATCTGACTCGATCCATTGAAGGATATAGATACCGCGGGTCAGATGAGAGATGTTTATCTGGATATTTCGGGTTCCAAACGGCAGGGCTTCAGACAGAACCATCCTTCCGTTTATGTCTCTCAACTCAAGCCTTCCCGGATACTCTGTTTCGTCTCCCAGGTTCACATAGATGGTGCTTTGAGTCGGATTGGGATATATATTCAGACTCGGTCGAACGGATGCAGAGCCTGGTATACCTACGGTTTCATCTTTGTAGTCAGCCGAAGCCTGCAGGATCCGGCCGGTGGTACGGTCCTGAATAAAGGCAGCAACTGCCAGTTCTTCAATGTTTTCCACATAGGGTTTGTAGACCCAGGTATTGGTGCGGGTATCACTGTTTCCTTTGCTCCAGTTGTCACCCAACAGTTTTCCCGCTGCTGACGGCAACATATCAAGGACCACATTTCTGAAGTGAGTATCTCCGTTAGGTCCGGTGTAGGCAGTTACTGAAGTTTCAAACACCACCATGTATAGATCAATAAATTCATTATACTGATCGGCCCTGCAGGTCACGGTAGTACTTGCTTCCATGCTCGCTTCCTGCCAATCAACAGAGAGGTCAATATCAAACAGGGGAATCTCCAGGGTAAGCAAGGTCAGGTGATCCCTGACAGGGCTTTCCTTCAGGTCTGAAAAACTGTACCGGTGATATGGATAGACTCCTCCATCAAGGATACTGTATGGCACCTGTGGAACGCCATAGTGGAATTCTCCTCTTGTGGATGAAGGTTTGGGGTTATTTTCGTTCATGGGATCCATCTCAGGATAATCCATATGGTATTGCAGGTCGATTAATTCTCCGGAATGTTTGATACCGAGGGTATCAATGATGCCATCGGCCACCCGGGAAGAGTTGTCTCCGTAATTTGTGAAGTGTTCCAGCACAGCAATTTTTGAACGTTCTGCAATGTGTATATTGTTGACTGCAAAACCCTGGTTACCCTTACTCAGCTGGCCATTACTCGTAAATGCAATCCTCAGGGTCACATTCGGTTTCCCGGCCACCTGGTTGAGGTCATGAACTGCTGTTACCCAATCAGTATCCGGATTGAATACTTCCGTTCCCCATCCGGTTTCACTCCCGCCTGGATGGTTCACATAATTACTGAAATTGTACCAGTTTATTCCTGGACTGGTCTCACCGATGGTTTTCCATCCCTCTTCCATCACATCCAGGTACTGAAGCACCGCCCCACTCAAATACGGATATAAGCTCTGCATGATATCTATCTGTATCAGGGGTTTGTTAAAGCCTGTAAAATCAAGGCAGGGACTTTGAATCCAGGAGTTCTCCTTATACCCGTCTTCCCCGGAGGGCAATAGAGTGAACCAGGCGTTGTCGCCCGTTTCCTGTCCATACCCGGTGAAATCAGGCTCACCCCAGATCCAGCTTTCCACCTGGTTCTCTGAGCGGACGGTCCACAGGCCCTGAGTTTCATCAAAGCTTTCAAGATAACCTTCGCTGCCGGGCCGAACGGTTGGCCTCAGTAATATTTCTTTTGATAATTCTCCGGAACACCCTCCGGCACTCATGGTGAAAATATCCACCTGGTACCTGCCGGCTGAATCAAAGGGGAATGCAACAGTATCGTTGGCTGAGGAGGAACCTGTTTTGCCAATGAGATCTCCTCCTGTGTTTTTAAATGTCCAGATAACTGTATCAACCGATGCGGATCCATAGGTAGACCGGTCAATAAATTGCACATCCGATTCACTGGGATAACAGTCACTGATCCAGGTGAAGTCCACCGCGGGTCTGCTGTCAATGATATTTTCCAACTCATATATGGCAACACAACCATCAAATGTAGTTGCCGAGAGGGTAATTCTTTTTTGACCCGGTTCCTGGTAGTGGTGCGTTGGTTCCATGAGATAACTCCAGTTATCCTCACCACTCTCAGGATCACCAAAATTCCAGCTCCAGATTTCTACTGATTCGGGTACACTCGTCAGATTATCGAACGATACAAGCTCTCCACCCTCGGGTAAACACTCTGTTCCAAGTTCGAAGCTTACCTCAGGGGAATACAGAATCTCTATACTATAGATGCTGCTTGCCGTGCATCCATTTTCAGAGATGGTGGTACAGGAAAGCGAATGCTTTCCGGGATCCGGGTCACCCGGATTGAAAATGAAACCGTCATATGAGTTCCCGGAAACACCGGGACCCTCAAATACTACATCAGATATATTGGACTGGAGCACAAATGGTTCTGCATCCTGGCAATAGGGAGTTTCATCCAGGTTAAGGATCAGGGGTTCTTCAACAAATTCAACATTAAACGATCTCCTGAGATAGAGAGAGGCCTCGTTAAAATACTGAAATTCAATAGTATAAGCACTCGTGTATAATAAATCCGGATGAATGGTTGCGGTGTTATCCCCATGATCGGTCAGACCTGGTGCTGGCCTGGAGGAGGAATCCAATAACCTGAAAGAGCCTGTTTCTCCAGAGGGTTTCAAAACTGTAGCAATAAATGGGTCACCACTCGAACAGACGTTGCTTTCGGGTATCAGTATGGCACCCTGGGCTCCCAGGACATATACCAGTTGACTGGCAATGCTTACGCAAGCGTTGGCATTCTCATAATTGTAGTATATCGTATGCGGTGAGTTGATGGTATCAGCAATGTAAGGGTAGAAATATCCTGTTGCACTGTCCACGCCCGGGCCTGAAAATGTCCCACCGGGCACATTGGCTTCCAGCTTGATCCGATCATCCTCCACATTGTACCCCGGGGCCAGGTTGATAATTTCCACATGGGTTGCTTCATTAACATCCACCTGGAACTCACTGACACTGGTATTTTTCACTCCATTTACGTCAGTGACCGGGCCGACCTGGTAGATATTTGTCTGAACCGGGTATACAATAATTTCATATTCAGATGAACTTATGTTCGTATATGTGATTGTGGTGTCACCCCAGCTCAGATCGAAATCCCATGGCGCCCTCCCGGTCAGAGAGACCCTCAGTTCAGCCTCCTCCCCTTCACATACCTGGTGAACCCCTTCAAGTGCCGCCTCAGGCAAATCCGTATAGATCTCAAGCATGTTTGGCTCAAGGGCTAAATAGCTGTTCCCTGCATTACCGGCCGCATCAATCATGACAATGCTTACCTGAAGCTGACCAGGGGCAACAGCAGCATCTTCAAAATCCACCACATAGGACAACTCATAGAGGCCATCAGAAAGCTCTGTAATGGCCACCCGGGATGAACTTAATGACACCCCGTTTATCAGCGTTTCAGCTCCTCCTGTATATCCCGTTCCATCGGCTGTTACTGTCACTTTAACCGTGCCTCCCACACCCACCTCCGTACCAGCTGCCTCCATATGTGTAAGCACGGGAGCATGTGCGTCAATAACAAGTTCGGAAACAGCACTCACTGTTGAATAGGGCAGATTGGTATTACCTGACGGTTTTATCAGGATCACAGAGGCTCTTAGTTCCGGGAAATCCTGCCCCACATCTGTGTCTCCTTCCTGAATGGTATATGTGAGTATATAATTACCTCCGCCGGATTCAGAAAAGGTAATATTCGATTCGCTTACAAAAATTCCGTTGATGGAGGAGAGTGCGTCAAGACTATAGTCAGTTCCATCCGCAGAAATGTCGAGTGTTAATACATCCCCGATCTTCTTTATTCCACCTGCTGTCTGCATGGAGGTGATCAGAGGTAAATCGGCGTCAAGGGGATCACTGATCTGTATTACCGGGAGGTTGTAGGGTGTACTCAGATCCGTCCCATTTGAAATGATGAGTTCAGTCACGGGGATATCCTCTGATGCAGCATAGCTGTTACCCCCCTGGTAAATAGTAAAATATGCGCTATAGGTGGTGGCCGAGATTCGCTGAAACCCCTCAAGGGGATACCCCCCCACCGATCCTGAAATAAAGGTGTAGGGTAATCCTGCATCATCCTCCACGATTATAGTGACCGGGATCACTTCTCCTATCTTCATCGATTCATCGGGAATTGTCACATCCAGCACTTCAAATTCTGATATGAATGTTGCACTGATGGTGTGATCGGATGAAATATCCGTAAAGGTATACAAGGCCACCGGACCAACACTTGCTTCATCTACAAGCACTTCTTCAATGCCATAACCCTGGTTCGGGCTTATGGAAAACTCCTGGTCGCTTCCATGTTTTACTTTGATTGCTTCGGAGGGTTCAATGCTCCCGTTTGCTCCTGCTGACGGGGTGATGGTATAGCTCCATATAATGAATATCGCTTCAATGGTATGGTGTTCTTTTACCTTTGTGAATTCATAGCGGGTAACAGCTCCTACGCTTTCCCCGTCCACCAGTACATCCGATATATCATATCCCGGATCAGCAGTGATGGTAAAGGTCTTTTTACCATCTCTTTTCACAACCACAAACCCCGAGGGGGAGATGCTCCCCCCTTCACCTGCACTGGCTGTAATTATGTATCTCCTTGCGAGATAGCTTGCCGAAGGGGTGTAGGCGTCACAAAAAGAAACCAGGGTCAGCAACAGGACTACTGACAGGAATACTGACAGGAATACTCTTTTACCCTGGAAATAATAAGCTAACATATTGATTTTTACGTAAAAATCGGCTAATTGTTTCTTTCAGACAGCAATACCTCCCGAACCATGAAAGTTTTTCCCTTCGGCAGCTTTATTCGTTTTACAAATTCGGCAAGACGTGGATCGCCATACAACGGTTTCCACATGGTCATCGCTGCAACCCAGGGTATCCAAATAATTACTTCATCATTTCTGCTATCTCACAGCCGAAATTTTCAATTTTGGTTAATAATGGTTTTTTTGGTAATGGAAAGATCCAATAAAGGCGGGAGTGACACCAGGAAGATATATCCCAAAAAGTTTAAAGAATGGGGAAGAGATTAAACTATATTGCAAAGAATAAATTTCCAGGTGCTGCAAAAACACTAACTATGAAAAAATCACCCCTGTTATTATCCGTCGGCATTGTCATGATACTGATGATGGCCTGTAACACGGACACGAAGAGTCAGGAAGCTTCTGATGTGAAAATAGATAAGGACGAACGGATGGAGTGGTGGCGGGAGGCTAAGTTCGGACTCTTCATCCACTGGGGGGTCTACGCGGTTCCTGCCGGCCAATATGGTGAGAATACCGGGTATGGTGAATGGATCATGCACAACGCAAGAATCCCCAGCGCGGAGTATAAGGAGTATGCCCGCCGGTTCAATCCGGTGAGATATGATCCTGAAGCCTGGGTCCGGGTGGCAAAGGAGGCGGGTATGAAATATATCGTCATTACCTCCAAGCACCATGATGGTTTTGCACTCTACCCTTCGGCGGTGACCGACTGGGATGTGGCGGATGCCACGCCCTATGGGAAAGACCTGCTTGGCCCGCTGGTTAAGGAGGCTCATGAGGCAGGACTGAAAATGGGGTTTTACTATTCTCAGGCCCAGGACTGGAATCATCCGGGTGGAGCAAAATCGCGTTTTGAAGAGGGTGATGGATGGGATGAGGCCCATAAGGGTGATTTTGATACCTACCTGGAGACCATTGCACTTCCGCAGGCAAAAGAGATTTTGACACAATACCCCCTGGATATTCTCTGGTGGGATACCCCCACCTGGATGAACGAGGAGCGCACCAGGCCCTTTGTGGAAGCATTGAAAGTGAGGCCGTGGATCATCACCAACAACAGGCTGGGAATAGACGGGGATACCAAAACCCCGGAGCAGTTTGTGCCGGTAACCGGACATGAAGGAGATTGGGAAACCTGCATGACTATGAACGGACACTGGGGATATAATGCCCGGGATGATAACTGGAAATCGTCCGAGGAGCTGATTCACAAGCTCATTGAGATCTGCTCCAAGGGAGGGAACTATCTGTTGAATGTGGGTCCCACCGCGGAAGGGGAATTTCCCCAGGCCTGCATTGAGCGCCTGCAGGATATGGGAGCATGGCTGAAGGTGAATGGAGAAGCTATTTACGGCACCACTGCAGGGCCTTTCACCTACCTGTCGTGGGGAGCAGCTACCCGGAAAGGGAATCTGCTCTATCTGCATGTGACTGATTGGCCGGCTTCCGGTAAACTGAATGTTCCCCTCACAAGCAAGGTGGAGAGTGCCTCACTACTCGTGAATCCGGGTGAATCGCTGGGTATCACAACTGAAGCTGAAAGAGTTGTTATTGAGCTGCCCCTGGATGCACCTGACCCGGTTGGTTCAGTAGTCATATTGAAGCTTGCCGAAGAGCCTGTGGCCATGCCCATCGCCTCACTGGGAAAAACCATCCTTGCATCCGGTGAGCATCCCAATCACCCGGCCCTCAATGCAGCAGACGGATCCGGACATGAGATCTGGGAAGCGGCCGACAGCACGGGGGAGTGTTACCTGGAATTTGATCTGGGAGAACCTGCACTGATCAGTGCTGCAGCCCTGGATGAACCCGACCGGTGGCCACGTTACAAGCAGAGCATCCGTATGGAGGCAGAAACCGAAAATGGATGGGAGGAGCTTTTTGCCGCAAGGACAAAAGGACACGGACTGGTCAGGAAATTTGACCCGGTCCGTACCAGCAGGGTGAGGCTATATGTCAATCGCAAGGAGGGTCCCCCTGCTGTGGCTGAGTGGCAGCTGTATGCTCCCGAATAGTCTTTTGCAAGATCACTGACACCGAAACCCTCCTCTTCAAGAATAGACAGGATGATCTGTTCGCTTGTATGGATAAATTTTCCCGGCATTCAAAGCAGGATCACTGGATCAAAATAATAGAAAATTGATAAAGAAGAGAATTGATCTCCTCCAGGCCTTGATGGCTTGTCAACAATTCGTATTTTGCAGCGATTATTCTACTGGTCGGCCTGGTTTCATTAAAGGGCCAGGGAAAAAGCTGTAAATTTGAAATTGAAAAACACACTACCCATGTTTCTGAAAAAATTACTTGCCACACTGAGCGTATCACTGTTGATTTTTGCATTGTATGCACAGGAGACGTCCTCGAAGCTGAGAATCGTTGACCTTGAGAATGTGGCCACCGTGATTAATAGTGCAACCACCTCCTCATCTGAAGAACAGGATGACTTCCCGGTCTATTTGGATGGAATCAAGCAGACGAAAAAGTTCGATGACCTCTATATGATCCTGGTCCGCCACGACCTGAAGGCAAGTGATCCAAATATCTATATCTCCGTTGAGCTGATCGATATGGAGGACCAATCCTCCATTTATGAGATGGCAAAATACATGCGTGTCTCCGGACAAGCAGAGTCAGGATCCTTCAGTATCAAAGTGAAGGAGATTAATACCATTGAAGTGATGAGGAAGGGGTACTAATGACAGAATCATGAAACAAGCAGGTTGCAACCCCGGATATCGGAGTGGTCAAAACGGCCAAGCACCTCAAACGAGCCGTCACCCGACCGCCTCCCCAGGTCTCCGGTGGCAATAAAGGAGCAGCTGTAAATATTGGCAAGGTCGATGATGCTGAGTCCGCCTGAACTGCCCTTGTCAAGCAGGGAGAACGGATCAGTGGGATCTCTGATTAGTACGTCCATCCAGGGTGGGCACCTGAAGATTCCCTCACCTGAAGAGTAAGCCTGGGAAAGCAGTTCTGTCATCCCGTATTCGGAGTGGATGGCAGCGGTTCCAAAGGCGGCGGTCAGCGTTTCATGAAGTTCGCCCCGGACCATCTCCACCCTACGGCCTTTCATGCCCCCGGTCTCCATCACCGTAATGTTATCCTGTAACTTTACCGGGAACTGTTCAGCAAGGTCGAGCAGGGCGAAGCTAACCCCCAGCAGCAGAGTGGGGTGGCCATCCCCGTTTCGTTTTTGGAGAATGGAAGAAAGTTCCTCCAGGTTATCCAGGTAGAAGCCTCTGTCGGGATGCTCCGACTGGTCGATCAGGTGATCCATCATATAGATCAGTGAAGAGCCTGAGCGCTCCATGTAGGAGGGTAAAAGGGCCAGGATACACAGCTGTTTCGGTGGGCCGTAGAATTTAACGAATCCCTTCATGAAGCTATCCCGGTAGAGGGAAACATTCGCGACATGGTGACGGGAGGGTGTGGAAAGCATGGTCCCGCTGCTTTCAAAAATAACTTCAGGCTTCAAACCCTCCCGGATGACCCGGTGCGATTTAAAAAACTCCACGGGCAGGAAGGGAATTTCCTCCACTCTGCGCACTTCCCGGGGGTCCACCCTCAGAGTGGCCAGGTACTCCCTGTAAACCGGCACCGAACGGGCCTGAAAATGAAAAACCTCCAGGGCGGCTGCCCTGAAGGTTTCCAGATCAGTTATTCTAAATATCTCCTCTCTGAAGGCCTGGTTCATTTTTCCAACTTTCTTTCTACAGGCTTTTTACCCCCGAATTGCCTTAATCCCCGGCAGAACCTTGCCCTCAATGTACTCCAGCATGGCACCGCCGCCGGTGGAAACATAGCTTACCTTATCGGCCAGACCGAATTTATTGACTGCGGCAACCGAGTCGCCTCCGCCCACCAGGCTGAAGCAGCCTTTGGCTGTTGATTCGGCAATGGCCTGCGCAATGCTAACGGTTCCTTTCTGAAAGTTGGGCATTTCAAATACACCCATGGGTCCGTTCCAGAGTAAGGTTTTGGAGTTCATGATTACTTCGCTGAGCAGGACAACCGATTTTGCACCGATGTCAAGTCCCATATATCCCTCCTTGCCGTCATCAATATCTGTTATCTCGGTCTTTGCTTCGTTATCGAACTTATCGGCCAACACCTGGTCGACCGGCAGGATCAGCTTCACTCCTTTGGCTTCGGCCTTCTTTACCAGGTCGGCAGCCACATCCAGCTTATCCTCCTCACACAGTGAATTCCCAATCTTCCCGCCTCGTGCTTTAATGAAGGTGTAGGTCATTCCTCCACCGATGATCAGGTTGTCGACCTTGTCCAGCAGGTTCTCGATCACCTGGATCTTATCAGAAACCTTGGCGCCACCCATGATGGCAGTCATCGGCTTTTCCGAGTTGTGAAGCACTTTGTCCATGGCTTCAATCTCTTTGTTAATCAGGAAACCGAACATTTTGGAACCCTCATCGAAGAAATCGGCGATTACAGCTGTTGAGGCGTGAGCACGGTGTGCAGTACCAAAGGCGTCATTTACGTATACGTCGGCATAGCTTGAGAGTTTTTTGGCAAATACTTTCGTAGCCGCCTTCTCATCATCTGTTTTGACTTTGTTTTCGGCCGAATAGAACCTCAGGTTTTCCAGCATCAGGACCTCCCCCTGCTTCAAGGCTGCTGATTTGGTGACAGCCTCTTCACCTACGCAGTCATTGGCAAATAGAATATCGGTACCGAGATGGCCCGAGAGTGCAGGGATCACATGCTTGAGGGAAAATTTCTCTTCCGGGCCCGATTTTGGGCGCCCCAGGTGCGACATCAGGATGACTGATCCGCCGTCGGAAAGCACTTTTTTTATGGAGGGAAGGGCTCCCCGGATCCTGGTATCATCGGTCACTTCGTACTGTGCGCTAAGGGGTACGTTAAAATCGACCCTGATGATTGCTTTCTTTCCTGCAAAGTTATAATTGTCAATGAGTTGCATAGTAATATAATTTAAGTAAAAAATTGCTGTTTCTATAAGGAATTCCAAAGGTAAAAAAGAAAATCCTTTTAGCTACATTTACGGATTCAAAAGAACCATGTTATTTGGAGAGATCATAGGGCAGCAGGAAGTTAAAGGCAGGCTTCTGAACATGGTGGGCGAGGACCGTGTTCCCCATGCCCTGATGCTGTTTGGTCCTCCGGGAACCGGTAAACGGAGCCTTGCCATTGCCATGGCTCAGTACCTGGCCTGTGCCGGCCGGAAAGAACATGATTCCTGCGGTGTATGTCCCTCCTGTGTGAAGTTCAGCAAACTGGTTCACCCCGATTTCCACATGGTGGTTCCGGTCCTTACCACTCCAAAGGTAAGCAAGAACCCGATCACTGATAATTACCTGGAGGAATGGAGGGAGGCCTTCCTGGATAACCCATATCTTTCAGAAAATCAATGGTATGAGTCTGCCGGAGCAGAAAACAAGCAGGGAATTATAAATGTATATGAGAGTGAGTCGATCATTAAGAAACTGGGATTTAAACCCTATGAGTCGGAATACAGGCTGATGATGATCTGGCTCCCTGAAAGAATGAATGCCCCTACTGCCAATAAACTGCTGAAGCTACTGGAAGAACCGCCGGAAAAGACAACGATCCTGATGGTTTCTGAAAGTACCGAACGCATACTGCCCACCATTCTGAGCCGGACACAGCTTCTACACGTACCTCCCATTGAAGAGAATCTCTTGCGGGAAGGCCTGATGAATAAGATAGGGGGTGACCCCGATCTGCTGGAGGATGCAGTCAGAAGGGGCAACGGCAATTTTAACCTGGCTCTTACCTCCCTCATGAGGGATGAGCAAGAGCTCTACAATTTCGACCAGTTTACCCTTCTGATGCGGCTGGCCTACTCCAGGAGTATCATCGAGATCAATTCCTGGGTTGAGGGAGTTGCCGGGATTGGACGGGAGCGCCAAAAACAGCTGCTGGATTATTCGCTCCGGCTTTTGAGGGAGAACTTCATGCTCCATATGGAACAGCCCGCACTGAATTTCATGTCCCGCAAGGAGGCCGGATTTTCCGGGAAGTTCAGTCCGTTTATACATGAAGGCAATATCTATGGCCTGGTGGAATCATTTTCCCTGGCGGCAAACCACATAGAAGCAAACGGGAATCCGCGCATCATTTTTATGGACCTCTCCATCAGGGTGATAAGGCTGCTGATGCAGAAGGCTGAAGCCTGAGAACAAAGCGGTTTTTGTTTTAGAGTTCCGAATCCCTATTTTTGCATGATGGAAAGCCTGAAGGCAAGAGGATGCTGCGCAGAGAAACAGCTGGAGATCTCCAGCGATAATTCGGAACGGATCGAACTGTATTTCAGTTCCTGCGGTAAGCTTGATTCATATGACTGGTTGCGTGAGGTTTCAGGCAACGATAGCCCGGAGGTGGTTGAGATCAGGTTTAAAAATACCCGAAAGGATTTTTATCTTAATGTGAACGAACTGCGCCTCAGGCGTGGTGATATTGTTGCCGTGGAGGCCTCTCCGGGTCACGATATAGGGATTATTACCCTGGCCGGTGAGATCGTGGATAAACAGCGTGCAAAATCCAGGCACAACCATAGTGAAGAGCTTAAAAAGGTCTACCGAAAAGCCAAGGAGGCCGATATTGACAAGTGGAAAGAGGCCATTTCGAACGAAAAGGAGACCATGCTCCGCAGCCGGCAGATTGCCAGCGACCTGGGATTGAATATGAAGATCGGGGATGTGGAGTACCAGGGTGACAACACCAAAGCAATTTTCTATTATATAGCTGATGAGCGGGTCGATTTCAGGCAGTTGATCAAGGTTCTGGCTGAATCTTTCAGGATACGTATCGAGATGAGACAGATCGGGGCCAGGCAGGAGGCAGGAAAGATCGGGGGGATCGGAACCTGCGGCCGTGAGCTGTGCTGTTCAACCTTTGTGACCAACTTCGTTTCGGTGAGTACCCATGCGGCCCGGGTGCAGGAGGTAGCTCTGAATCCCCAGAAACTGGCCGGACAGTGCGGAAAGCTGAAATGCTGCCTCAATTATGAACTGTCAGGTTATGAAGATGCCCGCCGCAAATTCCCCAGTTCAAATGTTTCGCTCCGGACTGTGTCGGGTGACGCTAACCTGTTGAAAACCGATGTATACCGTGGTATCATGTGGTATGCGTATGACGGGAGCGGCGGACATGCACTTGTTCCGGTTCCTGCCGAAAGGGTATCTGAGATACAGGAGATGAACCGCAACGGGAAGCTTCCCGATGAGCTGGTTGAATCCCAGGTACTGAAAGAGACAAAACCGCTGGAATATACCGATGGGGCCGGAGTGGAAAGCCTGACCCGCTTTGAGGCCAGCAAGGCAAAAAGGAAGAAGAAAAAACGCCGTCCCCCGCGTAATCAACGAAAAAATTCATGATCCGACGGCATATTACAGGGGTGATTTTTTCAGTGATCCTGATTACCGGGTGCGATCAGGAGATGGTTTACGACCACTACAAGTCTACTGAAAACGGGAATTGGAAATGGAATGATGTGGCTGTGTTCGAGATGGATATTGCAGATACATTGTCGCTCCACAGCATCTACCTCCAGGTGCGGCACACCACTGATTATCCAATGAGCAATCTCTATATGTTTGTAAATGTGAAGGGTCCCACCGGGCAATTCAGGAGGGATACGGTGAATATGATCCTTGCCACACCCAATGGTGACTGGGTCGGGAAAGGAACAGGCCGTTTAAGAGAACTAAGGCTGCTTTACAGGAGTCAGACCCGGTTCGGGATCCCCGGCATTTATAATTTCTCCATCGAGCAGGCCATGCGAAAGGCCGAATTACCTGTGACCGATATTGGGGTCCGGGTTGAACGAGTTATTCCGGATTAAGTTGGGAAAAGACAAGCTTAAACGATTCAGAGAACTGGAGCAGCTGGAAAAGGTTTTCCAACCCGCTTTTGAAGAGGTCTATAAAAAGAACCACCCCCTGAAGGGTCGTTGGAAGCATGAGGTTTTCAGGAATGATAATCCAATTGTGCTGGAGTTGGGTTGCGGAGCGGGAGAGTATACCGTTGGACTTGCCCGCATATATCCTGGTAAAAATTTCCTCGGCGTGGATATAAAGGGTGCCAGGATCTGGAAGGGTGTTACTATTGCCCTGCGGGAGGGCCTGGAAAATGTGGTCTTTCTTCGGACCCGGATCGATTTCATCAACTCCTTTTTTGACCGGGATGAGGTGGATGAGATCTGGATCACCTTCCCCGATCCCCAGGAGAAGAAACGAAGGCGTAAAAAGAGGCTTACCAGTGACATCTTTCTCAATTATTACAGGCAGTTCTTTAAAGATGGCGGATATGTCAACCTGAAAACAGATAATTTCGGGCTCTATTCATACACCCTGGAGCTGGCAAAGTTTAACAAGCTGGAGATTGATTGGCATACAGATGATCTCTACCAGAGTGGCCGTGAAGATGAAACGGTTTCAATACAGACTTACTATGAAGCCCGCTTCAGGGCCGAAGGAATGAAGATTAATTTTATTCGTTTTCGCCTGCCCTCAGGCCGCGAGATCAAGGAACTGCCCTATGACGTCGAGTAAGGACAACAGTCCTGGATTTTTTGAGCGGGTCTACCTGTTAGTTTTGCTGATCCCGCCGGGCAGGGTGACATCCTATGGTGCCATTGCCGCATACCTGGGATCACCCGGGGCGGCCCGCATGGTAGGATGGGCCATGAACCAGTGCCATACTCACCCTGAGTACGTTCCGGCTCACCGGGTGGTGAACAGGGCGGGCCTTCTCACTGGCAAACACCATTTCCAGGGTAGGAACCTGATGCAGGAATTGTTGGAAAATGAGGGTGCTGTAATCGTCAATAACCGCATCGTAAATTTCAATGATCTATTCTGGGATCCTGTCCGGGAACTGGCGTTATAGTAACTTAATCTAAATAATAATAACTATCTTTGGGCCTGTTTTAAAGGCATGCCATGAAGATAGAACAAGAGAAGATACTGGAGGTTTTGGGTGCCATACACCATCCTGAAACCAAAAAGGGAATTGTGGATATGGGTATGGTCCATGAGGTTGTGTACAGGGAGGGTGATCTCTGGATTGCCCTGCAGTTTGGCCGTGCTAACGATCCCTTCATCCAGTCCATAAAAAAGGCATGTATTAGGGCTGTCAATCATGCATTTGGCGAAGATTCACTGAAGCCAGACCATATCCAGGTAATGCTGCCCGAAGCTCCGCCTGTTCCCGAGGTTCTGACCGGAGTTAAGAATATAGTTGCTGTTGCTTCAGGTAAAGGCGGCGTGGGTAAGTCAACCGTAGCAGTCAACCTTGCTGTGGCGCTGGCAAAACAAGGATCAAGAGTAGGACTGATTGATGCGGATGTGTACGGCCCTTCAGTTCCGAAGATGTTCCACGTGGAGGATCAGAGGCCTGCAGCACGTACCGAGGATGGGACCGAGTGGATTATCCCCATTGAGAAATACGGTGTGAAATTACTTTCAGTTGGCTTGTTCATTAAACCGGAAGATGCAGTGATGTGGAGGGGGCCCATGGCCACCAGTGCTCTGAAACAATTGATTTCTAATGGTGACTGGGGAGAGCTGGATTACCTGTTGATCGATCTGCCTCCCGGGACTGGTGATGTTCATCTGACCATGGTCCAGGAGGTGCCTGTAACAGGCGTGGTTATTGTCAGTACACCCCAGGATGTGGCGCTGGCCGATGTGGTGAAAGGAATCAATATGTTTACCGGGGAGAAAATCAATGTACCTGTCCTGGGGATCATCGAGAATATGTCGTGGTTTACCCCGGAGGAGCTTCCCGATAATAAATATTACATATTTGGGAAGGAGGGATGCAGGAAACTGTCCGAAGAAACCGGGATCCCACTCCTGGGTGAGATACCCATTGTGCAGGGAATCAGGGAATCGGGTGATGATGGTGAACCGGTGGCGCTCCACCCCGATAAGCCCAGTGGAAAATCGTTCCATGACCTGGCAGAGTCGGTAATAAGTGCCCTTGAGACCAGGAACAGGGAAATTAATCCCACTCAGAAGGTGGAAATTACAATCAAATAGTGAACCAGATAAACCAAAGAGATGGAAGCGTTAAAAGAACGGGTGGAAAAGGCTTTGGAGAAGATCAGGCCCTACCTGGTAGCAGATGGGGGTGATATTTCAGTGGTGGATATTACTGAAGATATGGTCTTAAAGGTTGAATTGAAGGGTGCCTGCAACGGATGTCCTTTCAGCATGCAGACTCTGAAAGCGGGTGTGGAGGTGGCAGTGAGAAACGAGGTTCCCGAGATCAAAGAGGTGGTGGATGTCCACATGCCCTGAGTTTTTTGCATGAACCATAAAATAAGTTACCTCAAAAACAGTTAGTAACTTGTAAGCACCGGGAGGAGTCTTACCAATCATTGCTTCCCATTGAAGAGCGACACAAAGAAACGGACCCTTGTGCCATTCAGGAGATACCTGGTGTGGCTTACTGCCATTCTCATGATTGTAGCTGCCTTCTCCTGCAGTGTTGAGAAGAATACCTCCCTGAGCCGGAACTACCACAACCTGACCTCACATTATAACATCTACTTTAACGGAATAGAGAGTTATAAGAAGGGTCTGGAGAAGGCTGAGACCTCTGTGAAGTATAATTACACCTCTATCCTGCCCATCTTTCTCTATGAAGATGAATCCCTCCATTCGTCGTTGAACCCAACTATGAGAAGGGCCATTGAGAAGGCCACCAAGGTGATCACCTTTCATTCAATCGACGCTAAACCCAAGGTGAAGGAGGGGGATCAATCGTCCAAGGATAAGGCTTTCTATGAGAGAAACGAATATAATAAGTGGGTTGACGATTCCTATATGTTGATGGGAAAGGCTTACATGTACCAGGGGGAGTTTTTCCTGGCCGCCGAAACCTTCAAGCATATACTGGTCACTTTTCCAGTTGATGAGGTTCGTTTCCTGGCCATGACCTGGTTGGCCCGGGCCTACATCATGATCGGTGAAACGAGGGAGGCCGACCGGCTCCTGATTGCCCTTGAGGATCAGAACGAATTTCCCGAAGAGTACATGGGCGATCTGCATACCACCCGTTCCCAGTTCGATCTGAAACGGGAGTCCTATGCCAGTGCTGCCACCTATCTTGAGAGTGCACTGCTTCAGAAAGACCTATCCAAGGATGAGAAAATCCGTTTCACCTTTATCCTTGCACAGCTGTATGAGGAGGCGGGTGAAAATACCCTGGCCCAGGAGAAGTACCGGCGTGTCACAAGATATAACCCACCCTATGAAATGGCATTTAATGCCAGGGTGAGTATGGCTGAGGTATTTGAATCGGGAAGCGAAAACAGTGAAGAACTTAAGAAGCTGCTGAACAAGATGCTTCGCGACAGCAAGAACAGGGAGTACAAGGATCAGATCTATTTCGCACTGGGGAACATCGCCTTAGAAGAGGGCGACAGGGAGCTGGCTATTGAATATTACCGCCTTTCAGTCTCCACCAGTATTCAGAACCAGTACCAGAAAGGATTCTCGTCCCTCACCCTGGCAGAGATCTATTATGAGGAGCCCGACTACATGCTATCAGCTGCCTATTACGATTCGGCTGTCTCATTCCTGAACAGGGATTATCCAGGGTATACCGGTCTGATAACACTCTCAACAAGCCTGAGTGGCCTGGTCTATAATGTAAATACCTACACCCTGGAGGACAGTATGCAAATGCTGGCCGCACTGCCCGAGGAGCAGCGGTTTACCATCATCGACGGGATCATTGAAGATGTTCGGCTGGCGGAGGAGGAGGCGAGGCTGATGGAGCAGCAGACCATGCAGGATATGGCTTTCAACCAGTCCATGATGTACGAAAACCAGGCAGGAGGCCAGACCGCCCAGCGTGGTGGAAAGTGGTACTTCTATAACCTGAATGCCAGAAGTTTTGGCCAGCCTGAATTCAGAATGAAGTGGGGGGAACGGAAACTTGAAGACAATTGGCGCAGGAAGAACAAACAGACCCTTACATCCATGAATCCGGGTGAAGCAGTCGAAGGTGACACTATTGAAGGCGGAGCTATCACGCCTATCTTTGATAATAAGTCGAGAGAATTTTACCTGGCGACTATCCCGCTCACAGACTCCTCCATGGGGGTTTCCAACCACAGGCTCGAGGAGGCGCTCTTCAACATGGGCGTGATCTATAAGGAAAACCTGCTTGACTACCAGGAAGCCATCGATGCTTTTGAGGAGCTGGTTGACCGTTTCCCATATCCGGAAGGGAAATATAATGACCGGGCCATATATTACCTGTACGAATTGTACAATTCGGTTCAGAAACCAGGTCTGGCGGAATCTTATAAGGGCAGACTGCTGGCACAGTATCCCGAATCGCACTTCACCAAGCTGCTGACAAATCCCAACTACATCAAGGAGTTGGAGGAAGAGGAGATGAAGGTAGTCCGCATCTACGAAACAATTTATGCAAAATATCAATCGGGTGATTACCAGGGTGTTATTTTAGATGTTGACAGTGCTGTGGCGCATAATCCTGAGGATCCTCTGGTTCCCAAATTTATATACATCAAGGCCCTTTCGGTGGGTGCACTTATTGGCAAGGAGGAGATGAAAACGGAGCTCGATTCTCTGATTTCATGGCACCCCGGCACTGAAGAGAGTATCCAGGCCCAGGAGGTTATCGACTACATGTATGTAGCCTTCCCGGTTATCAAACAGGCCGATGAGGCCAAAGTGGCTGAGGAGATTTACACAGTCTTTGATCCTGACCAGGAACACTACTTCATGCTGGCACTGCAGGCGGGCGAAAATGTCAACCAGGTCAGTTTCGACCTGCTGAATTACAATCTGGATAACTTCAACGAGTATAACCTGGAGATTGAAAGGCTGGAGCTTACGGATGGATATTATATGCTTGTGGTACAAATATTCACCAATGCAGACGGGGCAGGCAGGTACCTGGAGGTGATACAGGATAACAGCTCGCATATTCTTGCTGGCATCCCTGAATCAAACTACAGGATGATGATTATCTCGCAGGATAACTACACCACCCTCTCAGGGGAGAAGGTTCACAATCCCTACTATCTCTTTTATCTGAAACACTATCTAAAACAGGAATAATGGGAAGGCAGATTCACATATTATGGACAGATGATGAAATTGATCTTCTGAAGCCATATATTCTTTTCCTTGAGGAGAAAGAGTACAGGGTAACTACCTCCTCGAATGGCACCGATGCTGTGAGGCTGGTGGATGAGAATGATTTTGACCTGATCTTCCTGGACGAGAATATGCCGGGGATTTCCGGGCTCGAGACCCTTGAGAAAATTAAGGCCCTCAAACCCTCCATCCCGGTGGTGATGATTACCAAGAGCGAGGAGGAGGATATCATGGATGAAGCGCTTGGCGGAAAAATCTCCGACTATCTGATCAAACCGGTAAATCCCAAGCAGATCCTGCTTACCATCAAAAAAAATATCGATACCAAGAGACTGGTCACCGAGAAAACCACCTCTGGTTACCAATCACAATTCGGCCAGCTGGGCATGCAGATTAATTCGGCCAGGAGTTTTGAGGATTGGATCGGTATTTACAAACGGTTGATATACTGGGAGATGGAATTTGAAGCCAGCAGTTCAGAGGGCATGGAGGAGGTGCTGAGGATGCAGAAAACCGAGGCCAATCACGAATTCTCAAGATTCATCCGCTCAAATTACCAGGATTGGTTCCGAAGCGATTCACCCGGGACTCCTCTGCTGTCTAACAATGTATTCAGGAAGAAGGTATTCCCCTTGCTTGAAGAGGAAAAGGTGATGGTGATTCTGATCGATAATCTGAGGTTCGATCAGTGGAAGATTATCGAGAAAGAGATTGTGGACCTTTTCCGGACCGATGAAGAGAACATCTTTTCAGCCATTCTTCCCACGGCAACCCAGTATGCCCGTAATGCAATGTTTTCCGGTATGATGCCTGGTGAGATCCAGGAGCGACATCCCGGATTATGGGTGGATGATCATGAGGAGGGACCGAAAAACGCGCACGAGGAGGAGTTGTGCCGTCTCCAGTTAAAGAGGCTGGGGATCGACTGCTCCTTTAATTATGAAAAGATCAGCAATCAACGGGCCGGGAAGAAACTGCTCGAGAATTATAAGGATCTGCTCAACTTCGACCTGAATATCCTGGTATACAATTTCGTGGATATGTTGTCGCATTCGCGCACAGAGATGGACATGATCCGTGAGCTTGCTTTCGATGAGGGATCTTACCGCTCCCTGATGCACAGCTGGTTCCAGCACTCCTACGTTTATGATCTTCTGAAGCAGCTGGCGCAGCAGGATGTGAAGCTGGTGATCACCACCGATCATGGTGCCGTAAGGGTTTCCAACCCGGTGAAGGTGATTGGGGACAGGCAAACATCGGTTAACCTGAGGTATAAGCAGGGAAAGAATCTGAATTTCAATAAGAAAGAGGTATTTGAAATCAACAGGCCCGGTGATATAGGCCTTACTAAAGCCAATGTGAGCAGCTCTTATATTTTTGCCACCGACACCGATTTCATGGTATATCCAAACAATTACAATCACTTTGTCCACCTCTACAGGAATACATTTCAGCACGGAGGAGTCTCCATGGAGGAGATGCTGATCCCCATTGCTGTTCTCTCGCCGGCCAGGTAATGGAAAAAAGGATTGCCATACAGTCACTCAACGAGCTTCCACAGGCCGCTGGAATATTCCTGGGATTCATGGGAGATTTCTCCGTTATTGCCTTTTCAGGCGAGATGGGTGCAGGGAAAACCACGTTTATACAGTCACTCTGCAGGGCCCTGGGGGTTCCGGAGGATGTGAACAGCCCCACCTTTGCCCTGGTCAACGAGTACTTCACCGCCGAAGGGGAGTCGCTGTTTCATTTTGATCTCTACCGGATCGAGGATCCCGACGAATTGTTTGACATGGGGTATGAAGAGTATTTCTTTTCGGGGAAGAAGTGTTTTATCGAATGGCCAGAAAAAGCGGGCCACCTGATTCCTGATGACGCCCTTATGGTCCACATCGAAGTGAAGGAGGATGGGTCACGTGAACTCAGATTTGAATTGCCGGGGAAATAAATTCTCTTGACATTGCTGGCGAATTGTTATAATTTAGGCTTCCCTTAAACTTGCTCAACCATGGAAAAGTCCGGATCCTCCTCATTTGATATACGTAAAGAAGGCCTGATGCCCCAGGAAGAGACCCTTGAGGTCGGGAACAGGCAAAAACAGCTGAAGATCGGTATCCCATCGGAAGATCATTCTGTGGAGAGCCGGGTTCCGATTACCCCTGAAGCTGTGGAAAACCTTACCGGGCATGGTCATGAAGTTACTCTGGAGAGTGGCGCAGGGAGGGCTGCCAATTACCACGATACAGACTATTCTGAACGTGGGGGGATCATCAGCCAGAGCCGCAAAGAGGTTTTCTCCGGCTGTGACATCCTACTGAAAATCAGTGCCCCGACAATTGAAGAGATTGGCTGGATGAAGGAGCGGCAGACATTGATTTCCTCCTTCCATTCCTCCATTCAAAAGGATGACAAATACATCCGGGAGCTGATGCGGAGGAAGGTGACCGCCATAGCCTATGAGGAAATCCAGGATGAACATAAATGTTACCCGGCAGTAAGGAGTATGAGTGCCATTGCCGGGACCACTTCCATCCTTATTGCAGCCGAGTACCTGAGCAACATGAGAGGAGGCAAGGGCGTGATGCTGGGGGGAGTAACAGGCATTACACCCACTGAAGTGGTAATCCTGGGTGCAGGCACTGCAGCTGAATTTGCGGTAAGGGCTGCCCTGGGGCTGGGCTCGGAGATCAAGGTTTTTGATAACTCTGTTCACCGGCTGCGGCGTTTGCAAACATCTATCGGACAGATGGTTCCAACCTCCATCTATCACACCAAGGTGATCCTGAAGGCGCTCAGGTCGGCCGATGTTGTGATCGGTGCCATACGACAGAATGTTGAGAAGGAAGCCTTCTTTATCACCGAGGAGATGGTGATGAAGATGAAAAAGGGCGCCGTGATTATCGACATCAACATCGACAGGGGGGGGTGTATCGAAACTTCCGAGCTAAGAACCCAGATCGATCCGGTCTTCGTGAAACACGGTGTGATCCACTACTGTGTTCCCAACATCCCATCACGTGTGGCCCGGACGGCTTCCATCGCCATTTCCAATGTGTTTGCCCCTGTGATTGTGGATATGGGCGTGCTTGGAGGTGAGGGAAAGCACCTGAGGGAGAATATCGGATTGAGACATGGTGTATATGTTTATAAGGGTATTCTTACCAGTGAAAGCCTTGGCCGGAAATTTGGCATTCCCTCAAAGGATATTGATCTTCTGATGGCGGTTATTTAGTATGAAAACAAGAGCTACCATAGCAGCACTGTTTTTTCTGATCCTGGCGGGTGGATGTGACGGGCTGACCGGTCCTGACCTGAAAGGTGAGATCACCCTGAGCTCACAGCTTCATGGTACTGATAGTTACTACTTGTTTGGATATTCTTTCGAAAACAGCGAGATGTACAAATATCCATTCCCGGGTATGCCATTCCCGGATATAATCAACGAGGGTTTCTCGGTGTTCGATGTGTCCGGACAGGCCTCCCTGCCTGGATTTAATACCCCGGACCGGGTGAATGGTTTTGCTGTGGTGGGAGAGTTCTCAAGCCTGGATGATGCCCGGGAATTTTACCAGGCTTACTCCATGGTGGAGGAGGGGCTCCAATTTGAAATCGTGAGCGATACCGTAGAGCTCTACCAGGTATGGGTACAAAAAACTTCAGCCGGAAATTATGTTAAGATGCTGATCAAAGAGATCTACCAGCCTAACCTGGAGACTGGTTCACCTTACAGTGAGGTGACCTTCGAGTACTACTATTCAAATGATGGATCTGCGGAATTTTCAGGTGCTTCCGATTAGCTGCTTTTTTCTATCTTAGGGCATGAATTTTGCGCTTATTGGTTTTATATTTTTTCTGGTGATAATCCTCGTTGTTGGATTCATCACTTTCAACATCAGCGAATCACATAAGGATTTTTTTATTGCAGGGAGGAAACTGAATCCCTGGTTGCTTGCGTGCTCCGAAAGAGCCTCAGGTGAGCGTGTTTGTTTCCCGGCAGTCTGGATCACCAGCCTTTTGACCGATAAGAGATGAGGATCATATACAACATCGGGATTGGGCTCTACTACCTCGCAGCCCTGATCATCTCACCCTGGAACAGGAAAGCCTTACTGTGGATCAGGGGGAGAAGGGGATGGTACAAACCCCTGGAAAAGGCTTTTCAGGCTGGGGACCGGGTGGTGTGGTTCCATTGCGCCTCTCTGGGGGAGTTCGAGCAGGGACGGCCGGTTATAGAGGCCATGAAGGAGGATTGCCCTGATCTTAAAATTCTGCTTTCATTTTTCTCACCCTCGGGATATGAAAAGCGGAAAGATTATCCTTTTGCGGATCACGTGATGTACCTGCCACAGGATACTGCACGGAATGCCCGGAAGTTGGTCAGCACCGTTCCGCTGGAGATGGCCATCTTCATTAAGTATGAATTCTGGTTCCATTTCCTCAACAGGATGAAAAAGGAGGATGTACCTGTCTACCTGGTTTCAGGTATTTTTCGTTCCGGCCAGATATTCTTCAAGTGGTACGGACTCTGGTACAGGCGCTTCCTGGATGCCTTTACTCACATATTCGTGCAGCAGGAATCTTCCCGTAAATTGCTGGGGGAACACGGTATTAAAAGGGTTTCAGTGGCCGGCGATACCCGTTTCGACAGGGTGAAGCAGCTTTTGCAATCCACCTACAGCAATCCAGCGCTTGAGGCCTTCGCTGCAGACACCAGGATGATAGTGGCCGGAAGCACCTGGGAACCCGACGAACTGATCCTGGAGGAAGCATACAGGAAGCTTCCCGGCGATCTGAAATGGATCATTGCTCCACATGAATTGTCTGACAGCCATCTTGAGAAGCTGCAAAAACGGTTCCCCGAGAGCGTGTTATTCACAGCAGCGGGCAATGAAATCCCCGCAGGGACCCGGGTGGTGATAGTGAATACCATCGGTCACCTTTCCCACCTCTACCGTTTTGGAACCCTGGCATACATCGGGGGCGGGTTTGGTAAAGGTATCCACAACATCCTGGAGGCAGCCACCTACGGATTGCCGGTGATTTTCGGTCCCAACTACCGGAAATTTTCTGAGGCAGTGGAGCTCTCCGAAAGGGGTGGTGCGTTCCCTATTTCCAGGACATCTGAAATGTTATCCACCGTTCATCAACAATTGGAAAATTCAAATCTGTTGAAAACCACCTCCGATATTGCCTCTAACTATGTGTCGGATAGGGTTGGAGCTACTGAAATAATCCTGAAAAAAGTGTGCATAAAATAGGAGGCCAAAATGATTAAGAATAGATTTCCGGGCGAAGATTTCTTTCTATTTTTAATTTCATGACGCCCTGCTGTTGTAATCAAAAATATTTGTAAAATTCTTTACACTGAACTAACCTGAGTGTGCTATATTCGCGCTCGAAATATATGATCCAATAAAAACTAAAAGTCTATGAAAATTATGAAAAAGGTGTTTCTCTCACTCGCTGTCCTTGGGTTATCTCTGGGGGTCATGGGTCAGGGTACCACCACTTCCGAGATGAACGGGACCATTAAGGATGACACCAATGCTGCACTTGAGGGAGCAACCGTGGTGGCTGTCCACAATCCTACCGGGTCACAGTACGGGGCAATTACCAACGACCAGGGTTATTTCACCATTCCCCTGATGGATGTGGGAGGACCTTACACCGTCACAGTATCCTATGTGGGTTATGCAGCATTCACCAAATCGGATATCTACCTTCAACTGGGTCAGGGATTTTCTGTGAATACACAGTTATCAACTACCGAAGTTACCATTGCCGAGGTGGCTATTATAGGGTCGCGTACCAGGGAGTATGACCTGTTTGACGGAAACCGTACCGGTGCCGAAACCGTACTTGACAAGGAGGACCTGAACAGGATGCCTACCCTCTCGGGTGACATCAATGACTTCACCCGGTATACACCGCAGGCCAGGGTCGTTGGCGACGGTATCTCTTTTGCAGGGATGAACAACCGCTACAACTCGGTGATGGTCGATGGTACGGTCAACAACGATGTGTTCGGACTTGCAGCCAACGGAATGAACGGCGGCCAGACCGGTGTATCAGCTTTCAGTTATGAAGCCATCGAGCAGTTCCAGATCACACTGGCTCCTTATGATGTGAGAAACGGCGGATTTGCAGGCGCCGGTATCAACGCGGTTACCAAAAGCGGAACCAACCAGATAGCCGGTTCAGTCTACTTCAAATACCGGAACCAGGGTATGGCCGGTATGACACCCACTGATGATGAAACCTATGAAAGGGAGAAACTCCCTGAATTTTCTGCAAAAACGTATGGTTTTAATCTGGGTGGACCTATCATAAAAAACAAACTGTTCTTCTTTGCCAATGTGGAACTGCAGAACAATGAGACCCCCAGGCCCTATATCCTGGATGACTATGAAGGTAATACTGATGCTGCAGGATTGCAGTCATTGAGGGATTATTCAATTGCCAACTACGACTATGATCCCGGCACTTTTGGTGATGTTACAGACGCTCTGAAAGGACAGAAATTCTTCATTAAACTGGATTGGAATATCAGCAATAAGCACAAGCTGATGGTCAGGAACCAGTATACCTATGGCGAGAGTACTTCTCCGGGTCACTCCGATGACAATGACCTCTATTACTCCAACACCGGTGTTCTCTTTCCCTCCACAACCAACACAACGGCCATTGAGCTGAAGAGCAGGTTTTCACCCACCATGTCCAACAACCTGAAGGTGAGTTATGCCTTTGTGCATGACAACAGGGAGGTAATGGGCGATAAGTTCCCCGGTGTGACCATCAATGACGGAAGCGGAACCATTCACCTGGGTGGAGAGGTTTATTCCACAGGGAATGAGCTGACACAGAAAATTCTGACCATAACTGATAACTTCACCATGAACATGGGTAAACATACCCTTACCATTGGAACCCACAATGAATTCTACAACATCTACAACCTCTTCATGAGAAGGGCTTATGGATACTATGACTTTGATGATGTAGCCAATTTCGAGGCGGGGACTCCCGGTGAATACAGGATTGGATATTCAATGGTGGATGACATCAGGGGTGACGGATCGGCCGCCGCCGCCGATTTCAATGCCATGCAGCTGGGATTCTATGTTCAGGACGAATTCAGGGTTTCTGAGCAGTTTAAGGTGACGGCCGGAGTGCGAGTGGATATTCCCATCTATTCGGACCAGCCTAAGGAAATCACCGGATTTAACTCTACCACGATACCAATGCTGGAGGCCGAGCATGAGCTCCAGGGTGCACAATCGGGACAGATGCCTTTTACGCAGTTGCTGATTTCCCCAAGACTTGGATTTAACTGGGACGTTACCGGTGAAAAGACAACCCAGGTCAGGGGGGGCATTGGTATCTTCACTTCCAGGGTTCCATTTGTATGGCCCGCTGGATCCTATACCAACAACGGACTTATGGTTGGAGATTATAGGGATAGGACCGATGCTCCAGGTAATCAGCCCTTTAACCCAGACTGGCAGAGTCAGTATGTTCCGCCCAGTGACGGAACAGTTCCATCAGGAAGCCAGGTTGACCTTTATACCAAGAACTTCAAGTTACCCCAGATGCTGAAAGTTGACCTGTCGGTCGACCAGAAGCTTCCAGGAGGTATCGTAGCAACCGTTGAAGGAATCTTCACAAAGACCCTTAACAACGTGCTCTGGCAGGATGTGAATGTGAAACCTGCCTATGGAACCGCCACAGGGACACCAGACAATCGTCCACTGTACGATACGTACAGGAACGGTCTTGATCCCAATTATGGTCAGATCATGCTGGGTGGTAATACCAGTGAAGGATATGCATACAACGCAACTCTGCAGTTGAGAAAGAACTTTGCCATGGGTCTGAATGCGAATGTGGCCTACACCTATGGTAAGTCATACTCAATCTTCGATGGAACAAGTTCACAGAACTCCTCACAGTGGAACTACCTGGTATCAAGCCCACAGCCCAAAAATGAAGCAGAGATTGGCGTTTCCGGCTTTGATCCCGGAAGCAGGATTGTGGCTAATATCAGCTATGCAAAAGAGTATATTGGTCACCTGAAAACCATGGTATCACTGGCTTACATCGGACAGTCGGGCCGTGTGGTTTCATACATCTATAATGACTACTACGGTAATTTCACCGGAGAGGCTTATAAAACTCCCCAGCTGATTTATGTGCCGGCCACTTCTTCTGATATTAATTTAGTCGATGGAAACTGGACTGAGCTGGATGCTTTTATTTCCGGGAATGACTATCTCAATTCAAGAAGAGGAGAGTATGCTGAAAGAAACGGATCAAGGCTGCCCTTTGAGCACCGCTTTGATTTCAGAATTGCTCAGGATATCTTCGTAAATACAGGTGACAGACGCCAGACACTGCAGATTACCTTTGATATCTTCAATGTGGGTAACATGATTAATAAGGATTGGGGCAGGGTATATTATGCCTCCAACGGCAACCTTGACATTATCGAGTTTGAAGGTATGCAGGCAGATGATACAACACCAGAATTTTCTTTTAACAGGCCCACCAATGACAGGCCCTGGAGAATTGATGATTCAGGACTGAACAGCTCACGATGGCAGGCCCAGTTAGGGATCAGATATATCTTCTAGTCAAACAGAATATTTTCTTTAAAAGGGGTGCCAAAATCTGGCACCCCTTTTTTTAGATGTTATCAGATTTTCCCCAAAGAAAATTTGCAATTGATGTGTCCCCCGTTATCACTGGGATAGGGAGATGGTGCAATTCCCTTTCAATCTCTTAAAGCACATAAAATCAATAAGATAACAATTTGAAAGCAGTGATTAATTCATGATATTTCTCATGTGTCTGCCATTCATTGAGTTAGCCCGAACGTTGATTTCTTGTTAATAAAAACGACCCTCTTACACCCCCCTTGCTTTTGAATTTGTTCTAATTTCATTTCCCGGAAAACAGTGTCGCAGAGAGCCCCTATTTCACCATCATTTGAAGACGAGAATTCGAATTTTACCAGGAGAAAATAGGGATGCTTTGCCCCTGATTTCAAGACATATAATTGTAAAAAGCTGAAATTCAATTTATTGCGGAATTGTTGATATTACGGGCGGCCGTGTTGATAACATAGATTGATCGAAGCAAGGCCAATGACTAATTTGGTGTCTACTTAAGCACCCGTCCAAACACTAATTGATTTAAACCGAAGAGAATGGCAGAAAAGGCAGTACCGCAGAAGAATTTGGCGTTTGTTGATAAAGAGCTAAGTGATCCGAAGGAGATTAAAAAAGGGGAAGATCTCAAGCTCAAACAGACGTACACCTTCGACGAAGCCTTTAAAGCCTCCATGGACTATTTCAAGGGTGACGAGCTGGCTGCCAGGGTGTGGGTGAACAAGTATGCCCTTAAAGATTCCGCAGGTAAAATCTATGAACGTACGCCGGATGATATGCACCGCCGCCTGGCTTCTGAGATCAGCCGTATTGAGCAACGCTATGCCAATCCCCTCTCCTTCGATGAACTTTTTGAGCTGATGAGGGAGTTCAAATATATTGTTCCCCAGGGTTCACCCATGACCGGGATAGGGAATAATTATCAGATTGCCAGCCTCTCCAACTGTTTTGTCATTGGGCATGAGGGCCGCGCCGATTCATATGGAGGAATTATGAAGATCGACCAGGAGCAGGTACAGCTGATGAAGAGGCGTGGAGGGGTCGGGCACGACCTGTCACACATCAGGCCCTCGGGCAGCCCGGTTCTGAACAGTGCCCTCTCCTCTACAGGGGTGGTACCCTTCATGGAGCGCTATTCAAACTCCACCAGGGAGGTGGCACAGGATGGCCGGAGGGGAGCCTTGATGCTGAGTATCTCAGTAAAGCACCCCGACGCCGAGCACTTCATCGACGCCAAGATGGAGAGTGGAAAAGTTACAGGTGCCAACGTATCGGTGAAGATCGATGATGAATTCATGAAGGCTGTGGTTGAAGGTAAAACCTATACCCAGCAGTATCCAATCAACTCCGACAGCCCTTCCCACGTAAAAGAGATCAACGCCCGGGAGCTGTGGGGAAAGATTGTTCACAATGCATGGAAATCGGCCGAGCCAGGGATCCTATTCTGGGATACAGTTATTAATGAATCGGTGGCCGACAGCTATGCTGACCGGGGATTCAGGACCGTCTCCACCAATCCATGTGGAGAGATCCCTCTCTGTCCTTACGACAGTTGCCGTTTGCTGGCTGTCAATCTCTACAGCTACGTGGAGCAGCCCTTTACTTCCGATGCAAAGTTTATCTGGGAGAAGTTCCGGAAACATGTCGGTCTGGCCCAGCGGATAATGGATGATATCATCGACCTTGAATTGGAAAAAGTAGATGCCATCCTGAATAAAATTTATTCCGACCCCGAAGATGAGGAGATCAAGGGAGTGGAGATTAACCTTTGGAACAATATTA
Organism: Bacteroidota bacterium; assembly: GCA_024244665.1. Next base: position 17,137 of record JAAEOI010000046.1, on the reverse strand, counting down.
AGCGTAAAGCTTTAGAAGGCAGGAGAACCGGTGTAGGAATCACAGCAGAGGGAGATATGCTGGCAGCTCTGGGGCTTCGTTATGGCAGTGAGAACGCCACTGATTTCTCCGTGGAGGTGCATAAAACCATTGCCCTGGAAGCCTACCGTTCTTCAGTGAATATGGCCAAAGAAAGGGGCCCTTTCGAGGTTTTCGATTTCAACAAGGAGAAGGACAATCCCTTTATCAAAAGGCTTGCAAAAGAGGATCCTGCGCTGATTGAGGAGATGAAGCTGCATGGTCGCAGGAATGTCTCACTTCTGACCATTGCACCCACAGGAACCACCAGCCTTATGACCCAGACCACTTCGGGAATTGAGCCGGTTTTCCTTCCGGTTTACAAGAGGCGAAGAAAAGTAAATCCCAACGACAGAGATGCCAATGTCTCATTTGTTGATGAGGTGGGCGACAGTTGGGAAGAGCACAACGTGTTTCACCACAACTTCCTCACCTGGCTTGAGGTGAACGGAATGGATCCTGAAGAGGTGAAAACCTATAGCGACCAGGATGTTCAGGAGCTGGTGAAGCGTTCACCCTACCACAAGGCCACTTCAAATGATGTGGACTGGATGCAGAAGGTGAAGATGCAGGGAGCCATTCAAAGGTGGGTGGATCACTCCATCAGTGTGACTATTAACCTCCCTTCCGAGGCGAAGGAGGAGCTGGTGGGTGAACTCTATATTCATGCATGGAAAAACGGATGCAAGGGAGCAACTGTATACAGGGACGGATCCAGGACTGGTGTTCTTGTGGCTGCCGATAAAAAGGAGGATGACGAAGCAAATTTCCCAATCAAGCGGCCCCGGGAACTTGAAGCCGAGATTCTCAGGTTCAAGAACAATGACGAAGACTGGATTGCTTTCATCGGTCTGCAGGATGGAAGGCCCTACGAAATTTTCACTGGCCGCAAGGAGGAAGATACCTTCCCCATCCCTTCCAAGGTAAAGAAGGGAAAGATCCTGAAGAACAGGAACGAGGATGGCACCAAGCGGTACGACTTCCAGTATGTGGATAAATACGGCTACAAGGTGACCATGGGTGGCCTCTCACACCAGTTTAACAGTGAATTCTGGAACTATGCCAAGCTAATCTCGGGAGTGCTTCGTCACGGCATGCCGGTAATGGATGCCATCAACCTGATCAGCTCCCTGAGGCTGGACAATGAATCGATTAATACATGGAGTGCCGGTGTTGTCCGTTCCCTGAAGAAATATATTCCCAACGGAACCAAGGCCAAGGCAGGCCAGAAATGTGAAGAGTGTAGTTCCGATAATCTTATCTATACTGAGGGGTGCCTGATCTGTACAGATTGCGGCCACTCCAAATGCGGATAATGTGTGATATTTAAAAGAAAAAGGGCATCCGCGGTGGATGCCCTTTGAAAAATCAGTTCTTTTCTTCACCCTTTTTTGTGATGAAAAAAGCCAGCACCAATCCGAGTCCGCCGAACAGTAGTGCACAGGCGAAATAGGCTGGCTCCTCGGGAATATCGGTATAAGTCTCAAGGACACTTCCCAGGAACAATCCTAATCCCACACCTACCAATAGCAGGGCCCATTTAATGATGCCGTGTGCACTGGGTTTGGATTTGGTCATAAAATCCTTTGGATCAACTCCTTTTTCGATCATGGCCATTCTTTCACGGTTTTTTGCTGTGACGAACACAAAGATAATTCCGAAGGTGGCTGCAAAAAGGGAGATGGGTACTAATATTTCTGTTAACATGATATTGGGTTTTGGTTAAACTTCAATTGATTTTCCTCTTTGACGCAACCTCTTTCGGTCATGTTACACCCCTGGATGAACTTTTTTCATTTTTTTTTCGTTTGTTTGTGTAACATCATGCCCTTGGCAGCGTCTTAATAATTGTATGGACGGTCGTGAAGAAATCTATCTTATCAACCGTATAAAGGCAGGAGACCAGGAAGCCTTCTCCTTTGTGGTTGATAAATACAGCAATATGGTCTATACCATATGCTTGAGAATGCTTACAATAGAGGCAGATGCAGAGGATGCAGCCCAGGAGGTATTTGTGAAAGTATATCGGTCCATTAAAGGCTTCCGTGAGAAATCGAAGTTCTCCACCTGGATCTACAGGATTGCATACAATCATTGCATCAGTGTGATCCGGAAAAAAGTAAAAGTGATCGACCTTGTGGATGAAATGCCCGACGAGGATGTGAACGAAGGAGATGTGAGCGGCCTGGACCTGATCGGCGGGAAGGAGCGGAAGCACTACCTGCAGATGGCCATCGAGGCGCTTCCGGAAACCGATGCAGTGGTGGTGACCCTCTTTTATTATGATGAATTGTCGCTGGAGGAGATTGCAGAAGTAACCGGTATGAGCAGTGGCAACATCAGGATCAAGCTTCACCGGTCGAGGAAAAAAATGTACCAGGTGCTGAGCGAACATCTGAAAACAGAACTTAATTCAATTGTTTAATATGGAAAGGGATCCCAGAATTTCGAAATTGATCAGGGAGGGCGGAGTTGAACAGGCCCCTTCGGGTTTTACCGGCCGGGTGATGAATCTGATCACCTCAGAGCCTGTTATGAAAGCTTACAAACCACTGATTGGCAAAGGTGGACGGATCATCATTCTGCTTTTGACCATCATCATTGTGGCTCTTTCCATCACCTATGCTGAACCGGGGGGTGTGTTCCTGAAAAACAGTGAGATATTTTCAAACCTGGAATGGAAAATGCCATCCATTCAACTGAACATGCAGGTTTTCTCAAACCTCAACTTGTCAGGTGGAATTGCAGCAGCCCTTGTGGCCATGTTTATCCTGGTACTGGCAGATGCCAGACTGCATAAACGAAAACTGGCCTGATTAGATTACACTCAATTCTTTCCCCACTTTAATAAATGCACGCACAGCCTTCTCCAGGTGTTCCTGCTCGTGGGCTGCTGAGAGCTGAACCCTGATCCTGGCCTGCTCACGGGGGACCACCGGGAAGTAGAATCCGATGACGTAGATACCCTCATCAAGTAGCCTTGCAGCAAACTCCTGGGAGAGTTTTGCATCATAGAGCATTACTGCACATATGGCACTCTGGGTGGGTTTGATGTCGAATCCGGCAGCCTGCATCTCCTTCATAAAGAAGTCTGTGTTGCGGTGGAGTTTATCTTGCAGTTCACTGGTTTCGTTCATCATGTCAAACATGCGGATCCCGGCTCCTACCACTGCCGGGGGGAGTGAGTTGGAGAAGAGGTATGGGCGGGAGCGCTGTCGTAGTATCTCTATAATCTCTTTCTTGCCGGTTGTGAAGCCGCCAATGGCCCCGCCAAAGGCTTTCCCAAGTGTCCCGGTGATGATATCCACTTCCCCTCGGATGTTGAACAGTTCGGTAACACCCCTGCCGGTCTTTCCGACCACCCCTGCCGAATGGCACTCATCCACCATTACCAGTGCATCATACTTCTCTGCCAGCTTGCAGATCTGGTCAACCGGTGGCACATTTCCGTCCATGGAAAATACCCCGTCGGTAACGATGATCCTGAAGCGTTGTTCCTGCGCAGCAATCAGCTGCTGCTCGAGGTCATCCATATCTGCATTCTTATAGCGGTAGCGTTGAGCCTTGCAGAGCCTTACCCCATCGATGATGGATGCGTGGTTGAGGGAGTCGGAGATAATCGCATCCTCGGCGTTCAGCAATGGTTCAAATACGCCGCCGTTGGCATCAAAACAGGCTGCATAAAGAATGGTGTCTTCGGTTCCGAAGTAATCGGCGATTTTCGCCTCCAGGGTCTTATGTATATCCTGGCAACCGCAGATAAAACGGACCGACGACATCCCGTAACCATGTGTGTCAAGGGCGTCCTTGGCTGCCTGTACAAGCTGCGGATGGTCCGAAAGGCCCAGGTAGTTATTGGCACAGAAATTCAGGACTCTCTTTCCGCTTTCCAGCTCGATCTCGGCCGACTGCGAGGACGTGATGATCCTTTCCGATTTAAACAAGCCTGCTTCTGCAATGGCATTCAGTTCCTGCTTCAGGTGCTCTTTGATTTTTCCGTACATGCTTTCTGGTCTTAATTTAACAGAATGTGAAATTAGGAGTTTCTTCCACTCTAAAAAATGATAAAGAACATACTATCTTTGTTCCAAAGGAATTATGGTATGAGTCAGAACATAAGGGTACGATTTGCACCCAGCCCCACGGGGCCACTTCACATCGGCGGACTGAGGACCGCACTTTTCAATTTTCTCTTTGCAAAAAAGCAGAACGGAACATTCATTTTACGGATCGAGGATACCGACCAGACCCGGTTTGTGCCCGGGGCTGAAGCCTACATTACCAGGTCACTGGAGTGGTGTGGACTGGTTCCTGATGAAGGTCCGGGATACGGCGGGAGCTTCGGGCCCTACCGTCAGTCGGAAAGAAAGGCCCAGTATGAGCAGTATGCCCTCAATCTTGTGAAGAGCGGGCATGCCTATTACGCATTCGATACCCCTGAGGAGCTTGATAAATTAAGGGGCGATCATGAGGCGAAAGGAGAGACCTTTGTCTACGATGCGCGTGTGAGGGAATCTCTGAGGAATTCACTGACCATGGAGCTTAGCCAGGTTGAGGGGCTCATTGAAAGCGGTACTCCCTATGTGATCCGCTTCAGGTTTGAACCTGACCAGGAGATTGTGATGGATGATATGGTAAGGGGTGAAGTGGTGGTCAATAGCTCGACCCTGGACGATAAAATCCTCTTCAAATCAGACGGAATGCCCACCTACCATCTTGCCAACGTGGTGGATGACAACCTGATGGCCATCTCGCATGTGATCAGGGGAGAAGAGTGGCTTCCTTCCCTGCCATTGCATGTGGCCCTGTACAAGGCTCTTGGATGGGAGCACATGATGCCAGCCTTTGCCCACCTCCCCCTCATCCTGAAACCCACAGGAAAAGGGAAGCTGAGCAAACGGGATGGTGAGAAAGGCGGATTCCCGGTTTTCCCGCTGGAGTGGACTGATCCAAAAAGCGGGGATGTCTCTCCCGGGTACAGGGAGGAGGGATACCTTCCCCAGGCATGTGTCAATCTTCTGGCACTGCTGGGGTGGAATCCGGGTACTGAACAGGAGCTCTTCTCGCTGGAGGAGCTCATCGATGAGTTCCAGCTGGAGAAGGTGGGAAGATCGGGTTCCCGGTTTGACCCGGAGAAATCCAAGTGGTTCAACCACCAGCATATCGGCCTGATTCCCGACGCAAATCTGTTTCCTGCTTTTTCAAAAGAACTGGTCAGCCATAGGATTGATTGCACTGACGATCAGTTGCAAATACTGGTTCCCCTTATCAAACCCAGGATCACCTTCCTGCATGAGATCTGGGAGCAGTCCTGGTTTTTCTTCAAAGCTCCTGAAGAGTATGACTCCGGCGTAGTCAAGAAAAGGTGGAAAGCCGATACTCCTGAAAAGATGGCCCTGCTGGCTGAAGCCCTGGCTTCCTGTGAACCATTTACAGCAGAATCTATTGAAACTGTGGTCAAGGGAGAGATTGAAAAGAACGAGTGGGGAATGGGTGCGATCATGAACGCGTGGAGACTGGTTCTGGTGGGTGCAGCCAAGGGCCCAGGCCTCTTCGACCTGGCTTCTTTTATTGGCAAGGAGGAGGTGATCTCCAGGATGAAAAGCGGAATTGATCAGATAAGCAATTAAACAGGGATAACATGTCGGACGAAAAAAAGGTCTTTGTAAATATTCACGGACACAGGCAGGCCAACAATATCCAGGAGAGGGTAATGAGGAACCTCATGGCCAGTGATTACCCACCCGACGATATTGAGTATGGTTACTTCTCTGTTGGCTTCCATCCCTACAATGTGGGAAAGGTTGATGAACAGGATACCCTGAAAAAAGTCCGTCTGGCTACCGAAAATCCGAATGTTTTTGCCATCGGGGAGATCGGTCTGGACAAATCCATTGAGGAACCGCTGGAGGTACAGAAGCGGATTTTTGAAAAACAGGTTGATATTGCCGAGATCACCGACCTTCCGATCATCCTCCATGTGGTTCGGGCATTTAACGAGATGATTGAATTTATGAAGGCCCGCAAGCCTTCGGTTCCTATGATTATACACGGTTATAACGGGAGCAGGGAAATGGCAAAAGAGCTCGTAAAGGCAGGTTTCCTGATCTCCTTTGGTGAAGCCATTGCCGGGGAGCACTCCAGGATCATCGAAGCGCTGCCGGTGGTTCCGGTAGAAAAGATGTTCCTGGAAACCGATGAAGGTGACCTGGATATCAGGGAAGTCTATCACATGGCTGCTGAGGCAAAAGGAATTTCAACGGACCAGCTGCGGATTCAGATTGTTGAGAATGCCAGTACCTACCTACCGAAGTTTGCTAAGCTTTTCTGACCCCGACCTGATATGAATCCCACAGGCCCACATCCCGGATGGCAGGAGCGAACCATCCAGCTGCTTGGCCAGGAGAGCTATGACAGGCTTGCACACTCCAATGTACTTGTGGCAGGTATGGGTGGCGTCGGTTCCATGGCAGCAGAGATGATTTGCCGGGCCGGTGTCGGGCGTATGACCATTATCGATGCTGATACCATACAGCCCTCCAACGTGAATCGCCAGATTCCGGCCACCCACGCAACACTTAACCAGGAGAAGGCGGTAGTGATGGGAGAACGCCTCAGGGAGATCAATCCCGGACTAGAACTTACCGTTCTGAACGAGTATATCATGGAGGAAAGAATCCCGGAGATCCTTGAAGAATCTTTCGACTATGTGGTGGATGCCATCGATACACTAACACCCAAAATTTACCTGATCTACCATACGGTGAACAGGGGACTGAAACTGGCCAGCTCAATGGGTTCGGGCGGAAAGGTGGATCCGTCACAGATCCAGGTGGCCGATTTCGGTGAGTCCTACAACTGCAGGCTGGCTTATAACCTGCGCAAAAAACTGAGGAAGCTCGGTGTGGAGAGTGGATTCAATGTGGTATTCTCCACCGAACAGGTACCTAAAGAGATGATTATCCCGGTGGAGGGGGAGCGCAACAAGAAATCGACAGTGGGAACCATCTCTTATATCCCGGTGATATTTGGCTGCACCCTGGCCTCAATTGTGATCAGGGAGCTCTCAGCTGCCCCTGTGAATGGTTAATAAATTCTCTTCAGTTTTCCGAAAAATTGCAACCAAAAGCAGTAATTTTCCGTACAATGAATGTTTGTTGCTAATAAATTAAAATCAAATACTATGAAAAAGCTGATATTATTCTTTGCTGCCTCCTTTCTTCTGGTTCAGTTTGCCGATGCTCAAGTGTTTAGTTACGGGATAAAAGCCGGACTTGGGATAAACCAACTTAAAGTTTCTGATCTGACCGATCTTGGTTCTGGTGCGGATGTATACGATCTGGTCACCGGTGATAATGTGATGGGCTACCACGTGGGGATTCAGACCCGCATCAAGCTTGCCATGCTTTTTATCCAACCAGAGCTCTATTTCAATGATGGTGGTGGAACCGTTGAGAAGGTGGCTGATGGTGGCGTAAACGAATTGCTTAACGTGGATTTCAAACGTATCGATCTCCCGGTACTGGTGGGCGTGAAATTTGGTCCTATGCGTCTGGGTGTTGGCCCCGTAGGATCATACGTAGTAAAGGAGAGTGTTACAAATGATATCGCAGAACTTGATCCCGACTACTCGGTATTCACCAACTCGATGACCTGGGGATTCCAGGCCGGTCTGGGTATTGACCTTTCAAAAATCTCTTTTGATGTCAGGTATGAAGGTTCCCTTAGCAAGCTTGGAGAAACATTCCAGGTGGGAGGAGCCGATTTTGAGCTTGATGCCCGCCCCAGCCAGTGGGTATTCTCACTGGGATTCTGGTTCAGGTAGGAGCGCTTATTTTATAAAGAGAACCCGTGCAATTCTGTGCGGGTTTTTTTATTCAAAGATGTCAGTCTTATGAACCCCTTTGATGGTCTTTTTCCTGAGGATCAGGAAGAGGATCAGGTGAAGAACCAGGAAGCCGCTCCATATGAGCAGGGTGATGTGGACCACCCGGATGGATTCATGTGAAGAATGCAGTCCCAGCAGGAACCAGGCCTCCGAGGCAATGCCCCACACGATCCATGTGGTCAGGTTCCACCGGAACCCAGCATCGAAGAGGAAATTTTCTTTCCCGTCGCGACGACCTGTCATCCATGCGGTCAAAAAGATAATGCCCCCGTACAGGATCGAAATGACCATCACCCAGATCCATTTTTCGGCGTCCAGTAAAGCGCCCAGTCCGTAACGGAAGAGAAGGGTATATACAAAAAGCAGGGATGCAAAGAGAAGCAGGTTTCGGGTTACTATTTTCATGGTCTTATATTTTTCAGGAAGTGAGTAGTTCTTTCATTGGCTCCTCGAAGAAGAGCAAGATGTTTCTATCGATGAATGATTTTAGAAGGGATGCCCCCAGGGGGGTCAGCTGGTAGTATTTTCGCTCGGGGCCCTTGTGTCCTTTTCCGGCACTGAAATCGACCATCTTCAGGTGATAGAATTTGCGCAGGGTCCGGTAGAGGCTCTGCTCTTCGGCCCTGATGGTTCCTCTGGAAAATTTCTCTATGGACTCCTGCAGCTGGGTGACATATTTGGGTCCCTCCTTCAGGGAGAGGAAAATCCAGAGGGTAAGCTGACCCTTTTTGTAGGTCTCCTCCCAGGCCCCCAGCAGCTCTTCATGTAATTTTTCGCTGTTTTCCATTTTATACAAATAGTATTAAACAAGATGAATAGTACAAATGTAATACTATTACATTGAGAAAGGCAAGTTTTTTTGTGATTATTTAGTGCCCGGTCACTCTTTTCTTATGCTCCCGGAGCATTTTAAACCGCCTGAATCCCAGTCCGGACAACAGGTCCAGGTCAAAATCGACCATCCCTTTTAATTTCCGGGGATGCAGCTGGTTTGAGCACCAGTCGAGCTGAAATCCCATCCGGAACATGAAAGTGAGGTGCCTCCGAACGAGGTTCTGTGAAGCCAGCCTCTTATTGGTCCCGGAGATTCTCTCGTAACAGATCCGACTGGGACAGGTCAGTGCGCAACCGGCATTGCCAAAGAGGGTAATGCGGTCCTTCGACCCAATGGCTGAAAGGAACTTCGTGTTGTAATTGAGGTTCATGGGCAGGATCACCGTATCATAAAGCTCCAGGGCTCTCTCAATTTTATCATGGGAGTCGACCTCCTTCAGCATACTCGCTTCAATCTGATAGAGAGGAAAATCCCTACGGATCCATTTGGCCAGCAGGTCGCTGGTGCAGATGACCAAGTTTCCTTTCCGCTGGTATTTCTCAAAAAAGGGAAGGTGCTTCGTGTACTCCTCCTCTGTGACAAACCGGTTTGTGCAGGGGATGCGGAGGCCTAAGTCGTTTTCCTCCAGCGCCGCTACGTCGCTTTCCGACAACTGCCTTTGCAGAAATGGCCGCCCGCCGTAGAGGGTTGAAGGCTCCAGGAAACCAAAGACACTATCCATCTGCTCCAGGGGTATGCTTGCAAAGTAGGTACGCAGGAAATCCAGTATGGGCATATTTTCTCTTTTCCCCCTGGCCGATATGGTATATGTAAGATCTACAGGATCCATTTTTTTTCATGCGTGGTATAGTCCAGCACCCGGATATTCAGTTCCCGTCCCAGTTTCAGCGCCTCCTCTTTCATCTTCTCCAGTGGTCCGCGGCAGACAGCGATGAAGCGGAGATCACCCTCAACAACCAGGTTTACCTTATATGCCCTGGTCCTCTTACCCGGTTCGGGAGTTATCATGGGACTGGCCATATTCCTCATGTTACTCAGGTTGATCTTGACCAGGGTGACATAGTTGGGTTTAGGTAGCTTTTCCCACTTACCGATTCTGAATTTCACAAAACGATCGTATTTGATATATCGCTGCTTGACTGCGTCTATGCTTACACCCGTGTAAGAGAATGAGAACAGGACCGCCAGGGCCAGTGAAATGATTGACCCGGGATACGCTGCATACATAAGAAAAATGAAGGCCATCAGACCCAGGAGGAGGGTGATGACTCTGAAGTTGTAGCGTTCGTAGTTATACATGGTGCAGCCGGGGGCTTTGGAACAAGTTAAGAAACTTTAGATTATATTTATACTACCAATTCTAACTTGCCGTGAAAAGAGAAAAACATCGAATGTTGAAATCCTTGATTCTGTTGTTTTTTGTGCTTCTCCTGGCTGGCCATGATCAGGCTGCCGCAGCCCTTGCCCCGCAATACTCTCTGGGCATGATCTGTGATCCCATTGCAGCGAGGGTTGAGGCACCCTGCCAGGGGAAAAACATCTCTTCGGCCACCAATGCACTGGTTTGTGCCAAAATGGCACTGGCCGGTTACGATCATTTGATCCCACTGGATGAGGTTATTGAAAGCATGGGCCGGGTGGCCAGGAAACTGGAAAAGAAACTGGGAAAATGAAAAAGAAGGGATTAAGGGCATTGGAGTTCGTGATCCTCTTTTTCGGGATACCCCTCCTGATTTTCCTGGATGAGGAGTTTATTCATCCAAGCATCATCATTCTGCCCGTGCTGGTTTTTATTTTCTTTATTCTCAGGAGAACCACCGATTTCCGATGGCGTGAACTGGTCAGATGGAATATTCCAAACAGGATTCTGGCCAGGAATGGCATCATTGTCCTGATCGGCCTTGCCCTAATGCTGGGGTATATGTTGCTCTTCGACCGGGAGCACCTGTTCGACCTGCCCCGGTCCAGACCCTTGATCTACCTGGCCATGTGCATTTTCTACCCCGCCTTCTCGGCCTTCGGACAGGAGATAATCTACCGCACCTTCCTTTTTCGGCGCTATGAAAATATGTTTGGTCCGCAGTGGCTGACCATACTATTTTCAGGTCTCAGCTTCTCATTTTTACATATTGTCTATTACGATCCTGTCTCAATGATTCTTACCTTTATGGGTGGCATCTGGTTTGCACGGGTCTACCAGCAAACCCGCAGCGTACTCTTCACGTCGGTACTGCACGGGGCAATGGGAATCCTGATTTTTGGAGTGGGGCTGGGGAGGTATTTTTGGTTGGATATGCCAGTATAGCTTGCTGCGAAAGCGTAAGGATACTCGCTTCGCTCGTATGTAAGTGGTAAATAGTGAATGGATAAATAAGTTCGCTACGAGAACGTAAATTGGTAAGTATGAAAGGGAAAACAGATATGAGAGGGATAGTTGCATTTGGATTGTGGTTGATGGTTCTTGGTCTGGTGGCACAGAAACTTGCTGAGTTAATCTCCTATAATATCAGGATGGATGACCTCTCTCGGGAGCGGATCGATTATGTGTTTGTGTCTGACGATCTGCCGGTATTGGTCACCCTGAAAAATCAACTGTCATGAAGCACATTTCAGGTTTAATTCCCATCCTTATGCTTTTTTTGATTTCTTCATGTGAAGGAAGTGGGGATGAGGTTGAGGAGATCTGTCTTCCCACGAGTATGTCCGCCCTCATAATCCAGGGGACCAATACCACGAAGATCATTGCCGATTTTGACTATCTCCCGGAGAGTGATTTGCTTGATCACATCACCTGGAGTAACCACCAGACCCACTACTTTGAGTATGATGACTCGAACCGCTTAAGTGTGGTTCGTCAGTTAAAGGTGAAGGAGAAGGTACAGGATGAGCTTTGGTTCAGGTATGACGGCCAATTGGTTTCGGAGGTAATCCTGGTCAGGAAGAACCTGGATTATGCTTACCTGGAGCCCGTAGATTCAATTTATACAGGATATCTGAACTATGAGTATGAGGGAAAGCAAATTATCGCGGAGACCGAATACAGGGCTGCTGAGGGTGTCGGGACCATCAACCCGGTCAGAGAGGTCTCCTATGAATACGATGGGAATGGAAATATCCTGAACACCTCCACCATCTACCTGGATAAAAGCGGGTCGGATGAAACAGCAGTTATGACCTATGATTCGGACAAGCACCCTTTTTCTGCATTGATATACTACTTCACGGGTGAGTCTTTTGTCAACAACCAGCTTACCAGAAGTGTGGGGAATATGGACTACACCTATGATCTGACCCTCAACTCCAGGGGCTATCCGGAGATTATATATGAAAAACTGGGTTCCAGTAACACGCAGATTATACGGTACTCCTATATGGTGAGATAGCTATCCGGGATTTTACTCTTTTGCCTCGTACTGTTTCATGCACTCGGGACAGAGGCAATCGGTGTAGAGTTCCATGATTTTGATCATCTGCACCCTGTGGATCTGGAGCTTTTCGCACCAGCAGTCCTTATCCCCTTCACAGGGGAACTCCGCCCCGCATTTCGGGCATATCTTCTTACTCATGTTTCCGGCTTAAGGTGACACCCACCGACCGAATAGGGCCTCCCATTGGGGGATGCATTTTGCGGATCCGGATAGTGGCTTTTTCGACGCCCTCCATCTCGGAAAAGAGAGCATCCAAAATACGTTTGGCAATATGTTCCAGGAGGTTGGATTTCTGTTTGCGCATCTCCTTCTTGATGAGCATATAGGCCATCTGGTAGTTAACCGCATCGTCCAGCTGGTCGGATGCTGCCGCTTTCTCCATGTCGGTCTCCATCTCCAGGTCCACAAGGAAACGGTTTCCAACGATCTGCTCCTCTTTGTAGTGACCATGGAATGCATAGAATTCCATCTCCTCGATTATAATTTTGCCCATGGCACAAAAATAGTTATTTCTTAGTCAATGATTTTCACCCCCAGATCCTGATACTCTTCCAATATCCTTAACTTATCGGACTTCGCTTCTGTTATGATTCCCTCCGGGATGACCGCCACCTGGTATCCACGGTTCAGAGCCCCAATGATGGTACTCTTTATACAGTGGACTGCGTCCAGGCCAACCACCACCACCCTTTCAGTACCGTAAGCCTCCAGGATCTGGTCCAGGTTGGTCCTGTTGAAGGAATCATTCTTCCGTTTTGTAACAATGAGGTCGGATGAGACGGCCAGGCGTTTATCCAGCTTTGCCCCTTCAGATCCCCTGGCCATGGTATTGTTCAGGAGGTTGATCAGTGGGTTAACCACCTCGCTTTGGATGTAGATAACTGACCATTTTTTTTCATGGGCCTCGGTTATAATCCGGTTGATATTCCGGATCAGCATATTCGACTGCTTCTTGTAACTGTCAGTTATTGAGGATCCCCCGGTGGTTCCTTCCTGGATGTCGATCACCAGCAGTGTTGTGTGACCCGAACCGGAAGATGTGATGGGAGTACCCATTGTGATTCTCGAGGCTGTGACATTATGCAGGAATAAGTTGAGAACCAGGATAAGGATGAATCCGCCAATGACAAGGAGCAAACGAAACAGGATCTTTTTCATGGATAAGGAAGTTTATTTCCGAAATGTATGATATTTATTTAATTCTTACAGAATTGACTAATTTTGTGGCGCCGTAAATGAAATGACAATGAGTGATAGAAAAGAAGAGACCAGCGAAAAAAAGAGTCTGAATTTTATTGAAGCCATGGTTGAGGAGGATCTCCGCAATGGAAAGGACCAGGGAAAAGTACACACACGCTTTCCTCCGGAGCCCAATGGATACCTGCACATCGGACACGGGAAGGCCATCTGTCTCGATTTTGGGATTGCTGAAAAATACGGTGGAAAATGCAACCTACGCTTTGATGATACCAATCCCACCAAAGAGGATGTGGAGTACGTTGATTCCATCAAGTGGGATATTAAATGGCTCGGTTTTGATTGGGAGGACCGCGAGTATTTTGCTTCGGATTATTTTGGGAAACTGTATGACTTTGCAATTGAGCTGATCAAAAAGGGGCTGGCCTACGTGGATGACCAGTCTTCAAAAGAGATAGCCAGTCAGAAGGGCACACCTACCGTACCCGGGAAAAGCAGTCCGTTCAGAGAGCGATCCGTAGAGGAGAATCTGGATCTGTTCCATCGTATGAATGCAGGTGAATATCCAGAAGGATCGCGTGTGCTCAGAGCCAGGATCGATATGGCATCCCCTAACATGCACATGCGCGACCCGGTGATCTACCGCATCCTGTTCCATCCCCATCACCGCACAGGCGATACCTGGAAGGTCTATCCCATGTATGACTTTGCACACGGTCAGTCCGACTACTTCGAAGGGGTAACCCATTCGCTTTGTACCCTGGAATTCGAGGTGCACCGCCCACTCTACAACTGGCTTGTAGAGCACCTGAAGAGTGATGAATACAGGCCTTATCAAACTGAATTCAACCGTTTGAACCTGAGCTACACGGTTCTGAGCAAGCGTGTCCTGCTTAACCTGGTGAAAGAGGGACACGTGAACGGATGGGATGATCCCCGCATGCCAACCCTCAGCGGATTGAGAAGAAGGGGATATACTCCTGAGTCGATCCGTAATTTCAACGACAGCATTGGCTACACCAAGGTAATGGCCCAGAACGACGTAGGATTGCTTGAGTTTGCGGTCAGGGAAGACCTTAACAAAAAAGCATCCAGGGTGATGGCCGTGCTGGATCCCCTGAAGGTGATCATCACCAACTACCCGGAGGATTCTACCGAGGATATGGAGACCATCAACAATCCGGAAGATGAGTCCATGGGCAGCCGGACCATCCCGTTTTCAAGGGAGATCTACATTGAGCAGAATGATTTCATGGAGGATCCACCACGCAAATTCTTCCGTCTGGGGCCGGGTCGTGAAGTGAGATTGAAATCGGCATACATCATCATGTGCCAGGATTATAAGAAGGATGAGAACGGGAACATCACCGAGGTGTACTGCATCTATGATGAGGCCACCCGAAGCGGCGGACCGGAGGCCAGCCGGAAGGTGAAGGGAACCCTGCACTGGGTATCCGCCAAACATGCAGTGGAGGCTGAGGTCAGGCTCTACGACAGGCTCTTCAGCGATCCTGAGCCTGATGCACATAAGGACAAAGAGTGTGTGGATTTTCTCAATCCCGATTCACTGAAAGTGATCACCGGCTATGTAGAGCCCTCTCTGAAAGGTGCCAGCGCTTTGGACCAGTTCCAGTTCCAGAGACTGGGCTATTTCAACGTAGATCCCGATACCACCCCTGAGAAACTGGTATTCAACCGAACCGTAACCCTGCGCGACAACTGGTCGAAGAAAGGCTAATTGTATTAGCCTTTGTGATTGTATAGGTGAACATCCTGCTGAGGGAAGGGGATGGAAATCTTCGCGCCGTCGAACTGCTTCTTCACGCTTTCGGTAAAGAGGAAGAATACATCCCAGTAGTCTTCTGACTTAAGCCAAATCCTCAACTTCAGATTTACCGAGCTGGCGCCCAGCGCTTCAACCATCACTTCGGGGGGATTTTCATCCTTCAGAACGCGGTCATCCTTCTGAGCCATTTTCAGCAATATCTCCTTGGCCTTATCAATATCATCACTATATCCAATTCCGAAGGAGAAATCGATCCGGCGGGTGGGCATGACCGAAAAATTAGTGAGTGCCCCGGTAGCAAGTGGAGAGTTGGGAATCACAATCTTCCTGTTATCGGGAGAAAGCAGGACGGTATTAAAGATCTGAATCTCTTTAACGGTACCCATGAATCCCTGGGCTTCAATGAAATGCCCCACTTCATAGGGCTTGAACAACAGGAGCATCACTCCGCCGGCAAAATTCTGCAGGGTTCCCTGCAATGCCAGTCCGACAGCCAGTCCAGCTGCTCCCAGGACTGCAATAAATGAGGTCATTTCCACGCCCACCATTCCCAGGACACTGATCACCAACATTGCTTTCAGAAGGATGTTGGTAAGTGATCTCAAAAAGGGGATCAGAGATTCGTTCATATGCCCCTTTTTCATGAGACGAACCATGGCTTTCGTGAGCCACCTGATTAGGATCAAACCAACGATCAGGACCACAAGGGCTAATACGAATTTCATTCCGTATCTGATAAACAGGGCGTACATTCTTTCGAGAACTTCTTGAAAATTTTCCATAGGTTCTTTATTGATGTTTAATGAATAACCAGATGATGAAATATTTGTTCTATAAGTTAAATATTTTTAAGAATTTCCATGTTGCAATAATCAGATTTTCGCAGTTTCTGCAACATTTGTTTGGCTCTATTGTTTTCGTAATACATGAAACATGTTAACCTGGCGTTGAGGTTACTGATGGAGGTAGCTGCCATCATAACATTTGGTGTTTGGGGATACTCCCTTTCCGGTTCAGGAATCAGGATCATACTAGCCGTGTTCTTTCCCCTGCTTTTTGCTACCCTGTGGGGAGTTTTCGCCGTAAAGGATGATCCCAGCCGCTCCGGCAAAACCGTCGTATCAACCCCCGGAGTCATTCGCTTGTTCCTGGAACTGGCCCTTTTCGCAGCCGCCACCTGGATGCTTTTTAACCTTGGATATACCACCTCTGGATGGGTCCTGGGCGGGGCGGTAGTGCTACACTACATCATTTCATTCGATCGCATTGCCTGGCTACTTAAACAGAAGTGAAAATTTTTACTAATTTTGCAGCGCAAAGCAAACAAATGGTCGGTTTGCCGAGTGGCTAGGCGCTGGTCTGCAAAACCAGTTACAGCGGTTCGAACCGAGCTCCATCAGGAGTGAGCTCACGAAGCGTAGCGGAGTAATCCGCAGCGGATTTGACAAAGATGAAATATAATATTGGTCGGTTTGCCGAGTGGCTAGGCGCTGGTCTGCAAAACCAGTTACAGCGGTTCGAATCCGCTACCGACCTCAACCAAATCCCCTTTCGCAAAGCGATGGGGGATTTTTTTTGGCGCTTCGAATTAAGCTTAGTTGAATGAAAAGCGACAGAAAAAGTCCCTGCTGCTGTAGGCAGTAAAAGGGGGATTGGAGGAAAAGTCCCCTCCCTTTGATCATGAGGCAGGCCAAAGGCCTGACGAATATTCCGCTACCGACCTCCATACAAAAACCGAACATTCTGATAATAAAGAAGTTCGGTTTTTTGATTTACCTCTTTTGGCGTACAGTTGGCATATTATCTGAAAACTTTCTGATTTCGCTATTTTGAGTAAGGTTTTCATGGGATTAGTTAATTCTATTTTTCGTTAGTGCCTTATTAATATCATCCTGAGTAAATAATACACGCTTTCCAACACGGGAACAAGTATTTGATCCCTTTTT
>JAAEOI010000045.1 GCA_024244665.1 Bacteroidota bacterium | reverse complement strand
TTGCAGCAGGCAAGGTAATTCAGCACCCCATTAACTCTTCATATAAAACCAAGGTTTCCCTATTTACCTGCTCTACTGAGAACTCATCCTCAACTATCTCCCTTCCACGCAATCCCATCTGTTTTCTCTGTTCCGGGGAGATCAACAGCTTCTTCACGGCCTCTGCCACCGTATCAACATCATGAACCGGGACCAATAATCCATTATAACCATCCTTAACAACATCACGACAACCTGGTGTATCGGTAGTCACTATGGGCCGACCACAAGCGGCCGTTTCAAGCAATACCTTTGGCACACCCTCCCCGTATGTGGAAGGGAGACAAACGATATGGGATTGAGCGAACGCGTCAGGCATATCATCCCTTTCCCTCCACAACTCAACAACACCTTCCTCCTCCCACATCTGCAACTGTGCGCTAGATATTGTATTTGGGTTCTCACTATCGCCCTTACCAACCAGCGCAAATCTTGCTTTACTACCCTTCGCCTTCAATTGGC
>JAAEOI010000044.1 GCA_024244665.1 Bacteroidota bacterium | reverse complement strand
TTTTATCATCGTCTACAGTTTCTGGATTCGGGCTTCCACCGGAGCCGACATTCCGGCCTTCCAACTGGGCAATTACCAAAAGTTTTTTGAGGATTTTTTTTATTCCGGGATGCTTTTGCGAACCCTGCGTATTTCATTGGAAACAGTTCTGCTTTGCGTCGTGTTCGGATATATTCCGGCCTATTTTTTCTATCAAACCCGGACGAAATTCAAATTCCTGCTGATGCTGCTGCTCATGCTGCCTTTCTGGATCAGCTATATTATTCGGACGTTGAGCTGGATCAACATACTGGGTGAGTCCGGCCTGATAAACCATATCCTCATCTTATCTGGGATACTGTCGACCCCTTTGGACATCCTTTATAACGAAACATCGGTCATCCTGGGATTGGTTCAATATATGCTGCCGTTCATGATCTTGAATATCTACGTCAGCCTGGAAGGCATCGACAAGAGCTTGACCGAAGCCGCCATGAGTCTGGGATGTACCGAATGGCAGGCTTTCAGGGAAGTCATCCTGCCACTGAGCCTGCCCGGGGTGAGCGCCGGTTGTCTGCTGGTATTCGTGCTATCGGCCGGGACATACATCACCCCGCTGATCCTGGGTGGTCCGGGTAATGAAATGATTGCCAATCTAATCTACAACCGGGTCATCGGAACCCTGGATTGGCCGTTCGGCTCGGCCATCAGTGTGCTGCTCATCGGCCTGCTGGGCATCATCGTCTTTACCTACAACAAATATCTCGGTATCAACCAAATTTTCAAGAACCTGGGGGGAAGGACGGATTGAGATGAAAATCTCCGGTTGGTCACTGATACGCCTCTTT
>JAAEOI010000043.1 GCA_024244665.1 Bacteroidota bacterium | reverse complement strand
GGGCGTGCAGCCAAGGTCCTCAGTGCTTATACCGGCAGTTCTGCATGGACCATTCATAAGAAAATCTACCGGCAGAAGTCAGGAAAGGATGGACTCGGTGAATTTGTACTGGATAAAAATCTGCACAAGAACACTTATTTCATTGTGGATGAAGCTTCTATGATCGGGGACAGGTCGCCTGATCAGGTTTTTGGTTCAGGAGACCTGCTTCGCGACCTGCTCGATTTCGTGGAGACTGGCGTTTCATGCAGGCTGATCCTTGTGGGCGATACAGCACAGCTTCCGCCGGTGGGCCTGGATATAAGTCCGGCGCTTAACCGGGAGCGGCTCGAACAATTTGGCTACAGTGTCAGGGAGATTGAGATGTGCGATGTGATCAGGCAGGCCAAAGGATCAGGCATCCTTTACAATGCCACTTCCATCAGAACCCTTATCTCAGAACAGCTGCGAGCTTATCCCGATTTCAATTTTGATTCTTTTGAGGATATTACCATGGTCAGCGGAACCGATTTGCTCGAGATGATCAGTGCCAGCTATGACCGCTACGGAATCGGGGAAACCATCGTGGTTACACGTTCCAATAAACGTGCAAACCGTTTTAATGCGGGTATCAGGAGCCAGATTCTCTGGCGGGAGGAGCAACTCTCTGCAGGTGACCTGCTTATGGTGGTTAAAAACAACTATTTCTGGAAAGATGCTGAGAAGAAGATCGATTTCATAGCAAATGGAGATATTGTTAAGGTTGAGCGTGTAATCGCCACAGAGGAGGTCCACGGATACAAATTTGCTGATGTGGATGTCTCTCTCCCTGACTACGGGCAGGTGGAGTTACAGGTGAAGGTATTGCTGGATGTGATTGATTTGGAGACGGCCTCCCTCGGGAGGGAGGAGCAGCGGGGATTGTACATGTCGGTGGCTGAGGATTATCCTGAGGCCTCCAATCGCAGGCAGGTTGCGACAAAAATTGCTACTGATCCATTTTATAATGCACTCCAGGTGAAGTTTGCCTATGCAGTGACCTGTCACAAATCACAAGGTGGGCAGTGGAAATCGGTCTTTCTGGACCAGGGTTTTTTTACGGATGAAATGTTAAACCAGGATTATCTCAGGTGGCTCTATACTGCTTTTACCCGCGCGTCGGAACAGCTTTACCTGGTAAACATGGCAAAACAATTTGTTCCCGGATGAGAAAGCCTGGCATTTTCAGCCTTGTAAAAAGTCTCCAGAAAACAAGTCTCCGGTTGTATATCCTTCACCTGTATAATATGCCGATATTGGTCAGGATGGATTGATATCCCTTCATCAGGATCTCTTTATTCATCCCGGGGATGAAATTCATGGAGTAATTGGTGTTATCACCACCGCTTTTGTGAAAATTCCTGTCTTCACTGTTAAGCCGCTTATCAACACATAATCGGCCCACCGGATGTCTGAATCACTTAGTAAATAGCCACAGGTAGGGACGTATGTAAAATATTGGACTACCTTTATACCTCATTAAATTATTAGAACAATGAATATTTATGTTGGAAACCTTGATTACAAGGTAAATGAAAGTGACCTGGAGAAATTGTTTTCGGAATATGGTACAGTAGGTGAAGCAAACGTTATTACAGACAAGTACAGCGGCAGGAGCAAAGGTTTTGGTTTTATCACCATGGAAAATGATGAAGAGGCCAACAAAGCTATTTCCGGCCTTAATGGTACTTCTATGGAAAGCCGGGAAATTGTGGTCAATGAGGCTAAGCCAAGGAAGACCAATTACTAGAATTTTTACCAGATGATAATTGGGGATTCTGCTCCCCGATTATCGTCACGAGTACCCGTTTGCGGCGATTGCCGTCAAACTCCCCGTAGAAGATCTGTTCCCAGGGGCCAAAGTCCATCTTTCCTTCCTGTGTAACAGCACCACCTCCTCACGTGCCATAATGGGACGTGTAGCTTTATTGATCCCTCCCCGGGACTCAGGTGGGTCTCTATGTTATCTGCACTATCGTTTTGCACTCCTGATTCATTGTCAACAAATTACAGGGAGTTGTTACAACTTGCTGTAGCTGCTCAAATGGATTAGGAAAGTAATCTCTTATCAGATCATGCAATAGGTCCCCCGATTAATCCCGGGGGATTTTTACTCCCCGATAATCTTCACCAGCACCCGCTTGCGGCGCTTGCCGTCAAACTCGCCATAGAAGATCTGTTCCCAGGGGCCGAAGTCCATCTGGCCCTTGGTGACGGCCACCACCACCTCACGTCCCATGATGGTGCGTTTGAGGTGGGCATCTGCGTTATCTTCAAAGCCGTTGTGCTGATACTGGCTGTGGGGTTTCTCGGGGGCTAGCTTCTCCAACCACACTTCGAAGTCGTGGTGGAGGCCCGATTCATCATCATTGATGAATACGGAGGCTGAGATGTGCATGGCGTTTACCAGGATCAAGCCTTCCTGGATGCCGCTTTCACGCAGACATACCTGGACTTCGGGGGTGATGTTGATCAGCTCTCTTCTCCGGGTGATGTCGAACCAGAGTTCTTTTCTGTATGATTTCATAATACCGGGTTTAAATAAGTTTCATCTCTTCTTTGATTGACTGGATCTTCTCTTCTAACCTGCCTTTAACAAGCTCATAATCTTCTCTCTTTTCCAGTTTGTCGAAGACACTGAAATAGAACTTGATCTTTGGTTCGGTTCCGGATGGTCTGACTGATACTTTGCTGCCATCCTCCAGGAGGAACTGGAGCACGTTTGATTTGGGGTTCTCCATGGGTGTTTTCTTTCCGGACAGCACATCAAGGCTTGCCTGTTCAAGGAAGTCCCTGATGGTCACAACCCTCGACCCGACAATGCTGTCAGGAGGATTCTGCCTGAAGCCGGACATCATCTGCTGAATCTCTTCGGCCCCTGATTTACCTTTTCTGAACACATTGATCAGTGATTCCTGGTAGAATGAGAACTTCTGGTACATCTCCAGGATGATATCAAACATGCTCATACCCCTGCTTTTTGCCCAGGCTGCCATTTCAGCCAGTATGGAGCAGCTGGCTACTGCATCCTTATCCCTGACAAAATCTCCGATCATGAAGCCGTAACTCTCCTCTCCGCCTCCTATAAAGGTCATCGAGTTTTCATTCCTCCGGATGACATCTGCAATGAATTTGAAACCGGTAAGGACATCCCAGTAAGGGACCTTGTAGTGCCTGGCCATGTCGGCAATCAATTCTGTAGTGACCACTGTTTTAACAATGTACTCCTTGCCTGTGAGCTTACCCCTTTCGGACCACTGCGACAGCAGGTAGTAGGAGAGGAGGGATGCGGTCTGGTTACCATTTACCAGCATAAGTTTCCCGGAATTGTCCCGGATGGCGATTCCCACACGGTCTGCGTCAGGGTCACTGGCCATGACCATATCAGCTCCCACTTCGTCGGCTCTTTTCAGGGCCATATCCAGTGCGGCAGACTCCTCAGGATTGGGTGATACCACCGTGGGGAAATTGCCGTCCACCACATCCTGTTCGGGAACATTGTAGATATTTGTGAATCCCAGCTTCTTCAGTGCCCGGGGGACCATTTCCACTCCTGTTCCATGGATGGGGGTGTAGACTATTTTAATACCCGGGTGGGCCGCAATAAGCTCGGGATTAATGGATTGTTTAAGCACCTCGTCAATGTAGAGGGCATCCATCTCCTCTCCAAGAGGAATGATCTGATCTTTATCTCCGTCAAATTTAACCTCCCCGATCGACTTGATCTTCTGAACCTCAGAGATGATGTTCACATCATGGGGATTTATGATCTGTCCTCCGTCTTCCCAGTATACCTTGTATCCATTGTACTCTTTCGGATTGTGCGAGGCGGTAAGCACCACCCCACTCTGACAACCCAGCTGCCTGATGGCAAAACTGAGTTCCGGTGTGGGACGCAGGCTGTCGAACATGTATGCCCTGATGCCGTTGGCAATGCATATCTGTGCTGTGATCTCGGCAAACCGGGGACTGTTATTCCGGCAGTCGTAGGCAATTGCCACACCGATCCCCTCACGGTCGCTGAACTGTTCAAGCAGGTAGTTGCACAGGCCCTGTGTGGCCATTCCAACCGTATAGATGTTCATCCGGTTGGTTCCCACGCCCATGATCCCCCTGAGCCCGCCGGTCCCGAATTCCAGGTCCCTGTAAAAGCTTTCTATCAGCTCAGTTTCATTTTCATTCATCATATTCACAATGGCCTTTCTGGACTCCTCATCAATGGGGCTGTCCAGCCAAAGCTGTGCTCTCTCCCTGACCTGCTTCAGTATATCCTCATTATTACTCATTGCCTGATGAATTTTTCTATTCGACGTTTATAATAAATCTTTAATGCACCTCTCCAGGCTCTCGCGCCAGTATGGTACCTCCACTCCATAAACCTCCCTGATTTTTGATTTATTCAGAACGGAATAGGGCGGTCGTTTGGCCGGAAGGGGATATTCTGAGGTTTCAACCGGCTGGACACTGCCACGGCACGATATCAGTCGGCATACCTCAATGGCCAGGTCATACCAGCTGCAGACCCCCTCATTGGAATAGTTGAATATTCCCGGGATGAATGTTTTTTTACCCGATTCAACATCCGAAATAATCTGCATAATTGCATTTGCAAGGTCCTCTGCATAGGTGGGAGTTCCCACCTGGTCATATACCACCCTTAGATCCTGCTTTTGATCCATGCGGTTGATCATGCTTTTGACAAAATTCCGTCCAAATACACTGTAAAGCCATGAGGTGCGAATGATAAGTGCCCTGGGATGATCCTCCAGTATTTTTTCTCCTTCAAGCTTGGTGATGCCGTATGTGCTGAGGGGATCCGGTGAATCATCTTCTTTCAGGGGCCGAAGAAGATTGCCCGGAAAGATATAATCCGTGGAAAGCTGGATGATCCTGGTTTCCGGGCATTTTTCAAGAGCAGATACCAGGTTTTTAATGATATCCCGGTTTAGCTGCATGGCACCTTCTGGGTCCGATTCGGCCCCGTCCACGTCTGTATAGGCGGCACAATTGATGATATAATCTGCTTGATGGGCTGCCAGATAGCTCTCAATCGACAGGGCATCGGTGAGGTCCAGTTCTTCCACATCGGTGAAGGAATAGATCTGGCTGTAGCGGTTCCGTAATTTTTTGATTTCACGGCCCAGCTGACCCTTGGCGCCGGTTACAAGTACATGACTCATGGTTCGATGTTTACATCTCTTTTAAATAGGGTAAGACCCTGTCCTTTTCGGAAATAATCGCTGATGACTGGCTTACCTTCCAGTCGATATGTAATTCCGGATCATCAAAACGGATGCCGGATTCAGATTCAGGGTGGTAAACGGCATCACATTTATATAAGATGGTTGCATGTGGGGAGAGCACTGAGAATCCATGTGCAAATCCCTTTGGAACCAAAAGCTGAAGGTGATTTTCGATACTGAGTTCCAGTCCGTACCACTCTCCATAGGTTAAGGATCCTTCACGGAGATCAACCGCTACATCGTAGATCACCCCTTCTGTAACCCTGACAAGTTTGGTCTGGGCATTGGGTTCCTGTTGAAAATGCAGGCCCCTGATCACTCCCATCACTGAACGAGACTGGTTGTCCTGGATAAATTTGTGGTCGATCCCAAGCGCTTCCAGTTTTGCCTGGGGGTAGCTTTCCAGGAAATATCCGCGTTGATCCCTGAATACTTTCGGTTCGATTATTGTGAGGCCCTCAATTCCTGTTTCCCGTATCCTCATATATCTCTAACTGTTGAAATCAAAAACTGTTTCATCTGCTATTTGAAACAGGTATTCTCCATATGAGCTTTTTTTCAGTTTCTCAGCCTGTACCAGCAGCTGGGACCTGTCAATAAATCCCATCTTAAAAGCAATCTCTTCAATACATGAGATCTTCAATCCCTGTCTTTGTTCAATGGTGTGAATGTAGTTGGAAGCCTGCAGCAGGCTCTCATGGGTTCCTGTATCAAGCCAGGCCATTCCACGTCCCATGATCTGGACCTTCAGTTTCTCCTCTTCGAGATAGAGTCTGTTCAGGTCGGTAATTTCCAGCTCTCCTCGCCGGGAAGGCTTCAGCGATTTGGCTTTTGTTACGACTGTGCTGTCATAAAAGTAAAGACCGGTAACAGCATATTTTGACCTGGGTTTCTCAGGTTTTTCCTCAATGCTGATGACTTTCCCGGAGCTGTTGAACTCCACCACGCCATACCTCTCAGGATCGTTGACGAAATAGCCAAAAACCTCGGCTCCTTCCTTCAGGGCTGCAGCATAATGAAGGGTCTTCCCCAATCCATGTCCGTAAAAAATATTATCTCCGAGGATCAGTGAAACCGGATCCCCGTCAATAAACTCCTCGCCGATCAGGAATGCCTGGGCAAGACCGTCGGGTGAAGGCTGAATGGCGTAGGAGAGGGATAAACCAAGTTGTGATCCGTCTTCCAGCAGAGTTTCGTAGAGGTGCAGGTCCTCCGGTGTTGAGATAATCAGTATCTCCCTGATCCCGGCAAGCATCAGCACCGAGAGCGGATAATAGATCATCGGTTTGTCATATACGGGGATAATCTGTTTCGAGATTGACCGTGTAATAGGGTACAACCTGGTTCCGGATCCTCCGGCAAGAATAATTCCTTTCATGCTTACTAAATCTCCTTTTTTAATAGCTTGTCAAAATATGCAATGGTATGCTCAAGGCCCGTTTCAAGTTCCACCAGAGGTTTCCATCCCCCCAGAATTTCTCCTGCCAGCGTAATATCCGGTTTTCGTTGGATGGGATCATCCTGGGGAAGGGGGAGAAAGGTGACCTTTGACCGGGACCCGGTCATTTCTATGATTTTCTCTGCCAGCTCTCGGATGGAGAATTCCACCGGATTACCCAGGTTCACCGGTCCGGTGATCTCATCCCCGGTTTGCATCATGCGAATCATCCCTTCCAGGAGGTCGTCCACATACTGGAAACTCCTTGTCTGGGCCCCATCGCCATAAATGGTGATCTCCTCATTCCTGAGTGCCTGTACGATGAAGTTGGAGACCACCCTTCCGTCATTTGGATGCATCTGGGGACCGTATGTGTTGAAGATCCTGATGATTTTGATCCGGACCCTGTTCTGATGGTGGTAGTCGGTGAAAAGCGTTTCGGCACACCTTTTCCCCTCGTCATAGCAGGAGCGGATTCCAACAGGGTTCACATTCCCCCAGTATGATTCGGGCTGGGGGTGAATGCTTGGGTCTCCATATACCTCACTTGTGGAAGCCTGGAGAATTTTTGCCTTTATCCTTTTGGCCAGTCCAAGCATATTGATGGCACCCATCACAGAGGTTTTTACCGTTTTGATGGGATTGTACTGGTAATGTATGGGTGAGGCAGGACAGGCCAGGTTATAAATCTCATCAACCTCCACAAAATAGGGTGCTGTTACATCGTGCCTGATTAACTCAAAGTAGGGGTTGCCCAGGAGATGCTTGATATTTCTCTTGCTGCCTGTAAAATAATTATCCAGGCAGAGCACCTCATTTCCCTCATTCAGGAGCCTTTCACACAGGTGTGATCCTATGAAACCCGCTCCCCCAGTAATCAGTATGCGCTTCATTTTAAGCTTGTTTATCAGGATTAAACTTGTTTGTCAGGGCTTAATCGGTTGCCTCCCGATACTGTAGTAGGTGAACCCATACTCCACCAGTTCTTCCGGATCATAGATATTCCTGCCGTCAAAAATAACTTTCTCCAGCATCAGCTTCTCAATAACCTTATAATTCAGAACCCTGAACTCGGGCCATTCTGTAACCACGATTAACCCGTCGGTATCGATGAGTGCCTCATACTTATCATCACAAAATTCTACAGTATCTCCCAGCGTTCGCTTTGCCTCCTCCATGGCTACAGGATCATATACCCTGATCTTCACTCCCTCTTTGAGCAGATCTTTAATGATCTTCAATGATGGTGCTTCCCTCATATCGTCTGTATGCGGTTTGAAAGAGAGCCCCCATAATCCAAATTTCTTTCCCTTCAGGCCATCCCCGAAATGGGATTTGATCTTTGCCGGGATCACAGACTTCTGCTTGTCATTTACAAACTCAACAGCTTTAAGTATCTCCAGGGATCTTCCATACTCATCTCCTGTTTTGATCAAAGCCTTGACATCCTTGGGGAAACAGCTGCCCCCGTATCCTGCCCCTGGGTAGATAAATTTGTTCCCGATGCGGGTATCACTCCCGATTCCCTTGCGGACCATGTTCACATCGGCTCCCACAATCTCGCACAGGTTGGCGATGTCGTTCATGAAACTGATTTTAGTGGCCAACATGGAGTTGGCAGCGTATTTGGTCATCTCCGCCGAGGTGATATCCATGGAGACAATGGGATGGCCGTTGAGCAGGAAGGGTTTGTAGAGGCGTCCCATGATCTTAGCTGCCCGCTCTGAGTCGGTCCCGATTACAATTCGGTCCGGTTTCAGAAAATCATTTATGGCTGCTCCCTCCTTCAGGAATTCAGGATTGGAAGCTACATCAAATTCAAGGTCCGAACCTCTTCTTTTCAGAGCATTGGATACCTGGACCCTCACCTTTTCAGCTGTTTTGATAGGAACAGTACTTTTGGTAACCACAACCACATAGTCCTGCATGTAGGTGCCGATCTCATCGGCTACCCCTAGGACATATTTAAGATCGGCTGAACCATCTTCATCGGGGGGGGTACCCACTGCAATCAGGACCGCGTCACAATCCACGATACTCTCTTCCAGGCTGGTGCTGAAAAACAGGCGGCTCTTCTCGACATTAGTTTTCACCATATCCTCAAGGCCGGGTTCATATATAGGGATATGCCCGTTGTTGAGCTTCTCAATTTTATCTTTGTCAATATCCACACAGATAACCGTAATCCCTGATTCTGCAAAACATGTTCCGGACACCAGTCCTACGTATCCTGTTCCAACAACCGTAATTTTCATATTGTAGAGGTTTTAAAAATGCAACGTAAAGTTAATTTTTTTAAGATAAAACGATAAATGTTCAATGATAGTTTTTGAGGGGCATAAAAATTTGGCATATGGCTGCAAAGTGGCATCAATGGCTGGTTTTTCATTTATGGTATGGTAGTCATTTTTGCATTTTTAGAAAGTCACAACCTGTGATTTCATGTTTTCAGGAAATTGAACCCCCGAAAACATCAAAATCACCTGAATTATTTTGGTTCAGATCAGAACAGTCGAAAGGAAGCGGGTGATAACAACCATTGTGAAATTGTTAATCCCGGTTTATTTCATGATCTTTATGTGTGTCGGCCCTTTATAGGGCTCTTTTTTTGGGGTTTTAAGTGCCTTTTGTTAACTTTGCGCCTCGTTTATATCCATATATTGTCTAACTTATTAATTTTAAAGTAATTACAATGTCAGAAACCACCAAAGGAGCTGAGGCAAACGCCGAGGATCCCAAAAAAGCAGCCGATGTTCAGGCTGAGGAGCAGCAGCCTGCTGCAGAAGTAACACCTGCCAAAGAGAAACCCAAGACAACCGCAACCGCAAGCAAAGAAACTAAGGAAGAAACTAAAGAAGAAACTAAAGAAGAAACTAAAGAAGAAGCTGAAGCAGTTGCCGAAGAAACCAAAGAAGAAGCTAAAGCAGTTGCCGAAGAAACTAAGGAAGAAGCTGAAGCAGTTGCCGAAGAAACTAAAGAAGAGCCTGTAACCGAAGCACCAGCTGAGGCACCAACTGAGGCGCAAGCCGAAGAACAAGCTGTAGCTGAGGCACCCGCCGAAGAAGCCAGCAAAGAGAAGCCGGCAAAAATAGCTGCTACAAAGAAAACTGCCAAAACAGGTTCCAACGCCAATACCGGTGTTGCTGATTTTGACTGGGACGAGTTTGCTGCCGATGAACTGGATACAACAGATGACCAGTCTGAGTTTGAAAAATTGTATCTGGAAACCCTATCTACCATCTCCGAAAATGAGGTGATTGATGGTACAGTAATCTCCATGAACAAACGTGAAGTGGTGATCAATATCGGGTACAAATCTGAAGGTATAATTTCAATTTCAGAATTTCGTTATGATCCCGATTTGAAAGCTGGGGATACTGTAGAGGTATACGTAGAGAGCCAGGAAGACAAAAGAGGACAACTGGTACTCTCCCATAAAAAAGCCAGGGCTATGCGTTCATGGGATCGCGTTAACCAGGCACTTGACCAGGATGAGGTTATCAAGGGATATATCAAATGCCGCACCAAGGGTGGTATGATCGTGGATGTATTCGGAATCGAGGCTTTCCTTCCCGGATCGCAGATCGATGTGAAGCCCATCAGGGACTACGATGCATACGTAGGGAAAAATATGGAATTCAAAGTGGTTAAGATCAACCATGAATTCAAGAATGTGGTTGTAAGCCATAAAGCACTGATCGAAGAGGAGCTTGAGCAGCAGAAGAAGGAGATCATTGCGAAACTGGAAAAAGGACAAGTATTGGAAGGAACCGTCAAGAACATTACCTCTTACGGTGTCTTTATCGACCTGGGTGGTGTGGACGGACTGATCCACATTACAGACCTCTCATGGGGCCGTGTGAACCATCCTGAAGAAATTGTTGAGCTTGATCAGAAACTGAATGTTGTTATCCTTGACTTTGACGATGATAAGAAGCGGATCGCACTGGGTCTGAAACAGCTGACTCCCCATCCGTGGGATTCACTGGATGAGGCTCTTAAAATTGGGGACCAGGTAAAAGGACGTGTTGTTGTGATGGCCGACTACGGTGCATTTGTTGAGATTGCAGCCGGTGTTGAAGGTCTGATTCACGTTTCTGAAATGTCATGGTCCCAGCACCTCAGGAGCGCCCAGGAGTTTATGAAGGTAGGAGACGAAGTCGATGCAGTGATCCTGACTCTCGATCGCGAGGAAAGGAAGATGTCACTTGGTATCAAGCAGCTTAAAACCGACCCGTGGGAGAAGATCGATGAGAAGTACAGTGTTGGTAGCAAGCACACCGCAAAGGTCCGCAATTTCACCAATTTCGGTGTATTTGTTGAGATTGAAGAGGGTGTTGACGGGCTGATCCATATCTCGGACCTGTCATGGACCAAGAAGGTGAAGCATCCGGCCGAATTCACTGCAATTGCTGCTGATATTGAAGTTGTTGTTCTCGAAATTGATAAGGACAATCGCCGACTAAGCCTTGGTCACAAACAACTGGAGGAGAATCCATGGGATGTCTTCGAAGATGTATTCAACATGGATTCAATTCATGAGGGTACCATCATCGAACTGATGGACAAAGGAGCCGTTGTTGCTCTGCCGTATGGAGTTGAAGGATTTGTTACTCCGAAGCACCTTGTGAAAGTGGACGGAAGTGGTGTGAAAGTGGACGAAAAATTAGATTTTAAAGTGATAGAGTTTAATAAGTCCGCAAAAAAGATTATCTTGTCTCATAGTCGTATCCACGAGGATGAGCAGAAGTCTTCAACCCGGACAACTAAGCAAAGTGAAGGAGCTGAGGTAAGGAAAGCAACCAGGAAACTGAAAACAAACCTGGAGAAAACCACACTAGGCGATATCTCCGAACTTGCCGCACTGAAGTCAGAGATGGAAGCGAAAGAGAACACAGCGAAGAAGAAGAAAGCCGGAGACGATAAGGAGTAAGAACGTAAAACCCTTAAACAATAAAGTCAGCGATGGAATTCAAGATTGACAAATTTGAAAACCATACTTTGATCAAAGTATTGGAGGAGAAACTCGACACGCACATTGCGCCAACACTGAAATCCGAGTTGGTACTTGTCTCAGGAAATGGTGAGAAGAACATTGTCCTTGACCTGAGCAACTGCCGCTATTGTGATTCTTCAGGATTGAGTGCAATACTTGTGGCGAACCGACTGTGTAAGAATGCAAGCGGCACCTTCGTGCTCACAGGATTGAATGATGCAGTAGAAAGGTTGATTACCATATCACAGCTTGATACTGTGTTGAATATTTCAAACTCCCTGCAAGAGGCGGAAACATTGATCAAAGAGGCAGGTTAATTAGGGGAGACAGTGTCTTTTGACCTGACCATACTCGGCAGCAGTTCAGCGCTGCCAACATCAAAACGATTTCCAACCGCTCATTTACTTAAGGTAGATGAGCGGTTTTTTTTAATTGATTGTGGTGAGGGAACACAGGTTCAGCTAAGGAAATTCGGCCATAATCCTGCCCGGATACACCATATATTTATATCACACCTCCACGGAGATCATGTGTTCGGATTATTTGGCTTACTCTCCACCCTGGGTATGATGGGCCGGAAAGTCCCTATCAACCTATATGGTCCGGCTACTCTTGAGCCGATGATGAAGCAGCATTTCTCCTTTTTTGGTAAGCTCCCCTTTGAAATTTGTTACCATATACCCGGTCATGCCGGGGATGATTGCATTTTTGAGGATGACAGGATAACGGTGAGATCCATATCTTTGAAACACAGAACTCTTACCTATGGCTATCTATTCAGGGAGAAGAAAAAGGACTTGAATGTAAGGAAAGAGTGCATCGAAGAGTATAGCCTGGGAATTGCCGATGTGGTGGGGCTTAAACAGGGGAAGGATCATCTGACCCGAACCGGTGAGGTGATTCCCAACCAACGCTTAACGCTGCCTCCATTCAGGCAACGCTCCTATGCTTATATATCTGATACGGTATTTGACCGCACTCTTTCGGAAAAGGTGAAAGATGTGGACCTGCTTTTTCATGAGGCCACTTTTTCCGGCAAGGATGAGAAGCTGGCAAGGGAAACCCTTCACTCCACATCTGTACAGGCAGCCACCATTGCAAAAGAAGCCGGTGCAGGAAGACTTCTTATCGGTCATTTCTCAAGCAGGTACAAGGACTACAAGGTGCTGGTTGAGGAGGCGAGGGCAGTTTTTGAGAGGACCGACGGGGTTACTGACGGGGATCTCTATTCGGTTGAGCAAAGACGGGTGACAACGGAATAAAATGTTAATTTTGTTCTTTCAATTCAGTTAAAAAAGAGAAAGGTGAGCGAAAAGATTTTTATCCTCGATTTTGGATCACAGTATACCCAGCTAATTGCACGAAAAGTAAGGGAACACAATGTCTATTGTGAGATACATCCATTCAGCAAATACCCGGAGCCTGATGAATCTGTTAAAGGTGTTATCCTCTCCGGGAGCCCGTTTTCTGTAAGGGATGAGAATGCCCCTGTTCCTGATCTGGAAGCAATCAAGGGGAAATTTCCTTTGCTGGGAATCTGCTATGGGGCACAGCACCTCTCTCATCATTATGGCGGCAAGGTAAGGCAGTCAGATTCCAGGGAGTATGGCAGGGCCAGGTTGAGTTATATCGATTCTGAGAATCCCCTGCTCAGGAACCTCTCCTCAAACACCCAGGTATGGATGTCGCACGGCGACACAATTAACAGCCTGCCTGCAAATAGCCAGGTGATTGCATCCACAGCTGATGTCAAGGTGGGGGCCTATGCTCTGGAGGATGAGCTGACATTCGGGCTGCAGTTCCACCCGGAGGTATACCACACCACCGAAGGTAAAACCATCCTCTTTAATTTCCTGTCGGAGATCTGTGGCTGCTCTATGGATTGGACCCCGGAAATTTTTGTGGAGAGTACAGTAAATGAGTTGAAGGAAAAGCTGGGGAACGATCGGGTGGTGCTCGGATTGTCGGGAGGTGTTGACTCCACAGTAGCGGCCAGCCTGTTACACCGCGCCATAGGCGAAAACCTGATCTGCATTTTCGTGGATAACGGCTTGTTGAGGAAGGATGAATTTTCCTCTGTGCTCGATTCATATGAGGTCCTTGGATTGAATGTGATTGGCGTGGATGCCGGTGAAAAGTTCATCTCGGACCTGGAAGGGATCAGCGACCCGGAAGAAAAAAGGAAGAGTATCGGGAAGAATTTCATTGAAGTATTTGAAGCAGAGGCAAAAAGGCTGAAAAATATTAAGTGGCTCGGACAGGGCACCATCTATCCGGATGTGATTGAATCGGTATCGGTAAATGGCCCCTCTGTGACCATCAAATCGCATCATAATGTGGGCGGATTGCCAGAGAAGATGGACCTGAAGGTGGTTGAACCGCTTCGGCTCCTCTTCAAAGACGAAGTGAGAAGGGTGGGTTACTCCATGGGTATTCCCGCATCATTTCTTAAAAGACATCCCTTTCCCGGGCCGGGGCTCGGGATCCGCATCCTGGGTGAAATTACCCCGGAAAAGATTCGCCTTGTACAAGAGGCCGATGATATCTATATTAAGGCGCTTCACAGGTATGGCCTCTATGACCGGATCTGGCAGGCAGGTGCCATTCTTCTGCCGGTTCAGTCGGTGGGCGTGATGGGTGACGAGCGGACCTACGAGTATGTGGTGGCATTGCGGGCGGTGACTTCCACCGACGGCATGACGGCCGACTGGGGACATCTTCCACACGAGGTACTCAGCCAGATATCCAATGACATCATCAACAAGGTCAGGGGCATCAACAGAGTGGTGTATGACATCAGTTCAAAACCGCCGGCTACCATTGAATGGGAATAATCCTGCCGGCCTGTTAAAACAATTTCACTCCCAGAGAGTTTAATTCATATAGAAAACAAGAGATGATGATTCGATTCAGATATTTATTGACCCTGGGAGCATTTTTGCTGGGATCACTGGCAACCCAGGCACAGTTTTCCAGTCCTGAAGCCCTGAAGCTTGCCCTGGTCATGGAGAAGGTGAGCCGCTACTATGTGGATTCCATTAATAATGTAGAGGTGATGGAGGATGCCATTGAGCACATGCTGCACGAGCTCGATCCGCACTCCTCCTACCTGAGTAAAGAGGAGCTGGAGGAGATGAGCGAACAGCTCGAGGGTGAGTTTGACGGGATCGGCGTAAGTTTCAATGTTCTTGAAGATACCATCTATATCATCCGTGCCATATCTGGAGGTCCCTCGGAGAGGGTTGGAATATTGGCCGGCGACCGGATCGTAAAGGTAGAAGGGGAAACCGTGGCTGGAACAGGCATAACCACCAGGGATGTTCAGCGATTGTTAAAAGGCCCCAAAGGCACCATGGTGGAAATCTCAATTCAGCGCAGGGGAGTTCCCCTGCTCCTGGATTTCACCATTACCAGGGATAAGATACCGGTTTTCAGCCTTGATGCATCTTATATGGTCAATGACCGGGTTGGATATGTGAGGCTTGCAAGGTTTTCGCACACCACAATAGATGAGTTTGAGACTGCCATGAAGGATCTGAAACAGGAGGGAATGGAGGATCTGATCCTCGATCTTTCAGGGAATGGAGGAGGTTGGCTGCCGGTTGCAGTTGACCTGGCCGATCATTTCCTTTCAGGCAACAAAGAAATTGTAAGCACTGCCGGGAACAATATGCCTGACAGGAAATACAGGGCACGCAGGGCAGGGCTCTTTGAGGAGGGCAACCTGGTGGTTATGATAGACGGAAGTTCAGCCTCGGCCAGTGAGATTGTGAGCGGTGCTGTGCAGGACTGGGACCGGGGAGTGATTGTCGGGCGTCGCTCTTTTGGCAAGGGCCTGGTGCAACAGCCATTTCCACTTGGGGACGGATCCATGATCAGGCTTACCGTGGCCCGTTATTACACTCCCACCGGCAGGCTCATCCAGAAGCCATATAAGGATGGGTATGAAGAGTATGCCATGGACCTCATTTACCGCTATAACAACGGGGAACTGAACAGTGAGGATAGTATTGTATTCCCTGAATCTCAAAGATACCAGACCTTGACAATGAACAGAACCGTTTACGGAGGTGGGGGTATTATGCCCGACTATTTTGTTCCAATGGATACCACATCCTACTCCGATTATTACAGGGAGCTGATCAGACGGGGGTTATTCAACCGCTTCGTTCTTCAGTATGTGGATGACCACCGTGATGAATACCTTTCACGCTTCCCCGATTTTGATTCATTTCAAAAGAACTTTCAGCCAGGTAAGGAGCTGATGGATGCCATGATAGCATTTGCCGAATCAGAGAAGCTCCCCTTCAACCAGGAGCAGTGGGATATTTCGGAGGACCAGATAGCAATGTTAATGAAGGGTTATTTGGCAAGAGACCTGTGGACCATGGCCCGGTTTTATGAGATTTATAATAATTCCAACACAGTATTCAACAGGGCGGTTGAGATATTGAAGGATCCCTCCATGGTCTCCCGGAAACTGGCCAAAGCTGAGGCTGAATGATCTCCTGGATCTCTGAGCAATATGTGGAGATCCTGGGTGTCGTGTTCTCCTTACTCTATCTTCTGTTCAGCATAAGGCAGAATATCCTCCTCTGGCCCATGGGAATTGTTAGCGCCATACTCTATATGGTGGTTTTTTTCCAGGCGAAGTTTTACGCTGATATGGGACTTAACGGGTATTACTTTTTTATCAGTATATATGGTTGGGTAGTCTGGTCGAAACAGAAAGAAGGTGGCGGAAAGGGCCTTTCTGTGACAAGGATCAGTTTGAAGCAGGGGCTTATTCTTGCCCTGATAACAGCGGCTGCATTTGCCAGTATTGGGCTGCTTCTGGACCACTTCACCGATTCGCCCATTCCCTACTGGGATGCATTCACTACAGCCCTGAGTTTCACTGCCACCTGGATGCTGGCCAGGAAAATTATTGAGCACTGGATCTTATGGGTGATCGTTGACACAGTTTCAATGGCTTTGTATCTTTACCGTGGATTGTATCCAACCCTTGTTTTATTTGCAGTTTATACCATAATGGCAGTGATTGGATATATCCAATGGAAAAAGGCACTTCAAAACAGAAGCGAAAATTGAAGCGGGTCCTGGTAACCGGGCCCGAATCGACCGGGAAGACCGAAATGGTGAACTGGTTGTCTGAACGGTTTAACGGGATTGCGGTGGAGGAATATGCCAGGGCTTATGTGGAGGATCTGGATCATCCATACAACTTCGGTGATGTGGAACATATTGCCAGGCAGCAGCTCTCTTCCTATGAAAGGGATTACCCGGGAACGGAATGGGTCTTTTTTGACACATGGCTGATGATCACCAGGGTGTGGTTTGAGGTGGTTTTTAAGAGAGTTCCCCAATGGCTTGACAGTGCCATAATGGGGGCACGATTCGACCTGGTATTGCTCTGTGCCCCGGATATTCCCTGGATTCCAGATGGAATCAGGGAGAATGGTGGTATTGAGCGAGACCGGCTGTTTGAACAATACGAAAGAGAACTGGAACATTT
The DNA here is from genome assembly GCA_024244665.1 of Bacteroidota bacterium. Next base: position 7,404 of record JAAEOI010000043.1, on the reverse strand, counting down.
CGGAATGGATTGGGAGCTGGTGAGCGGAAGCGGGGAGGGGCGGTTCAAAATGGCGGAAGAGACTATTTATCGAAAAATGGGATATGGCACAATTTGAAAAATATCATGCGAAAACCCTCAAGGGGCTGGAGCAATTATTGGCTGCAGAACTTGCCGGGTTAGGGGCTGAAAAGGCGGAAATCGTAAACCGGGGAGTGACCTTTTACGGCAGGCGGGCACTGATGTACAAAGTGAATCTGGCCTCCAGGCTAGCGCTCAGGGTCCTGGTTCCGGTTCTCGAGTTTGAAGTGAGTAACAGTGAGGGCCTCTACAGGAGAGTTAAACAGTTTGAGTGGGAGCAATTTCTGGATAACAAGATGACCTTTGCCATCGACTCTGTCGTATACTCCCCACACTTCAAAAATAGTTTTTATGTTTCTCAGAAAGTAAAGGATGCCATAGCTGACCGTTTCAGGGAAAGGACCAGTATCAGGCCGTCTGTGAACCGAGAACAACCTGACCTCCTGATTAATCTTCATATTTCCGGCCGCCGGGCGACCATTTCCCTGGACAGTTCAGGTGGTTCACTGCACAAGCGGGGTTACCGGACAGGTCATTTTGACGCTCCCCTGAACGAAGTCCTGGCCGCCGGGATGATTTTGTCAACAGGCTGGAGCGGGGAAACCCCTTTTCTCGATCCCATGTGTGGATCGGGAACACTGGCCGTTGAGGCCGCGCTGATTGCAGCGGGCATTCCCCCGGGAATCTTTAAGAAGCAGTATGGATTTGAGAATTGGAAAGATTTTGACCCGGAGCTTATGGAGCACGTGGCCCTGAATCTTCCCAAGGAAAGGGAGGTTAAGGTCCCTATCATTGCGCGGGATGTGGATCCGGAGGCGGTTGAAATTACCAGACGCCAGGTAAAGAGTATGGAGCTGTCCCATTTAATTACCGTTGAGGAGATGGATTTTGAAAGCTCTGGCGCCATGGAGGGAGCCACCATCGTGATGAATCCTCCCTACGGGGAGAGATTGAAAACGGAGGATATTGAATCGCTATATGCGATGATCGGCTCCACGCTGAAACACAAGTATCCCGGTTCTGATGCATGGATACTCTCTTCCAGTGGCAAGGCTATGAAAAGGGTTGGGCTCAAGCCGGCGTCAAAACAGCAGCTGCATAATGGTGCACTGGAGTGTTCCTATGTCAACTATAAAACTTTCAAGGGTAACTGGAAAGAATATAAAACGGGAATGAAACCGTGATCCCCTACGGCCGGACAATTACTGTATTTGTTGAAAAAAAAACAGGTTTTGCTGTTTTTTATTGCGGATGCGCCCGAATTTTATCTATATTAGTTACTGAAACTTTTTTTCTATATTTGCTGATCAATCAGCAAAGTCCAAGTCAACAAAAAGAAGCTAAATGAGCTTTGATGTCAATGAGTATTACTCCACGCTGAATGGCGGAGATGTTTTGATGGCCTTCAAAGGGAATATCTCAAGTGAACTCATCAGTAATGCATTAGAGGTAGTAGAGTCCAGGATGGACGACTACAATGAGAATTCTAAGATTCGCAAGAAAGTATATAACGTCCTGGTGGAAAGTCTTCAGAACCTGTACCATCATATAGAGATGCTACCAGAGGAGATGAGGGAGGAGTATGACTCCAAATTTGGAATACTGGTCATTAGCAGGGAGTCGGAAAAGTATAGAATATCCACAGGAAATTTTGTTTCCCATGATAAAGTTGATGTACTAAAGAACAAGATTGATAAAATCAACTCCATGGGTAAGGAGGAGTTGAAGGACATGTATAAATTCATTCTGAACCACCAGAGATTGTCGGAAAAGGGCGGAGGCGGACTGGGTTTGGTTGATATTGCAAGGAAAACCGGCAATAAGCTTGATTACACCTTTAAAAAATTCAACGATATATACTACTTCTTCAACCTCGATGTTTTCATCGATTTTATGTAGTGATAATAATAGAAAAACAGCCAAATATGGAAGCACTGTCAATTGAAGGATCCGCAAAAACGCCGAGTGTCAAGTTTAGCGGACAGGAGGGAGTATTAGAGATTAAGGGTAGGTCAATACCTGAAAACTCCATTGAGTTTTATAAACCACTTGTTGAATGGCTGGAGGAGTACAGCGGAACGCCCCTGGACCTGACCCAGGTCAATGTGCAATTGGAGTACTTCAATACAAGTTCTTCGAAATGCATCCTTGATGTATTCAAAAAGCTTGAAGCGATCCATAAAGGCAAAAATGAGGTGATCATCAACTGGTATTACGAAGAGGATGATGAGGATATGCTTGAAGCTGGAGAGGATTATGAGTCCATTATCCGTGTTCCCTTCAAAATGATCGAAATTGTAGAGTAGCAAGGTCCCCCGTCAATCAATAGAGATTTGGATGGGCTGTCACCTTCTGGCTGGCAGCCCATTTTCTATTTCCATGTTAGGTTTTGCGGGGTGTGAGCCGCTCGAAAAAGTCCAGGAACTTTTTGCCTACCCTGAAGTAGAGCAGGATGTAAAGCCCGATGGTCATCAGCCAGATCACCACAACATTTACCCAGAGTGTGGCAACGAATACTCCTGCAATCATCTTCCTGGGGGCATAGAAATGAGCCTTGATGAATTTGTGAGTGGGGTCCAGGTATATAGGATCCCTCTTCTGAATCATCTCGGCCTTTCGTTTGAACTCGGTGTAGTAATCAAACGACTTGTTGTTTGTGACAAACTCCTCCAGGGTCTTATTGGTGTGGGTTCTTTGAAGCTCCTTAAGTTCTTCAGAATCATATGTTTTAGTAATCTTATCTATTTCACTCCTTGCATTTCTGAATGTCTCTTTGTAGAATTCCTGAAGTGTTGTCAAGTACTCACGGGTGTAGTCGATAATCTCCTGGTTTACCAGTTCGGGATAGAGCTGTTCCCTGTACTTCATGGAGAATCCGGGTGTACTCTCATGATAGCTCTTTAAAACTAATCGTTCCCTGTATTCATGCCTGATTTCGTTCCTGAGGACTTTGAGCGAATAGGCAAGCTCTTCACTGTTTTTCGGATTGTCCAGGTGACGTTCCACGTAATCAATCTTATTGAGTAGCTGTTTAATGTGGAAGTTTGCCTTCAGGTTTCCTATGCTCTGGAGCTTGCTCTGGTCATAGTAGTTTTCCTGGTATTCGTTGTTCATGAACTGGTAAGTGGCCAGCCCTTCATATGCCCAGCGGGCAGTAATAATCTCTCCGTACCAGGGGATCTTTTTCGGTGATGAAATCTGGGGGTTCAGGTTCTCAAATTTCACAATGATCCCGCTCAGAATGATTTGTGGGATGACCAGGAAGGGGATCAGTATGTATATGGTTACTACGGTTTTAAAGCTGTCCGAGATGAGAAGTCCCATCACATTGGCTGCGGCCCAGGAGGAGAATAACACCAGCCAGTATTCGAAATACATTCCCTTTATACCCATGATTGTATTACCGATGATTACGAAAGTGAAAGCCTGGATGGCCGAGATCATCAGTTGTACACTCACTTTCGAGAGAAGGTAACCCGACCAGCTGAGGTTCAGAAATGCCTCCCGTTTCAGAATTTTCCTGTCTTTGATGATCTCCTCGGCACTTACAGTCAGCCCCATAAAGATGGCAACGATAACCGACATGAAAATATAGACCGGCATGTTGGTATTCTCAGCCAGGGTATAGCCGAATTTATTGGAGACATCCAGGTCATAATACCGGACAATGCCTGCAAGCAGAATGGCCAATACAGGGGCTTCAGCGAAGTTGAATACCAGGTACTGGACATCACTTAGCTTCTTCAGGATATCTCTCTTAATAAATACTCCGAATTGCTTCAGCCTGCCAGGAATCTTAAATGAGATCTCCGGTAAATCCTCTTTAGTGGCCGTGGCCTTCTCCGATTCCTTGTACTGTTCGCGGAAGTGTTCACTCCACCTGGTAGGGGAGATCCTCCGGGTATGTGTCAGCTGTCCGAATTCATCCAGCACATTGGTCTCCACAATATTAAATACCTGTTCGGGATTGACATTACCGCAGGTAGGACACTCACTTTCGTTCCAGTCGGCCGCCTGCACCCTTGATTTGAAGTATTCGATGGAGTCGATGGGATTTCCATTATAAATAAGGTAGCCTCCCGTGTCCAGGATTAGCAGCCTGTCAAACATTTTGAAAATGTCGGACGAGGGTTGGTGGATTACCACGAATACCAGTTTACCCTTAAAGGTCAGTTCCTTCAGCAGGTCCAGGATGTTTTCACTATCCCTGCTTGAGAGCCCCGATGTAGGTTCATCCAGGAAGAGAACCGCCGGCTCACGGATCAGCTCCAGTGCAATGTTAAGCCGCTTCCGCTGTCCGCCGCTGATTTTTTTATTGAGAGGTGTACCTACCTGAATATCTCTGATTTCGAAAAGTCCCAGGTTCTTCAGGACCCGGTGAACGGTATCAACCAGTTGCTCTTCTGTATAATTGTCAAAACACAACCTGGCGTTATAGTACAGGTTCTGGTATACCGACAGCTCCTCGATCAACAGGTCATCCTGGGAAACAAATCCAATGATACCTTCAGCCCCAGGGTCTCCGCTATGGATGTCAATTCCGTTAATCAGTACCTTTCCCTCGGTGGGTTTACTAACTCCATTGAGCACATTCAGCAGTGTAGATTTGCCTGCCCCACTTGCACCCATGATCCCAACCAGCCTTCCCGATTGTTCGGTAAAGCCTACGTCGTGCAGGCCGATGGCACCATTCTTAAACTGGTAGGTAATGTGGGTTGCCTCAAATACGATTTTTGATTTGACTTTGTCTCCCACGAAAAGAGAGACAATATCGCTGTAATAAACAGGCCTGATCTGTTGATTTCGTAGGGATGATCCCGTATTCAGGGGATAGCTCTTCAGGGGTTCAAGCAGTTGTCCGTTCATGTAAAGTTCTGCTTTCCCCATATACTTCAGGAAGTAGAGGTTGGTCGACTGCACCTGGATGAACCGGATCTCACCCACCAGGTCCTTTCGGTAGACATGCTTGATCTTTGTTTTACCGGGGCCCTCTTTTTTACTGTCAACCACCAGGAAGGAGGGATTGTATTCGAGTTTATCATCGGTCAAAACAAAACTCCTGATCAGGAGATAGTCCTCTTCCGGGATATGAAAGGTGTCAGCCACGGTTGAGACGAATTCCATCTCCTGGTCTGTCGCAGCTTCCTGTTCCGATTTGATGAATTCGAGCAATTGGAAGAGTACAACGACTTTTTGCGGTTGGGCCAGTTCCCTGTTGATCTCGGTGCAGATCTTCAGTACCTTCACCGAGCGTTTTGCCAGAATCCGCTCCTTCTTGGCAACCTTGGCATCCTCTTCCATGACCTGACTGAAGTAACCGTCGAATACCTTCAGGTAGAGAGCGACCAGTTCCTGGTTTAACTGCCTGTTCAAAAAGGATTCAACCACAAGTCTCCTTTCGGAAGCATTGCTTTCCGGGCGGGAGATGATGGCAAAAAGTTGCATTAATGCTTTGAGGATCTCTTTACTCATGAAATCAGGATTAGATCAACAATAACCCAAGATAGCAATTATATGAATAGAATGTACCCCCGTATCGTCATGGAAAGTTAAAGGATTCACCTTAAAACCAGAGATAAATTGACAGGAAAATAAGGGGGATCAGGATGCCTGCTGCAACAAGGATGCCATTCCTTCCGGTGATCCCTTTTTTGCCCCGGACCATGATCAGTCCCGAAACGGCAAGCAGGATCAGTGAGAAGGCAAACAGGTCGGAGAACCAGGTCCACAACTTTCTTGGTTTATTGTAGTGGAGGTAGTTCACTTCGTTGAACAGGGGGCGATTCCTGACCCGGATAAGGCTGACCTCCCCGGATGCAAGTTCCATATTGATATGGCCACCCTTGAGATAGATCATCAGCCGTTCTTTATTTGGGAAATAGTACTGCTTATAGTTTTTGGCTTCGCCGGTTAGTTCAAGTAACTCCTCAATAACAGTACGGTCTACCTCGCTTTTCTGGATGGGTGCCCGGTACTGGAAGGTTTCAGAGCGTGTTATGATCCCTGGATCCCAATGGCGGGCTACTCCATGATTAAGAGCAATCCCTGAAATGCCATATACAAGGGTCATCCCAAAAAACAAAAATCCCATCTCCCGGTGTAGCCACCGGTTCCACTTCCGCCAGCCCATAAGACTTATTCGGTGATCTCCCTGAATTCGAGGGTTTCAATGAAAACTTGGGCTTTCTCAGCCTCTGAGTGTGACATCTCCACAGCATGGTGTTCCTTCGACTCGTGGTCCTCCAAATGGGCTTCGGTCTGAAGGGGTGCCAGTACCTTTAAGGTGCCTTTTATGGCAATAGTGGAACCCTCAAGGTCTATCTTGAATTCGTCGATATCCCCTGAGGGAACGAGCCTGATCTGGGTTTCCCCGTCTTTCGCGAGGACGAAACATTTTTGTCCACCATGCTTGCAAACGTGCGTAACCATTCCTGTGATCGCCACCTCCTTGTTTTCATACTCGAGCGGATTGGCTATCAGTTCCTCAATTGTTGCAGCAACTATTTTTTCCGTATTTCCCGTTTCAGTGACCTCTCTATTCTGCTGAGCCTGGTTGCAGGCACCCATCAAAACTGCCAGCATTACCCATAATGCGATTCTTTGCATAGTCCTTGAATATTAAATATGACGTAAAAATAGGAAATATTACGGTTTATAACTCTCCATGCATGCATCCAATTCATCATAAATCTCAAATACATGATGCAGCTGAAGCAATTTGAAGAGTTCCATGACCTCGGAACTGACATTGCATATTTTGAACTGTCCGTAATTGTTACTGGCGGCTTTCAGTACGGACAAAAAGACTCCGAATCCGGAACTGTCTATAAAGGTAATCCCCTGCAGGTCGAAAGCGAGGTTTACATTGGGCTTTGTGAAAAACTCAAGCAGGTGCTCTTTCACCGGTTCTACAATGGGGGAGTTGAACCTGTTGGTGTCTTTCAGGCTAACAACCATTATGTCATCAATTTTTTTTGTCTCCAGCATTGGTCCGGGTTAAAGGTTAGACTGTTCCAGTTCTGCCACAGCCAGATGACCCAGTTCCAGGAATTCATCAACCATGCTTTCGTACCTCTCCTGTTCCTTTTCATCATGAGCCAGGATCTCCAGCTCTTTGAGCAGCTCTGCCACACCTTTCATACCCATGACACCAACGGAGGACTTGGCTTTATGCGCCGTTTTGGAAAGGCCATCAAAATCCTTTTCCCTGATCAGCCTTGGCATTAGTTCTGAATATTCGACCATTTGTTCCCTGAAAAGGGCGATCATTTCAGCTATGAAATTCGCATCGCCGCCTGACATGGTTTTTAGATAGTTTAGATCAGTGATCATAATTGCATGAAG
>JAAEOI010000042.1 GCA_024244665.1 Bacteroidota bacterium | reverse complement strand
ACATACCAACCGTAAACTGGCCTGTTCTGTCGGTATAGTAGATGTGATTATACTGCTCAGGGACAGCACCGAGGATTCGACTGGTATCCTTAATGACGATAGGTGTTGTGGCGTCAGAGGGCCTGGGAGTCATGATGCCGTACCGGGCCGGGTTATCGTGAACCTCGTCTTCGGCACTTGAGAAGATGACGAAAAACTTACGCATATACTCGGTTTGCACCCAGCGGCAAACCAGGCCTTTCGGGACGATAAAATTTTCACCGGCAGAAATGGTTGTTGAAGAACCATCTTCCAGCTCCATGGTGACAGACCCCTCCAGCACATACATGAATTCATCAACGGAGTAAGGTTCCATTTTGCCCCGGAAAGGAGTGCAGTCCCAGACCCCGGCCATCAGGCCTGTAGCTTCATCATTGTAATAAAAGTGCCCGCGCTGGACTGGTTCCCCGCTCTCAATACCTGCCGGGTCCATGGCCTCCCATTCCACCAGTCCAGTATCAGCTGGGCCATCAAACTCAAACCGGGTAACTTTATCAACATTCATGGGGTGCTCCTTTGGGTGTCAAATTAATCAATACTATAGATTTTACAGTCAGCAAGAAAGCAAATAAACTTTCCAGGTCGGTCAATATCTTACCTGACGCTTCTGATTGATCATTTGGGCAAATTCGTTTATCCGATTCCACCCTCAGCCATCGTTGAAATCTTTCTTTCGTT
>JAAEOI010000041.1 GCA_024244665.1 Bacteroidota bacterium | reverse complement strand
GAGGAACTTGATGCACTGTATAGCTTGCCCTATACGAGACGTCCCCACCCTGCAAAGTCGCAAATCCCAGCTTATCAGATGATCAAGGATTCAGTGACCATTGTGCGGGGCTGTTCCGGAAATTGTTCTTTCTGTGCCATTACCAGGCATCAGGGTCCAGCCATCATCTCACGCAGTAGGGAATCCATCAGTAAAGAGTGCAGGCGGATCTCCCAGATGGATGATTTTAAGGGCACCATCAGTGATCTTGGCGGGCCAACGGCCAATCTCTATGGCACCCACTGTGCTATAGGGTCATGTAAAAAACGCGATTGTCTTTACCCGAAACCCTGCGCGAACCTGAAAATAGATGAAGATCTTTTTCTCGATCTACTAAACGATGTTTCCGCTATTGAGGGTATTAAGAAGTTGTTTATTTCTTCCGGACTAAGGATGGAACTCCTCCTTCGTACTCCGCGACTGCTTAAGAGAATCATCCAGTCACATACCCCCGGATCAATGAAAATCGCTCCCGAGCATACAGATGAAGAGTTACTCTGTCTCATGCATAAGGAGCCGCATAGCCTCCTTAAAAAATTCGTCGCTGAATGTCG
>JAAEOI010000040.1 GCA_024244665.1 Bacteroidota bacterium | reverse complement strand
TGTTAAATGAGGAAATTGCTTTTGCAGTAGGCGATCCGCACTGGGACCAAAACCTTAAAGCCTTTAGAAGTACTATTTTAAAGAGCACAGACGGAGGATATAATTGGCTCCCTGCGGATATTCACTTCTCAGAACAACTATGGGATGTTCAATTCCTCGACACTGAAGAAGGTTGGATAACAGGTACATCAGGCCTGCTCCTGCACACCCTCGACGGGGGAGACCATTGGACAAGAACAGAGCTAGGAACAGACCTGGATCTTAAATCCCTCTGTTTTGCCGATGCTTCCCATGGGTGGGTAGTGGCCAATGAGGTGTTGAAAACAGATTTCCGGGGAGATCCAGAGGCCTGGAAGGGAAAGATATTGCATACCACCAATGGGGGTGATAACTGGTCTGAGCAGTTCCTACCTGAAGAAGCAGGGCTCATTCATTGCATTTACTTTACATCCAATCTGGAAGGATGGGCCATCGGGGTGAAAAATGAGGATATTGATTATATCGTCGAAACAAAGTGTGCAGCCTATTATACCAATGATGGGGGTGAAACCTGGATAGAGAAGTACAGTCCCGACCTGGATTTTGTATTTACAGATATTGTTTTTCCAGATGCGGATCACGGATTCATGGTCGGTTTTAAAGCCAACTCCGGGGAAACAAATGGTTCCATTTTTCGCAGCTCAGATGGTGGCGATAACTGGCAGCGTTGTGAAGAAAATCGCACGCTTTGGGAGGTTGATTTCCTGGACTCGCTTCATGGATATGCCATGGGATCTAGCTATGGGGCAGCTTGGGGACCACCTGTATACCGTACGATGGACGGAGGCGAAAGCTGGGACATCATCCGGATGGATAAACACGATGGCCAGGGTATTTACGGATTGGAAGTTCAGGAAGAGAAAGTTATTGCTATGGGAGACCAGGGATACCTGGTCAGATCGGATGACCCATGGGGTGATTACGAGGATTCCCAAGAAGGCTTCGCCGAAAGTTATGGCGATCACTTGTTTACCCATCATTTGATCAATACCCTGTACAACTTTGAGGACGTATTCTTTATCGATGTGTCAAAGGGCTGGGTAGTGGGTCAGAAAAGTGAAGAGCCTGAGTCCTGGGCCCAGGTGATTCTGCATTCCGATGATGGGGGAGAAAGCTGGGAGGAACAATACTCATTCCAGACAGAAATAGTATCGGGTATGAACACCAGACTCAATGCTGTTGAGTTTGTGAATGGGAGTACCGGCTGGGCGGTAGGCAAAGTGGAGAGGTATGATGTCAACACCAATTCCGGAATTTTGCATACCAATGACGGAGGAGAGACCTGGGTTCAGCAGGTTCAGGATGTTGCAAGTAATCAGATCGTTGATCTTTTCTTCTTTGATGATCAGAAGGGTTGGGCTCTGAGCAATGAGATACCCTATCCCGATATGTATATACAAGCGCTTAAAACATCAGATGGCGGAACCAGCTGGGAGGGGGTCAATACGGGACAGAAAGGAAATATTACCATTGGATGGGGAATCAGATCGGGGGCACTTCATTTTCAGAATGAACAAAGCGGTTGGATCCTTGGAGCACAATGTGATCTGCTAAAAACGGAAGACGGGGGAGCAAGCTGGACGCGGAAATACCTGCCTGAAGATTGGACCAATACCTACGATATTGCTTTTTCTGATGATTTGCATGCTACGATTTGCGGTGAAGCAAACTTCGCATCGACCGACGGAGGAGAGACCTGGAGTGAGGACCTGGAAAACGATTATAACTTCACCGATCTCTGTTTTACAGACTCCATACATGGATGGATGGTGGGCAGCTGGGGCATCATAATGTACTCACAGGATGGGGGGGAGTCCTGGGAACAAATGGAGCATGCAGCCATGGGGGTCTCTTTAAAAGCAGTTTCATTTGCCGACAATGTAAATGGATGGACGGTTGGAACGGGAGGTGTAATACTCCATATTGATCCTTCCTACCTATCCACTTATACTCCGGAGATACATTCCCCTTTTGCCTCTTCCCTATCACAAAACCAGCCAAATCCCTTTTCAAACCACACCGAAATATCCTTCACTCTGAAAGAGTCCGGAAATGCGGCACTGGTCATATACGATACAAATGGCAGATTTATTAGTATGATTCATGAAGGATACCGGGATAAAGGAATCCATACTGTTAGTTGGAACGGTAATGATGTGAATGGAACACTGGTGAAGCCGGGAGTTTATATCTATAAACTAACAACAAAAGAAGGGATTGCAAGCAGATCCATGATAGTGTTATGACAGGGGCCACACGGGTGCCGTCCCTCTTCGTTTTCTATTTCTGCCAGAATAGACTCCCGTTCCTCAATCTTGAAAACAAGTTTTCTTCCATTCCGCATGTTTTACCGATAATAAGTGTCAACTCGCCGATTTACTGTTTACTCCGATGATCATGGCTCCTATTTTTGAAGTGAATTTGACAAAGGATTAAAACCTAAAGTGATGAAAGCAAAAGTATTATTCATAGGATCCGCACTGGCATTGTTGGTAAACACATCAACAGGAAAATCAACACTTCTGGAAGATACGATCCCAGCATTGTCGGAGAACATCACCACAATGGATTCGGAGATTATTTCCGATAGGGTGCTGGAACCGGAAGAATGGATGACGTCGTCATTTGCCGACTTTCCTCAAGAGCAAAGGATTGGGCAAAGGAAGAGGCTCGTTTTACTGTAGGACAAATCTGATCGGGAATGTATAAATTACATTGATCGATCTTCCGCTCTGCTTCCTTTAAGGGAGCGAACGGTCAATATTTTCAACCAGTTATCTTAGCTGCTGGTTCGTAACCCGTAAATTCGGGCTAGGCAGGTTCGTTGTGGATCAGGCGGTCGATGTCGGCTTCGCTAAGGTTGGTTTCTGAAATTTTGTCATCCTCGCATTTCAAGGTCCTTGACGGAAACTTCTTGATCAGGTGATAGTTGTGAGTGGCCATCATCACGGCGCGACCGCTTTCGGCAATACCGAGCAGGATCTGCATGATCTCTTCAGAGGTGGCAGGGTCCAGGTTCCCGGTGGGCTCGTCGGCCAGGATTATATCCGGGTCGTTAAGCAGTGCACGGGCAATGACCACCCTCTGCTGTTCACCACCCGATAACTGGTGAGGCATTTTGTATCCCTTGTACCCCAGGTGTACTTTCTCAAGAACATCGGCAATCCGCTCATTGATCTCCTCCTTGTTTTTCCATCCCGTTGCTCTCAATGCAAACTCAAGGTTGCGCTCCACGGTACGGTCTGTGAGCAATTTGAAGTCCTGGAAGACGATACCCAGCTTCCTCCTGAGGAAAGGAACCTCCTTGCGTTTTATCTTATCCAGCTGGAATTCAGCAACGATTCCGGTCCCTTCAATAAGAGGCAATTCAGCATTAATGGTTTTGATGAGGCTGGTTTTACCACTGCCCACCCTACCGATCACATATACAAACTCACTCTTTCCTACCGAGAGGTTGACATCGGTCAGAACTACGTGATCATCAATACCAATTACCGCATTTTCCAGGGTGATGACATTATCGATAGTCATAAAACTTTCAGTTTCCGCCAAAATTAAGAATTATAATCATACTAAAAGTTAACATACGACTGTTAATTAAAAAGAGATTCCGACAATTGAGCCGAAAGTAATATTCGTACTTTTATCTAGTTAATACATACCCTATGGTACGACAAGTTAAGCTGTTTATTACAATCCTGATTTTTCTTCTGCCATTTTCCCTGTTCAGCCAGAAAACACCGGTTTATGAATATGGTGACAATGAATTTATGCGGGGACTTCAGTTATATGAAAGAGAGAAGTACGGAGCCGCCAGGCAGGTTTTTGACGGCCTGATCGCTGAACATCCTGGTTCCAGGTCAGAAGTTTTGTCCGAAGCATATTTCTACAGGGCCATGTCGGCCATTGAACTGCGCAACGACGATTCCGAATACCTGGTCCACGAATTCAAAGCAGGTTTCCCTGAGAGTCCGCACGTGAATGAGGCCTCGTTCAGACTGGCCGATTACTTCTATGATAAGAACAGCTGGCCCAGCTGCATCTCATGGTACAACCGGGTAGACCGCTCGAAACTTACATCCGCTGACCTGTCTGAATACCATTTTAAGAAAGGCTATGCATTTTATATGCGTAAGGATTTTGAATCGGCCCGTGTGGAGTTTTACGAGATACTGGACGTTAAGTCGACTTTCCAGGCACCGGCTACCTACTACTACTCCCATATTCACTATGTGGATCAAAATTATGAGACAGCATTAATGGGTTTCAGAGCCATTGATGATGATCCGCTCTTTTCGGAGATTGCACCCTACTACATCTCACAAATTCTTTACATGCAGAAGAAGTATGATGAGGTGCTTGAATATGCTCCTGATTTTATGGTTTCGGTATCGGAAAGAAGGCTGGGGGAGATGGCCAAGATCATTGGGGAGTCCCATTTTATGCTGAAACAGTACGACCAGGCGATCCCTTTCCTGGAGACCTACCAGGCCAACACGAAGTCCTATTCCATCCATGACCGGTACCAGCTTGCTTTTGCATACTACAGCAACGGGGAGTATGAGAATGCCATGGAGCTGTTCGAGCAGATCTCTTACCGGCGGACCGAGATTGCGCAGAGTGCACTATATCACCTGGCCGATTGTTACATGAAGCTTGGCTTAATGGGGAAGGCGCGTGTTTCATTTTCCCGTGCGGCAGATATGGATTTCGATCTCAGGATCCAGCAGGATGCCCTCTTTAATTTTGCCAAGGTGACCTTCGAGATGTCGCTGAACCCCTTCAATGAGGCGGTCAGGGCCTTCGAATTGTACATCCGGACCTATCCTGCAGCGGACAATATGGACGAAGCCTACAACTACCTGGTGATGGCCTACCTGGGTACCCGGAACTACAGCATGGCAATGGCATCACTGGAGAAGATCAAGATGCGGGACGAAAATATCGACAGGGCCAACCAGAAGGTGGCTTTTTACCGCGGACTCGAACTTTATAAGAACCTGAGGTTCTCTGAAGCGGAGGATGCCCTGGAGGTCTCCCTTGAGTTTGCCCGGTACGATCCGGTGATTGCTTCCAGGACCTATTTCTGGCTGGGTGAGGCTGCCAACCGGATTGGTGACCGCCGGACGGCAATGATGTATTACAAAGAGTTTCTGAAGAACAATATGTCGCACCAGCAGGAGGAGTACGCCATGTGCCACTACAGCCTGGGATACCTCAATTTCGATGAGGAGCAGTATGATGCCGCACTTGAATGGTTCGGGAAATACCTCAGACTTGAGTCGGGAAATACCTCGGTCAATATTTCTGACTCCTATAACCGCATGGCTGACTGCTATTTTGTGAAAACCAATTATACAGAGGCCATCGGGTACTACGAGCAATGCATCTCCTCGGGTAATGCTGACATGGACTATGCCATGTTCCAGAAAGGTTTTACCCTGGGGCTCCTGGACCGCACCCTGGAGAAGGTGGAAGTGCTGAATCAGCTGATCAACGAGCAGGCCCAGTCCAACTTCGTGGATGATGCCCTCTTCGAGATTGCCAGGAGCTATGTGGTCCTGGGAAAACAGAACGAGGCCCTGGCCTCCTACGAGCAGGTAGTGAGCGATCATCCCAATTCAGCCTATGTAAACAAAGCATTAAATCAGTTGGGTCTGGTCTATTTCAACGTGGGCGAATATGACAGAGCTCTGAATTATTACGAGCGGGTAGCCACCAACTACCCCGGTACCCCGGAGGCTGACAACGCACTGACCAGTATAAAGAATATATATGTCAGGAAGGATAACGTGGATGGCTACCTGGCCTTTGTGACCAGTATCGGTCAGGATATTACCATGAGAGAGCAGGATTCCCTCTCCTATACCGCCGCTGAGATAGTTTATACACAGGGCGATTGCGATGAGACAGTGCGCTCCTTTAAGGACTATCTGGACGCTTTTCCACAGGGGCGATTCCTGCTGAATGCACATTTCTATAAGGGTGACTGCCAGCTGAAACTGGAGCAAAATGAGGAGGCGCTAGAGTCCCTTGACTTTATCATTTCCCAACCCAATAATATGTTTACCCAGCCTGCCCTGGAGGCTGCCTCCAAGATCAACTTCAGGACCGGGAACTACCACAGGGCAGCAGATAATTACCGGGCCATGATCGAGAATGCGCAGCAGAAGTCAAATATTTTTGATGCCCATCTGGGCCTGATGCGCTGTTACTTTGAACTGGGGGAATACTCCAATACAATTGAGGCCGCCAGGCAGTTGCTTGTGCTGGATAAGGTGCAGGAGGAGTACATCCGGGAAGCCAATTATAAGATTGCCAAATCGTTTCATGAGCTGAACGAGGTGGACTTTGCCCTCGATTTTTATAAGAAGGTGGCCTACGAGGTGAACAGTAAGGAGGGTGCCGAGTCCAAGTTCAGGATAATCGAGATTCTCTTTGAAATGGATAATATTGAGGAGGCGGAGAAGGAGGTCTTTGAGATTATTGAGATGAATACACCCCACCAGTATTGGATGGGGATGGCTTTCCTGACCCTGTCGGACATATACATTGTCAGGGAGGATGAGTTTTCGGCTATCAATACCCTTCAGAGCCTCATAGGCTACTATACCATACCCGATGACGGGATCATCGCCAATGCCAAACAGCGCAGGAATGCGCTGAGGGATAAAGCGGAAAGTGATATTTCACCCGAAAATGAATAGGAGAGAGATGAGTTACAAACACAATTATACAAGATATTTACTGATCATTCTGATGGCATCCGTCCTTCCGTTTTCAGCTGCCGGACAGCAAAAGGAGGTCAGGGTGGTGAAACCCTATTCTCCCACACTGTCTGGAGCAGAGAAGATCCAGCAGTTGCCCGGAATGGATGAAGAGATTCCCTTCGAACCGCCCGAGTTCACCTACCAGCTCTACCCCAAACGGTACGACAGTCAATACAGGGTGGAACCCATCCGGGCAGCCAAGATGGTAAAACCTCCCCTGAAAAGGCTCTACAAGAGCGAACTTAACCTTGGCTTCGGCAACTACCTCACACCTCTGGCAGAGCTTAAGATCAACCAGCTCAGGTCCAGGAACGGGACCTTCGGTGTTGCACTGAAGCACCACTCCATGAACGGGAAAGTGAGCCTGAATGAAAACCTGAAGG
Organism: Bacteroidota bacterium; assembly: GCA_024244665.1. The sequence continues at coordinate 2,692 of JAAEOI010000040.1, read as the reverse complement.
TGCCGGCAGGGTTCAATGAGAACAGTGCCAGGATCTATGGCAAAAGGTTCATGAGAAAATCTGTGTTCGACTACTATGTTGGTGCCGGATATAACTCATATATTCATTACGGAGGGGATACCACAGTGATTACTGAAAATGTTGAACGGGACAGCCTGAAGCACTCCTTTTTTGTTGCCGAGGCCGGACTCAGGTTACACTCCATGCATGCAGATTCGTTTCATTTCAATTATGATGCAGCGCTGGATTATTACTATTTCACCCACCAGTTCGATGAGACTGAACATGGTGCACGCCTCAGATTTGAGTTTGATAAGAAGCTGAGGGTTATTGACATCGCCGGTGATCTTGGCGCAGCCTTCTATGGCCACTATCCCGATTGGGACAACACTATAGGGAACCACCTCATGGTCTGGATCAATCCCTACATTGCAAAGAGTTCGGCCGAATGGAGGTTCACAGCGGGATTCAACTCCTACATGTCCTTCGCCAGTGATACCTCGGCGAGTGATATCCAGCCCTTTCATTTTTACCCCAGAGCCTCTTTCGAGTTTAATATGGTTAAGGAGGTGATTGTACCCTATTTCGGGGTTGAGGGTTTCCTGGAGTCCAATAACTACAGGAGCATTGTTGAGGAGAATCCCTACGTGGTTCCCATGCTGTCGGTTAAACCAACCAGTCATAAACTGATCGGCTACGCGGGTGTAAAGGGCCGGGTCACCGATGCCCTGGCCTATAAAATCAAAGGAAGCTATTCAATTATCGACAACCAGTACTTCTTTGTTAACGACACCTCCCGGTTGCTGAAGAACCAGTTCTCGGTGGTATATTCGGACATCACCCTGCTTAATCTTCACGGCGAAATTACAGTCAGGCCGGATGAGGACTGGAAAATCTTCCTGAAAGCCAACTACTACAAGTACACCCTCTCCACAATGACGCTGGCCGATGGAACCACAAGGAACCTCAGGAGCGATGATTATGCCTGGAACAGGCCCTCCTGGGATGCTTCACTCCAGGTCCGCTACAACATGGGCGACAAGATCCTGGTGCGTATGGGAGTCTACACCATCGGGAAACGCTATTATGAAGACTTTCTTGAGCAGAACGATGGTACTGAACCGACCCTGCCACTGGCCCTTGACGCCAACCTGGGCATCGAATACCGTTACAGCACGCTGCTATCATTCTGGGCCCGCTTCAACAACATCGCAGCCCAGAGGTATTATCTCTACTCGCAGTATCCATCTTACAGGTTCAGAGGGATGCTTGGGTTTACATACGCATTGTAAAAAAGTAAGTGGGTAAGGGCGAGGGATTATTTTGAATTTAAATAAATCCAAAATTTTCATCTTTAATGTGATAAGCACACAGCAGATCACCTAACTTTACTATTTTACTCACTTACTTACTTACCATTATGTATTTACATAATTTCTCTTTTCGCGAAAACGCAGGGCAGACGATCGAGTGGCTCATCGATAAGGTAAGCCTTGGCGAGATCAACCTGGTGGTTGGGAAGAACTCCAGCGGGAAGACCCGGACGCTGAATGCAATCACCGATCTTGTGAGTATGCTCAAGGGGCGGGGGAACAGTGCCTCGGGACCGGTCAGCTATGAATTGAGCTTCAGGAACTCCGAAGATTTTATGCGCTACGAGCTGGAGTATGACCTGGAGACTATCCGCATGGAGCGGCTTTATATGGGTGAGGAACTGGTGCTGGAGAGAGGAGAGGAGGGCCGTGGAGTGATCAAGTATGAATCGACACCGGGATCGATTTTCCTGGAGTTTGAAATTCCGCACGATCAGCTGGCCTGTTATGCCAAAAGGGACAGGCTGCAGCACCCTTTTATAGAGATTATCCATGGATGGGCCATTAGTCTCAGGAGGTTCGATTTTAGTGGCGGACTGGGAAAAACCCGTTATGCCCTGAAGTCGGCCTACGAAGCCAGGGAGCTTGATCTGAGCATAACCAACACTTCACTGGTGCCGGTTATAAGCGTGGCAAGCGAGCAGTATCCCGGGTACAGGAAGGAGGTACTGGATGATATGAAAGAGATCGGGTATGCGCTGGAGGATTTCGGGATTATCCACTTCTCCGAAAGATTCAGTCAGGCCGACCAGGACCGTTATGCTGTATTTACTTCTGAAGAAGGACTGGAGAAGAAGGTTACCCAACGCGACATGTCGCAGGGGATGTTCCGGGCCTTCTCGGTCATTGTACAGCTGAATTACTATATCCTCTGCGGGCAAAAGGGCTTTGTGATTATTGATGACATTGGGGAGGGACTGGACTTTTCAAGGGCGAAGATGCTTGTGGCACTCCTGAACCGAAAGGCGGGTGCCGCCAGGATCCAGTTGATTATGTCCACCAATGACCAGTTTATCATGAATGCGGTTGATATTGAGCACTGGGCGGTGATCATGCGTGAAGGGAACAAAATCAGCCTCTTTAACTATGAAAATTCCAAGGAGATTTTCGAGGAGTTTAAGTTTACCGGGCTGAATAATTTTGATTTCTATGCCAGTGAGTTTTTCAAGTCGGGTTTTACAGAGGCTGATCCTGATGAGGAAATGGAGGAGGAGTCCGGCGAATGAAGAAGCTGGCCATATTTGTTGAGGGGCTGACCGAGCAGATTCTTGTGAGACAAATGCTTGATGCTGTCCTTGGCAGGAATAAGATTGCCATTC
>JAAEOI010000039.1 GCA_024244665.1 Bacteroidota bacterium | reverse complement strand
TCTTTTGTACAATGACATGCGTATCCCTGTTCACTCCAACGGGACCCCAATAATTAAAATGATAGGTAAACTGGCCATAACCACCCACCAGGAGGTTTGGTTTTAAATGTATCCTTGTAAAACTGTTATGCCCGCCTCCCCTCCTGTTTCCACGTACCTGGGATTTTGGCTGACTATATGTCCGTTCAGGGGAGTGATAGACGATGCAAACGCCTTTCGGTATCCTGCTACTTACACATGCCCTTGTACAATAGACGCCATTGTCATTAAATACCTCGACCCAGTCATTGTCCTCGATTCCAAGTTCATCAGCATCTTCTTCACTCATCCAGCAGGGTTCCATTCCCCTGGAAAGGGTCAACATCCTCAAAGTGTCACCATAAGTTGAGTGAATGTGCCACTTTCCATGGGGTGTAAGAACATTTAGCACCCGGGCATTTCCGCTGGCCACAGATACTTTTAGCTCACCATAGGCTTCAGGTGTTGGAGAAGGTTTATAGGTAGGCAGGTGTTCCC
>JAAEOI010000038.1 GCA_024244665.1 Bacteroidota bacterium | reverse complement strand
ACAAACTATTAACTTACGTTTTATGACCGTTCCTGCAGAACTTAAGTACACCGCCGAACACGAGTGGATTCGTGTGGAAGGTGATGAAATCGTGATTGGAGTAACTGAATTTGCCCAGGGTGAGCTCGGGGATGTGGTTTTTATTGAGATAGAGACCGAAGGAGAGACCCTGTCAAAGGGAGAAACTTTTGGGACCATTGAAGCCGTGAAAACTGTTTCTGATCTCTATATGCCTGTGGATGGAGAAATAGTTAAGGCAAACCCGGCCCTGGAGGATACTCCTGAACTGGTTAATTCTGAGCCCTTTGAAGGTGGGTGGATGATCAGAATAAAACTGACCGATCCTTCACAGCTGAATGATCTAATGTCGGCCGATGCATACAGTGCTCTGATTGGCTAGGGATTAGCTTTCTGATTTTCGGCAGGGTTTTTGAGCTTGATTCAGGGTCAAACACCTGTGATGATGAAGATTTTTTCCTCCCTGTCGATTCTGCTCTTGCTCTCCTTTTCGTGTACAGCTCCAAGGCTTGTTACAAAATTAAGCCCGGAAGCTCCTGAAGGGCATCAGGCCAATGGGCGGGAATATATCCCCCTTGAAAGTGACCAGGTTGTTGTGGAACTCGGGTATGACGGCATCCAGGGTGCTT
>JAAEOI010000037.1 GCA_024244665.1 Bacteroidota bacterium | reverse complement strand
GTTGGACAGTCGATAGTTGTAGCCCACTTCGTCGTGCTCGAAGTGGGCTACCGGCAGGCGGGCCTGGGTAGCCAGGAAGCGTGCTTTCTCCACCAATTCCTTGTCATTGGACATCAGAGCGCCACCTCCTGATGTCGTGATCAGTTTATTTCCATTGAAAGAGAGAATCCCCATCTTCCCAAACGCTCCCAGCGGCTTCCCTTTGAACCTGCTTCCAATAGCTTCTGCCGCATCCTCAATTACAAGAATGGAATAACGTTCTGCGATCTTCATAATTTCATCCATCCTGGCAGGCATTCCATATAAATGGACAAGAATAATGGCGCTAATCCTCTTCCCCTGCTTAATTCTCTCTTTAATCGCTTCTTCCAGCAATTCCGGATCCATATTCCAAGTGTCAGTTTCACTATCAATAAGCACAGGCGTTGCACCAACATACCGGATTGGATTCACTGATGCAGAAAAGGTGAATGAGGAGACTATAACATCATCTCCCGGTTTCACTCCCGCCAGGATCAATCCAAGGTGAATCGCAGCGGTCCCTGAACTAAGTGCGGCTGCAGAATTCGTACCACAGTAACTACAAAGTGCCTCCTCGAATGCATCCACATTGGGCCCCAGTGGAGCGATCCAGTTCTCCCTGAATGCATCATTGATATATGCGACCTCTCCTCCTGACATATGAGGAGATGACAGGTAAATGCGTTTACTTGACATATTTAAATATAATCAAAAACATTCAGGATGCGAAGACTATGGTTCCTCAATATATTTCCTCAGGTTTTCAGAGTACCATACCTGGTAGGTCCCATCCTCACCTCCATAGATCAGGTATGCATCGGCGTCTGAATGATCCTCAATGAATTCCTTTGCTTTTTCCAATCCCATGACCATACATGAGGTAGCATAAGCATCAGCGGTCATACAATCATCGGTAAGAATGGTGGCACTCAGCAGTCTCGATGCGCGGGGATACCCCGTGGCCGGATCGATGGAGTGGGTGATCCGTACTCCATCCTTCTCATAAAACTTTCGATAATTGCCTGACGTTGCCAGGGACCAGTTGTGCATGGTGATAATCACCTGAAGTTGATCCCCGGGGATCATATTCCCGTATTCGGGCCGGTCCACGCCAATTCGCCAGAAGCTTCCTCTGGGACTCTTCCCTTTGGTGCGAATCTCTCCTCCAATCTCCACCATATAATTGATGCAACCCAGATTATCAAGGTATTGAGTGACCACATCAACAGAGTAGCCCTGGGCAATGGCGTTCACATTGAGCGTTACCTCCGGCAACCTCTTTTTTACCTCATTACCCACCAGGACCACTTTATCCATGCCCACATATCGCAGCAAACTGTCCACCACTGCACTGTCCACATCTATCTGCTGACCCGGACCAAAACCCCAGGCATTGATCACGGGCCCCAGAGTAATGTCAAAAGCACCTCCTGTCTCCTGGTAGATCCTTGCCGATTCACGAAAAACGACTCTGAACATGCTGTCCGTATTCACCCCCTCGTTCCGGTTAATCACACTAATAATGCTGGCAGGCTCATAGGAGGAAAGAGAGAGGTCGAACTGCCTCAACAATGTATCTACCTTCCCCTTCAGGTCATCCTCCGTTGGATGCTGATAGGTGATGTGGTATGTGGTTCCCTGAGTAAATCCCCTTATTGTATAGTACTCCCCCTCATCACCCACGTTGCATGAAGTGAGCAGGATAAGCAATATGAGAAGTGAAATTATGCTGTGTTTCATGTGATACGATTTGTGATTACAAGATAAGGAATTCGTGATTCCGGGCACTGAAGCCTTTTAGAATTACGAAAGGCCGCCCTCAGGCAGCCTTTCCTTTAATACTAATTCATTTTTGATAATCCTTCTTAAGGTTTACCCAAAATCGTCAAAGTCCACCATCTCATCCGGAACACCCATCTCATACAACAGGTTGGTGACCGCACCGTTCATCATGGGTGGTCCGCACATGTAGTACTCAATCTCCTCGGGCTCCTCGTGGTAGCGCAGGTAGTTGTCATAGAGCACCTTGTGGATGAAACCGGTGTATCCGTCCCAGTTGTCTTCAGGGGCGGGCTCTGAGAGGGCAATGTTAAAGGTGAAGTTGGGAAAGTCCTTCTCAATGGCCCTGAACTGGTCCTCGTAGAAAACCTCTCTTTTGGAGCGGGCTCCGTACCAGTAGGAAACCTTACGGCCGGTTTTAAGGGTATGGAACAGGTGGAAGATGTGTGAACGCATGGGAGCCATTCCGGCACCTCCACCCACATATACCATTTCATTTTTGGTTTCCTTAATGAAGAATTCACCATAGGGTCCTGAAACAGTCACCTTGTCGCCCGGTTTGCGGGAGAAGATATAAGAAGAACAGATCCCGGGATTCACATTCTTGAAACGTCCGTGGCTCACATCCCATGGCGGGGTGGCGATCCGGATGTTCAGCATCACGATGTTTCCTTCGGCAGGGTGGTTGGCCATGGAGTAGGCACGATAGGTCTCTTCGGGATTCTTCATATTGAGCTCCCACATCTTGAACTTGTCCCACTCGTCGCGGTACTCCTTCTCCACCTCAACATCCTTGGAGAAATCCACCTCCAGTTTGGGTACATCGATCTGGATGTAACCACCCGATTTGAAGTTCAGGGTTTCGCCTTCAGGCAGCCTCACCACGAACTCCTTGATAAAGGTGGCCACATTATTGTTTGAAACAACTTCGCACTCCCACTTCCTGATCCCCATTACCTCCTCGGGAACCTGGAGGGTCATATCCTCACGCAGTTTAACCTGGCAACCAAGTCTCCACTGCTGCTGCTGCTCTTTACGGGTGAAGAACCCGGTCTCGGTAGGAAGGATGGTTCCTCCGCCTTCTGTCACCTGGCACTTGCACATGCCACAGGTACCACCACCACCACAGGCCGATGGCAGGAAAATATCGTTGGCGGTAAGGGTGTTCAATACAGTGGATCCCGGTGAAACGGTAAACTCTTTGTCGTTGACCTTCAGTTGGACATCCCCCTGGGGTGTCAGCTTAAACCTGGCCCATAGTAACATGGCCACCAGCAGCAGGATCACGAACAGGAAGACCGCGATACTGATCAGAACGACTGAGAGTGTGGAAGTGAGAAATATCATTTTGCTTCGTTTTAATTCAATTACAATTTAATCCCCATGAAACTCATAAATGCGATGCCCATCAGGCCCGTAATAATGAATGTAATCCCAAGTCCTCGTAGTGGAGCCGGAACATTGGAGTACTTGATCTTCTCCCGGATGGCTGCAATACCCACAATGGCCAGGAACCAGCCCACACCCGAGCCGAGTCCGAATACGGTGGCTTCTGCAATGTTGCCATACTCTCGCTCCTGCATGAAGAGCGAACCGCCCAGGATGGCGCAGTTCACAGCAATTAGCGGAAGGAAAATCCCCAGCGAGGTATAAAGGGTCGGGGCGAACTTCTCAATGATCATCTCCACCAGCTGGACCATGGATGCGATCACTGCAATGAACATGATGAAAGAGAGGAAGCTCAGGTCCACATCGCCCAGTGAAGGGCTGATCCACGTGAGTGCTCCTGCCTTAAGAATGAATTTCTCGATGAGAAAGTTGATGGGGACGGTGAATCCAAGTACAAAGATTACAGCTATACCCAGACCAGTGGAGGTCTTTACCGTCTTCGATACAGCCAGGTATGAACACATGCCCAGGAAGTAGGCAAAGATCATGTTATCGATGAAGATGGACTTTACAAATATATTGACCAGATTTTCCATGGATGGTTATTTTCTTATTTTCAAAAAGCTTCTTTAATCTTCTATCAGGTCCTTGCGGCGTGCCCGCTGCACCCAGATGAACACACCAACCACAACAAGTGCCATTGGGGGTAGGATCATCATTCCGTTGTCCACATACCCGGCATCGTAAAACGCCTGGGGAATTACCTTCATATCGAGCAGCGTCCCCGATCCCAGCAGCTCCCTGAAGAAGGCAACCATAATCAGGATCACTCCATAACCGGCTGCATTTCCAAGTCCGTCGAGCAGGGCAGGCCAGGGCTTGTTACCCAGCGCAAAGGCCTCGAGCCGTCCCATGATAATGCAGTTGGTTATAATCAGGCCCACAAAAACGGAAAGTTGCTTACTCACATCGTAAGCATAGGCCTTCAGTACCTGGTCTACCAGGATTACCATGGTGGCAATGACCACCAGCTGTACAATGATCCGGATCCTGGGTGGCACCATCTTCCTCATCAGGGAGATCACCACGTTGGATACAGCCATGACCACCATCACCGAGATGGCCAGAACGATGGAAGGCTTCAATTTAACGGTTACCGCCAGTGCAGAGCATATACCCAGCACCTGGACGGTGATCGGGTTGCTTGCTCCCATGGGTTCGCTCAGAAGCTTCAGGTTCTTCGCGGAAAATAAAGGTTCCTTTTCAGTACTCATTACTCAGCATAATTAATTAGTTAATTCTTTAAAATGGGCGACATAACCAGTCATGCAGTCAATCATCATCTCTTCAAGTGCCTTGGATGTGATGGTGCCACCGGAGATGGCATCCACCTGGTGGTCACTTGAAGGATCGGCTCCGCCCTTCACTACCTCAACAGAGATAAATTTGCCATTCTCATCGAAGATGGTTTTCCCGGTAAAAGGCTCCTGGAACCAACCTGTATTGATCTCGGCGCCCAGTCCGGGCGTCTCACCCTTGTGATCGAACACTGCACCGGAGATGGTATTCAGATCCTCTTCCAGAGCAACATATCCCCAGATGGGTCCCCATAAGCCCTTCCCTCGGACAGGAAGCACATATTTCTTTGCACCGCCCTTCTCTGAATAGACAAAGACGGGGTAGTTTCTTTCCTCACGGGATTTCCTTATCTCGGCACCAAGTGTGAGCATCACCTCAAAGGCGTCGGTCTCCACCCTTTTTCCGTTAAAATCCACAACATAAGATTCGGTTATAAACTTTCCGAACTCTTCGTTGATATAGCTATTCTTGTCTTCAGCCTCGCCCACCTTTTCAGCTTTTCCCACCGAACGAAGCACGTCCTGTTTCTTTTCAATCTGGACGTTCATCTCCTGGAGTGGTTTCAACTGCATGGCCACGAATGAAAGCAGCACTGCCACGATCGTTACCATGATCAGCGAAAAGACGAATATGTATGTATTGCTAAAATTCCTCATGTTCGTTGCTGTGATATTAGTTTGCAGTTACTTTGGCTCTTTTTAATCTCCTCTTGATATTTCCTTCGACTATATAGTGGTCGATCAGCGGAGCAAAAACATTCATCAACAGGATGGCCATCATCACCCCTTCGGGGTAGGCAGGGTTGAGCACCCTGATCAGGATGGCCAGGAATCCGATCAGGAATCCGTATATCCATTTACCCTTTTCAGTCTGCGCAGCTGTCACCGGGTCGGTGGCCATGAAGACGGCACCAAAGGCAAATCCGCCCAGAAGCAGATGTTGCCAGAAGGGAAGGGCCATAAATTCATTGACAGCAAAGAGGTTCAGAATCACTCCCATGGCAGCTCCACCGGCAAATACCGACAGGATCACCTTCCAGCTCCCGATTCCGGTCAGCATCAGGATCACTGCACCAATCAGAATAGCCAGCGTGGAGGTCTCCCCTATCGATCCGGGTATCGTCCCGAGGAACATGTCCATGCCCGTGTAAGCCTCACCCAATCCGTTTACAAATGATGAAGTGTTCTGTGCTGCCTGTCCGAGGATGGTGGAACCCGAATATCCGTCAATGATACCGGTCCCGTCGGTCAGACCCGCAACCCAGACTTTATCACCCGACATCGAGCTTGGATAAGCGAAAAACAGAAAGGCCCTGGCCACCAGTGCGGGGTTTAGGATGTTCATCCCTGTTCCCCCAAATACCTCTTTCCCAATCACCACGGCAAAAACTGTTGCCACAGCTACCATCCATAGCGGCACATCGGCAGGCATAACCAGTGGGATCATCATTCCGGAGACAAAATAGCCCTCGGCCACCTCTTCTTTGCGCCACTGTGCAAAAGCAATCTCGATCCCCAGCCCTACCACGTACGAAACAATAATAATGGGTAATATCTTCAGGAATCCGAAGCCGAACATCTGCCAGAAACCGGCCTCCTCACCCAGGGCCTGGAAGTGATGGAACCCAGTGTTCCACATGCCAAAAAGCAATGCGGGTACCATGGCAATCAGGACAATGATCAGCGAGCGCTTCATGTCGTTGGCATCCCTGATATGAACCCTTCCCGTTGTAACCCGGTTGGGTACAAACAAGAAGGTCTCGATGGCTTCAAATCCCGCCAGGAATATGTGAAGCTTCCCCCCTTTTTCGAACGAGGGTTTGATTTTATCTACAAATCGTCGTAAACTCATGCTTATTGATTGGTGTAAATATTATTCTTCCATTTCTTTTCTTAGAGACCTGAGACCGTCCCTGAGGATTTTGGTGACGGGGGTTTTGGATGTGCATACAAATTCGCACAGGGCCAGGTCCTCCTCATCCAGCTCGTAGATCCCCAACTGCTCCATTTTATCAATGTCATTCACAAGGATGGATTTGAGCAACTGCACGGGATAGATGTCCATAGGCAATACCTTCTCATATTCGCCCGTCATCACAAAAGCCCTCTCCCCACCGTGATAGTTGGTGTTCAAACTGAACTTCCGCTTAGGTGTCAGCCAGGTGGAGGCAAAAGATCTGGAGACAGATAATTTTTTAAAACCTGGCAATATCCAGCCAAACAGCTCATGGAAGTTTCCTTCAGGAATTACAGTCAGCTGCGAATCCAGGAAACCCACGTAACCCTCTTCAGCATGAATCTGTTTGCCATTCAACACACTCCCGCTGATGACCCGGTTATCACCCTCCTTTAACTGCTTCTCAAGCAGGGGAGCCACTGCCATTCCGCGGATGGTCTTATAATACTGTGGTTTCTCAACCCTTTCACCGGTCAGAGCAACCACCACGGATGGATCGTACTCCCCTTTTTTGAAGAGTCTTCCAATGGCCACAACATCCTGGGGCTGTACCACCCAGACCACTTCACCTTTATTAATGGGATCAAGATTGTATATCTGAACTCCTACATTGCCGGCCGGATGTGGTCCCTTGAAGCGGTTGATCTCAACACCTTCAACGGAACCAAGGGTGCGGACAGACGGATAACGGCCGTCCAGGTTCAGGTGAACCTTTCCTTTGGTCAGCATCTTCAGGGCATTCACACCCCACTGAAAATCCTCCTCGCTGTCCTTCATAATGAATTCAAAATCAGGAGCCAGTGGAGATGTATCAAAGGCTGAGATAAAGATCGACTTGGGTGTCTCGTCCGGCCTGGCAATCACCGTATAGGGCCTGCGGCGAATCACGGGCCAGAGCCCACTGTTCAGAAGGTTCTCAACGATCTGCTCCTTTGAAAGTGTGGACGGATCCCCCTGGAGGAACTTCTCGCGAGTATCTTTCCCGTCATCCTCAACGACCACCTCGACGATCCTCCTGCGATCTCCCCTGTTGATGACCGAGAGAATCCCGCTCACCGGTGAGGTGAATTTGATCTCAGGGTGGTACTTGTCATAGAAGATGGGCGTACCCACCTTCACCTGGTCACACAGTTTGGGAATGATCTTTGGAGTAAGCCCGTGCCAGTCGGCCGGCTTGACTGCATAGGTTTTAGCCCGCGGGGCTTTCACATAAATTTTTTCGGCCTCACCATTCATATTAATGTCCAGGCCCTTTTTAATCTTAATTACCTCTGTCATTGTGAACTTTGTAACAGTAAAAGAATGCGTAAAAATAGCTAATTTTGTGTATTAGCAAACTATGGATTCACTGATATAAATCATTTTATAGCATGATAACCTGTAATAAAACAGAAAATAAAGTGGAATTAATCCAATGAAACCATTCATATTTTTTACAAAATGTATAATTCTGGGACAGCTCACCCTGCTGCCTGTAAAAGCTCAGTCACCCTATGAAGATCCGGATGGAATCCTGAGAGAGGTGGTCCTTTCGCCTGAATACAAGACCATCCAGCTCTACCGTGAAGGCTGGCCTCAAAGTTATCCTGTGGCTAAGTTCACAGGCGATGTCCCCCTGGTGCTGGAGTTTGATGATCTCTCGAAGGACCAGCCCACCCTTTTATATAAGGTGATTCACTGCAATGCCGACTGGACACACTCAGAGCTCACAGAACAAGAGTATCTGGAGGGTTACCCGGAGAATGAAATCCCCGGAGGAATCCCTTCCTTCAACACCTATGCTTCATACGTACACCACACCCTCTACATTCCCAACGAAAACAGCACTCTGCTGCTCTCCGGAAACTACCTGCTGGTGGTTTACCGCGAATGGGATCCCGATGATGTAGTATTCACAAAGCGTTTCATGATCACCGAAGGGCAGGTAAACATTGAAGCCAAAGCCGGTTATCCTGTTCAGCAGAAGTACCAGGGATGTTGTCACGAAGTGGACTTCACGGTCACCCACCACGGGGTCAATATCGATGATCCCTTCTCTGATGCCACCGCCATGATCTTCCAGAACGGATTGTGGGACATGGGTATCGGACCGCTGCAACCTTACATGGTCAACACGGGTGAACTGATTTATGACTTTCACGAGGAGAACATCTTCCCCGGTGGCAATGAGTTTCGCTTTTTTGATACCAAGAACACCCGAACCCCGACTTACTATGTGCAGCGAATCGACTTTATCGATCCCTGGTTCCATTTTCAACTGAAACCCGACAGGCCCAATCCTTCACACGTATACATGTCACAGGAAGACATTAACGGCAGGTACCACATCACATCGGAAGGGGGGCATGAGCCGTCGGTGGATGCTGATTATGTATTTGTCCATTTCAGGCTCGACATGGCCCTCCCCCTGGATGGCTCCATATACATTACAGGGGCACTTACCAACTGGCAGTTCAGCGATATGAATCGCATGGAGTATAAGCAGACAGAAGGCGCATACATGAAGACACTGTTGTTGAAGCAGGGCGTCTACAACTACCGCTACCTCTTTTTGCCCGCCCTCACCGAACAGTTCGATGTGGCGGAGATCGAGGGCTCCTTCTACGAAACCGAAAACGAATACCTGGTTCTCTTCTACCATCGTCCGCCTGGCACACGGTACGACAGGCTGCTGGGACATCAGATAGTTCACAGTGCAGAATACTAAGTACTCAGTACTCAGTGCTCAGTACACAGTACTCAGTACTCAGTACTCAGTGCTCAGTACTCAGAAAGTTTGTATATTGGATGGCGATGTATAAGTATAAAACCATATTCTTACTATTTCTTTGGATCTTCTCATTCTTGGGAACGGAAGCGCAGAACTGGAAGCAGTACCCCTATACGCCCGAGGGAAGTATTATCAGTTTTCCGACTGATGAGGGAAGGCATGTGGAAGAGCCGGTGGAGTGGTGGTATATGTCCGGGCACCTTACCGGGCAGGAATCGGGGATTCCCTATAGTTTTATGGTCAGCTATTTTTACTACCCTGCTTACGGCTTTGACGGATTCCGTATCCTGAACATTGCCAGGGATGATACAGGTGAGTTCTTTTCCGATGCACAGGGACTCTACTATACAACAATTGGGACAGACAGCCTCAATATTCAGGCGAGGTTGATGAATGATACGGTGGAGTGGTGGACGAGCAGGACCGATACCCTGGGGAATGCCATCCCATTCGAATATGAGGTCTTTGCATCATCTACGCAGGGCGGTCTGGATTTTCTTTCAGAATCCTCTAAGAATCCACTTATTCTCGGTGACAGCGGTTATTTCAACCAGGGAGCCAGCTCATATACTTACTACTATTCCTTCACGGAAAATAAGATCAACGGTACGATCCGTTTCGGGGAGCTCACTGAGGAGGTAAGTGGGACTGCATGGATCGACAAGCAGTATGGAGATTTCCTCCCCTCTCCGGACCAAAGGTACGAATGGCTGAGCGTTAATCTCTCCAATGGAATGGATTTTGTTCTCTGGAATCTTTTCAATGGACAGAAACAATCGCCCGATCAACCGGAATACCGCCACATCAGCATCTGGGAGGATACAGCTACCCAGTATACCATGCACGAGTTTGAGCTGGAGAGGCTGACATTCGCGTATATGCCTGACAATGAGATGTGCTATGCCCAACAGTGGCATCTCACCTGCCCGACGAACCAGATAGACCTGCTTATTACAACAGTCAATACACATGAAGATATAAAGCTGCCCTTCCGGTTCTACGAGGGTGCCACAACGGTCACAGGGACGGTGAATGGCGTGGCTGTAACCGGGAGGGGATTTGCCGAACTGGTGAAGAGTTATTTACCACCGGAGCCTGCCATTATGTACCCGCAGGGAGGCACCTGGAAAGATTCCCTGAGGCTCGGTTGGACAATCCTGAATCCAGATGATGGTCTCCGCCCGCTGTATGACCTTGACTTCAGTATAGACGGAGGCGAAACATTTAATACCCTGGAACACGGATTGACTGATACGAAGTATACCTGGGATGAATTTAGTGATCTTGAAGCAGGCGACAGCTGCTGGTTCAGGGTAATTGCATATACCACCGATACCACACTTTCAGGTCAAACCACCAGTCAGCATCCATCAGTTTACGAACCGGATACCAGCACAGTCAGTTTTCATGAACTCTCGGCTTCACCAGCCGATTTCTCCATCTACCCGGTCCCCACAAAGGATTTCCTTATTGTAAAAAGGGACAATCCCGGGCCATTCATATACCACATATTTGATGCAACAGGGAAAATGGCTGCGATGGGTGAGGAACCTGGATCAGGCTCTCTGACAAATATATCCCTGGAAATACTTAAACCCGGGATATACATGATGGTGATCACAATTGAAGGAGCAGATCCTGAGCGCCAGCCTTTTATCAAGCTATAGTCCAATCTCTTCGGCCACACCGCCCATGGCGTCCACCGAAATTTGAATGAACTCGTCCAATGGGATACCTGCTTTCAGCGACATGCAGAAGACCGGTCAATCCCAATCGATCGGAAGTCATGGTATAAAAAGCTTTAATTTATTCTGTTGTTCATCAGGTATTCTGAAACATAGGCCTCCACCCCCTCTTCCAGTGTGGTAAACTCCTTTGTGTAGCCGGCCGATCTCAGCCTGGTCATATCGGCCTCGGTGAAGTACTGGTACTTGTCCCGGATATCCTCTGGTGTATCGATGAATGAGATCCTGGGCTCCAGCCCCATGGCACTGAAAGTGGAGTTTACCAGATCCCTGAAGGCCCTGGCCTTTCCGGTACCCAGGTTGTAAATACCGCTTTCGGGACTCTTCTCCATCATAAAGAGGATCACCTCCACCAGATCCTTCACATAGATAAAATCACGCAGCTGCTCGCCATCCCTGAAATCGGGATTGTGGGAACGGAACAGCTTCATACCGCCTGTCTCTTTGATCTGCCTGAATGCGTGGTAGACCACCGAAGCCATGCGACCCTTGTGATACTCGTTGGGACCGTAAACGTTGAAGAATTTCAGTCCGGTCCAGAAAAAGGGTTTTCTCTCCTGCGCCAGCACCCACTTATCGAATTCATTCTTGCTGCGTCCATAAGGGTTCAGGGGCTCCAGTTTCTCCACCACATCATGGGAATCCACATAACCATGTTCGCCAAGTCCGTAGGTGGCTGCCGAGCTGGCATAGATTAGCGGCAGACCAAATTCAACGCAGAGCCGAAATACGTTTTTGGAGTAGTCCAGGTTCAGCTCCAGCATCACCTCCCAGTTAAACTCGGCTGTATCGGTCCTGGCCCCCAGGTGGAGAATTATCTGCACCTGCATATGGTTCTCCCTTAACCAGTCCGGAAATGCTCCTCGCTCCAGCAGGGCCGTGAACTGCTTCCCCAGGTAATTCTTTTCCTTCTCCTTCCGGCTGAAATCATCTACCAGGATTATATCCTTGTATCCCGACAGGTTCAGACCGGAAAGCAGGTTGCTTCCAATAAAGCCCGCTGCTCCTGTAACTACTATCATTATACAAATATAGTGAAGTGAATCTGAACATGCAGCCCGATAATTTTGTTTCTTTGTTATATCTGGAACATGGTACACCTCACACGCAGAGAACGATTCAGTGCAGCACACAGGCTGTTCAACCCCGACCTTTCGGATGGGGAGAATGAAAAAATTTACGGCCCCTGTGCGAATCCCAACTGGCATGGCCATAACTATATTCTCTGGGTTACAATCGCAGGAGAGGTAAACCCGGAGACCGGTTATGTGGCCGATCTCAAGGAGCTTAGCCGGATTATCCTGGAGCGGATTATCGTAAAGGTGGATCACAAAAACCTTAACCTGGAGGTAGGTTTCATGAAGGGCAAATTCGTTTCCACCGAGAACCTGGCTATGGGGATTTGGAAGGAGCTGGAATCACCTGTAAGAGCACTTGGGGTGGCACTACATTCAGTAAGGATCCAGGAGACAGAGAATAATACAGTGGAATACTTTGGCACATAAATCATATGGATAATATCAACAACGGACTGGGTAAAAACCAGGTGGGCGGTTACGACCGGATCGACAGGTGGGATGATGAGACCACCGCAAAACTGACTGAGAACTACCAGGAGGTAATCAATCTCCTGGGAGAGGATGCTCAGCGGGAAGGATTGAAAGAGACACCGGTTCGCGTGGCAAAAGCAATGCAGTTCCTCACACAGGGATATGGCACCGATCCCACAGATATCCTGAAATCCGCACTGTTCCACGAAGATTACAACGAGATGGTGATTGTGAAGGACATTGAGTTGTTCTCCATGTGCGAGCACCATATGCTTCCCTTTATCGGGAAGGCCCATGTGGCCTACATTCCCGATGGCAAGATCACTGGTCTTAGTAAAATTGCACGTGTGGTGGAGGCCTTTTCCCGCAGGCTGCAGGTGCAGGAACGGCTCACCACGCAGATACGCGACTGCATCCAGGAAACACTGAAACCCATGGGTGTGGCGGTGGTTATTGAAGCGCTCCACCTCTGCATGGTGATGCGGGGTGTACAGAAGCAGCAATCGGTCACCACCACGTCGGCCTTTACCGGTGCCTTCATGAAATCGGATAAAACCCGGGAGGAGTTCATCCACCTGATCGGTGCTAAACTGAGATAGTTTCAAATCCCGGAAGAGTTTGTATTTTTGTAAAACTTTAATTGAATTATATGCAAGCATTTGTATTTCCCGGACAGGGAGCCCAGTTTGTGGGGATGGGAAAAGAGTTATACGACCAGCACACGCTGGCCAAAGAATTATTCGAACAGGCCAATGAAAAGCTTGGATTCAGGATCACCGACCTGATGTTTTCGGGAACCGATGAGGATCTGAAACAGACAAGGGTCACTCAACCCGCCATTTTTCTCCATTCGGTCATCCTCGCCTCTACCCTGGAAGGATTTCATCCCGACATGGTGGCCGGACACTCACTTGGAGAATTCTCCTCACTGGTAGCCAACGGTACACTATCATTTATCGACGGACTGAGCCTGGTTTATAAACGGGCACTGGCCATGCAGAAGGCATGTGAGGCTGAGCCCTCCACCATGGCTGCCATCATCGGAATGGAGGATGAGCAGGTGGAACAGGTTTGCCGGGATATTGATGAGATTGTTGTAGCGGCCAACTATAACACGGCAGGACAAATCGTTATTTCAGGTTCCATCCCCGGAATCGACCAGGCAGTGGAAAAGCTAACTGAACTGGGTGCCAAACGGGCACTGAAACTGGCTGTGGGTGGGGCATTCCACTCACCCTTGATGGAGCCGGCAAGGGCCGAGCTGGAAGAGGCCATTGAGGCTGCTCCATTCAACACTCCTGTATGCGCCGTATATCAGAATGTCAACGCACTGCCCTCATCCGATCCGGCTGAGATCAAGAAGAACCTGGTGGCACAGCTTACCGCTCCTGTCAGGTGGACACAGACCGTGAAGAATATGATCGCCGATGGCGCCACCTCATTTACTGAAGTGGGACCCGGAAAAGTATTACAGGGACTGGTTAAGAAAGTGGACAGGGGAATGACAACACAGAGCGCATAACTCAGGCCCTTAATATAAATTGAAAGGGGTCTGAATGGCCCCTTTTTTTATAGTATTTAAAAACGGAACAATGAAAGTCTTAAAATTCGGAGGAAGCTCTGTCGGAAGTACAGAGAACATAAAGGTCGTGAAGCAGATCCTTGGCGAGCAGACCGGACCCTGCGCGGTGGTGGTCAGCGCACTGGGGAGTGTTACCGATCAAATCATCCGTATCGCAAGCATGGCAAGTGAACGCAACACCGCTTTCCGGGAGGAGATGAGCACTATCCGGGAGCGCCATATTGAGACTGTGAATACACTGATGAGCGGTGAAACACGCGAATTCACCCTCCGGGAGGTGGAATCCCTGATCGGGGAGTTCCAGGATGCACTCCAGGGGATCTACCTGCTGCAGGACCTGAGCACCAAAACCCTCGACTTTCTGCTAAGTTTTGGCGAGCGACTGTCAGCCACCATCATCTCCAGATTCGTCGATGGAGCAATCTACATGGATTCACGGAAACTGATCCACACCGACAGTGAATTCGGGAATGCCAAGGTACATTTCGATATCACATACGGGAAGATCCGCGGTGAAATGGAGAAACTGAAAAGTCTGGCCATCATTCCCGGTTTTATCGCATCGGACGACCAGGGACGGACAACCACGCTGGGCAGGGGTGGATCGGACTATACCGCTGCCATTATTGCAGCTGCCACAAATGCCAGCATGCTTGAGATATGGACCGATGTAAACGGCTTTATGACTGCCGATCCGCGCATCGTGCCCAAAGCCTACCCGGTAGTGTGCATGAGCTACGAAGAGGCCATGGAACTCTCCCACTTTGGGGCTAAGGTGATCTATACCCCCACCCTTACCCCTGCCTACAAGGGGAAGATACCCATCCGGGTGAAGAACACCTTCAATCCCGCTCATCCCGGAACCCTTATATCGGGAGACATACATTGCGAGCAGAGTGAGATGATCAAAGGGGTCTCCTCCATCAATGAGATCACCCTGATCACTGTCAGGGGGGCAAGCATGGTGGGTAAAACAGGAACCTCTTCCAGAGTATTCAGCTCACTGGCGCGTTACGATGTGAATGTTATCCTCATCACCCAGGCATCATCCGAAATGAACATCTCATTTGCGGTTTCACCCTCCGATGCCCCCGTCGCTGTTGAAGCGCTCAACGAGGAGTTCGAGATTGAGATCGAACACCGGAAAGAGATGGAGATCGAGGTGATCAATGAGCTCTCCATCATCGCCATTGTTGGCGAGGGGATGCGGCACAAACCCGGAATATCGGCCATCCTCTTTAAATCACTGGGGAGGAACGGAATCAGTGTTATTGCCACCGCTCAGGGCTCCAGCGAATTGAACATCTCGGTGGTGATCAGGCAGGAAAGCCTGAAGAAGGCGCTCAATGTGATCCATGAAGGCTTCTTCCTCTCCGATTATCGCGAACTGCACCTCTACCTGGCAGGAATCGGGAATGTGGGGATCCGGCTCATCGAACAGCTTAAAAAACAGCAGGAGAAGCTGATCAAATCACACAAGCTTAAGGTCAACCTGGTGGGGATCACCAACAGCCGTAAAATGGTGATCGATCCCATGGGCATCGACCCGGAAGAGTGGCAGCAAAGGTTGGAAGAGGGAGAGACGGCCAACCTGGACCTGTTCGTCGAACAAATGCGGGAGAACAATCTTCGCAATTCGGTTTTCATCGACTGCACTGCCAATGAAAAGGTGGCAATGTGTTACGGAAAAGTAATCGACTCCTACGTTTCGGTGGTTACTGCAAACAAAATTGCCTGTAGCTCTGAATACAGCCTCTACAGCAGCCTTAAGGAGAAAGCCGTTCAGAGGGGAGTGAAGTTCAGTTTCGAAACCAATGTGGCTGCCGGCCTGCCGGTAATCAGCACCATCAATGACCTCATTCGCAGCGGTGACAGAATCCTGAAACTGGAGGCAGTGGTATCGGGGACGCTCAACTACATTTTCAATACCATGAGCCAGGTGATACCTTTGAGTAAAGCGGTCCGCATGGCCATGGAAGAGGGCTATTCTGAACCCGATCCCCGGCTCGACCTCAGCGGAACCGATGTGAAAAGGAAACTGCTGATCCTGGCCAGGGAGTCAGGATATCGTCTTGAGGAGAGCGACATCAGCGTAGCACCCTTTATGCCCGACTCTCTTTTTGAGGGTACTCTGGATGAGTTCTGGGTGAAAGTAGAAGAGCTGGATGCTGAATTTGAGGAGAGGCGGCAGGTGATGGCCAAAAAGGGATTGAGATGGAGATACTTTGCACGCCTGGAGGAGAGCAAAGGAACGATGGGGCTGGTTGAGGTTGACTCGGGTCACCCGGCCTATGTGCTGGAGGCCAGTAACAACATCATCCTGATCACAACAGATCGCTACAGAGAACTGCCCCTGTTGGTTCAGGGCTACGGCGCCGGATCGGATGTGACAGCGGCAGGAGTTTTTGCGGATGTGATAAGGGTTGCAAATATTTAGGGTTAAATATTTGCAACGTAAATGGGTAAGTGGGTAAGTGGGTAAAACGAACAAAGTGAGTATTAAGGCTGTAATATTTGACATGGACGGGGTGCTGATCGACTCCGAGAGTCTCTGGCAACAGGCTGAACAGGAGCTGTTCAGGGACGTGGGAGCCCTCATCACCGACGATCTGCTTGTTGAGACAAAGGGTCTGCGTTCAGGTGAGATGGTCTATCACTGGTGCAGAAGGTTTCATATCGGGTCGGAGACGCCCGAATCACTGGTTGAGCGCTACGACAGCCGGATGATCGAGGAGATGCGTACCAGGGTTCCCCTCATGGAGGGTGCCGAGGAAGCGATTCACTTTTTCCGGGATAAAGGGCTCCCCCTTGGACTGGCCTCCAATTCAACGATGGATCAGATCGATGCGGCCATGGAGAAGCACGGCCTGAGGGACTATTTCAGTTTGATGATTTCAGCTTCCGACGGGATGCCGGGAAAACCGCACCCGGAGATTTACCTGCAGGCCGCCAGGCAGCTGGGAGTGGAGCCGACGGAATGTTTAGCAGTCGAGGACTCCTTTTTTGGTGTAATCGCAGCAAAAGCCGCCCGGATGAAGGTAGTGGCCCTTCCTGATCCGCATGAGTATGACCTGGAGCGCTTCGGGGCTGCCGATATGAAGATCCGGTCGCTGACCGAGATCAATGACACACTTTTTGAAAAGTTGCAATGAAAGAAGAAGTAAGCGTTTTCGGACCGGCAACGGTCTCCAATGTGGGCCCCGGGTTTGACCTGATGGGATTTGCCCTGGAATCGCCCGGGGATGAGATGATTGTCCGCCGAAACGGCTCCGGGAAAATCGTTCTGGTGGATGAATCGGGTTGTAAGCTGCCCCTCAATCCAGAAAAAAATGTGGCTGCCGTAGCCGCACAATCACTTCTGACGGAGCTGGGAAACAGCGATGGATTCGACCTGGTCTTTAAATGCAAAATTAATCCCGGAAGCGGTATTGGCTCCAGTGCAGCCAGCTGCGTTGCAGCTGTGGTGGGTATCAACCATCTGCTGGGGAACCCTTTCGAAACTGCAGCCCTGGTTCCCTATGCCATGGAAGGCGAGAAGATTGCCAGCGGTGCGGTACATGCCGACAACATCGCCCCTGCCCTTCTGGGTGGTTTCACCCTGATCCGGGGGTACGATCCGCTGGACATCAAGCATATTCCTTACCCGGCCGACCTTTGGTGTGCGGTGGTTCATCCAGAGCTGGAGATAAAGACCATGGAGAGCCGGAAACTGATCCCCGAGAATATCCCTATGAAGACAGCATTGCAACAGTGTGGCAACCTGGCCGGACTGGTTGCCGGACTGGCCACAGCCGATTACGGGCTCATCAGCCGGTCGGTGACGGATGTCTTCGCCGAACCCTACCGTACACAGCAGCTCCCCGGATTCAAGAGACTCCGTCAGGCTTCCCTGGATGCAGGCTCCCTGGGTACCGGACTTTCGGGTTCAGGCCCCTCCGTATTCAGCCTTTGCCGGGGAGAGGATATGGCCGCCACGGTGGGCAAAGTCATGGAGGAGCACTTCACGACACACAATATTGACTCCTCACTCTACATTTCAATAATCAGTGAAGCCGGATGCCGGATCATTTAATACAGAATTATGTACTACTACAGCACCAGCAACAGGGATTTGAAATTCGGACTAAAAGAGGCCCTTTTGAAGGGGCTTGCGCCCGACCGCGGACTCTTCATGCCGTCGGCCATTCCCATATTGTCCAGGGATAGACTGATGGCCATCAGGGAGATGAACCTGACGGAAATTGCGGTGGAGCTCTCAGGCATGCTGTTCGGGGAGGATATTCCCGCCAAAGAACTTTCATCCCTGGTAGAAGAGGCTGTCAATTTTGACACGCCCCTGGTACAGGTGGAAAAAGATATCTATGCGCTGGAGTTATTCCATGGCCCCACCCTTGCATTTAAAGATGTGGGAGCCCGCTTCCTCTCCAGGATGCTTGCTTACTTCACGGAGCAACTGGACAAGGAAATCCACGTACTTGTAGCCACATCGGGTGATACGGGTAGTGCCGTGGCCAATGGATTCCTGGGCGTTCCCGGCATGAGGGTTCATGTGCTCTACCCCTCCGGACTGGTTACACCGCTGCAGGAGAAGCAATTTACCACCCTGGGAGAGAACATCTCGGCTGTGGAGGTGAAGGGGACTTTTGACGATTGCCAGAATCTGGTGAAGGAGGCCTTTATGGATACGGAGCTCACTGCTCAGATGAGCCTGACCTCGGCCAACTCCATCAACCTGGCCCGCTTCCTCCCCCAGGCATTCTATTATTTCAGGGCGTGGGCACAGCTTACATCGGCCAGACTGGAAAAAAACACGAAGCTCTTCTTTTCGGTACCCAGCGGGAACTACGGGAATATGACGGCCGGACTGGTGGCACGGGAGATGGGACTGCCTGTCAATACATTTATCTCGGCCAATAACATAAACGATGTGGTACCATCCTACCTGCTCACCGGCAAATACAAACCCCGCCCCTCAACCGCCACCATTGCCAATGCCATGGACGTGGGTGATCCCAGCAATTTTGTTCGCATCCTCGATCTCTTTGACCACAATCATGAATGGATCAGGGGGCACATTAAGGGATACAGTTATTCGAACCACCAGATCAGGAAGATCATAAAGAAAGTATACAAGGGGACAGGATACCTTTGCGATCCCCATGGTGCCACCGCTTACCAGGCGGCCAGAAGTTTTTTGGATGAAAATCCCGCGTATACAGGCATATTCATGGAAACCGCCCACCCGGCTAAATTCAGGGAGAGCGTGGAAGAGGTCATTGGACAAGCAGTGGAAATCCCTGACAGACTTGCAGCTTTTGCTGAAAGGGAGAAGGAATCAACTGTAATTAATCCCGACTACAGCAAATTTAAGGAGTATCTATTTTCTGGCCTTTGACCTTCTTACCTGTAGAGGCAACCACGAGCCTGCTTTTAAACTCAATGATCCCCGGTATCTTCTCCAGGGCCAGCCGCTCCCCGCAGTAGTGCTTCACAAAGGACTCATCAATCTCTGAGTTACCAGCGTCGGCAAGTACAATCTCTGCCTTCAGTGCCTCTCCCAGGTAGTCGTCAAACACCCCTGAGATGGAGCAGTCCACTACCCCGGGGATGGCAACTATTACCTCTTCGATCTCCTTGGGGCTGATCCTCCTGCCCCCCACCTTGATAATCTCCTTTTTCCTGGCCGTCAGGAAGAAATACCCCTCTTCATCCTTATGGGCAAGGTCGCCCGTATGCAGCCATCCGTCCTTCAGGATCTCGGTCGTTCCCTTCTCATCGCTCAGGTAGCCTTTCATGATGTTCCCTCCTCTGGCCAGCACTTCACCAACCACACCTGTCTCTGTAATAAAAGTCCCGGACTCATCTGCAATGTCCAGTTCAACCCCCGGTATCGCCCTGCCCATAGATCCCATCTTGGCCTCCAGCCGGTCCGGCTCAAGGTAGGACAGACGGGCCGTTGCTTCGGTCTGACCGTACATCACGAAAAACTGAACTTCTGGGAAGCTCTCAGTGAACTCCTGGATAAAAGCATTGTGAAGCTTCCCACCCGCCTGGGTTACGTAACGAAGCTTCGGAAATTCCATCTCCTTAAAGGATTTTGCCTTCCTCAGGAGAATCTGAAAATGGCTGGGCACACCTGAAAATCCTGTACACCTGTACTTATTCAGGTCATCAATTACCGACCCCACGAACATAAAGCTGTTATTCAGGACAATACTGCCCCCGGTTTTCAGATGCGTATGTAAGAGGGAGAGACCGTAACAATAGTAAAACGGGAGTACGATCTCGATTACATCATCCCCGTCAAGCTTCAGGTATTCAATGATCGATTCGGTATTGGCAATGATGTTCCCGTGGGTAATCATTACCCCCTTGGGCTCCCCGGTAGAACCGGATGTAAAAATAATCTCAGCAAGCCTGTCTTCATCGAATCCATTCTGACCCAGTTTATCCCCCAGAAGGTCCAAATTCCCGTTTTCCAGGCCCGAGTAATCGTAAATCACCTCATCCAGCAGGTCCCACCTGTCACTCTCCATGGCAGGAGCAATGAAAGCGATTTTAGCCTTACACAGGTCCACCACGTAAGAGAGGTTCTCAGGTTCAATGGAAGGATTAAGGGGTACGCATACATTGCCCGACTTCATAATCGCCATATAAGCAATAATGAAATAGACCGAGTTGGGACTGATCAGCAGGATGTTGTTATTCTGACCAAAATTTTCCACCAGGTACCGCGCCAGTTTCATAGAATCATTATAGAGCACCTGGTACGTGAGCTCCTCCTTGTTTCCAAGGAGAAATTTCTTGTGCAGGAAGCCGGACTGACCCAGTAAATAGTCGTAAACGTTCATTGTTGAGTGTGTTTCAGATTATAAAAACTTATAATCGTTGATAGCTGACATTCTGAGATATTCGGTGGTTGCCTTCTTTCGGGCAAAATTGGACCAGGTTGCAGTAACATCCTCTGCACTCATATCCATCACCTTCCCTACTTCGGCAGGATCGCACTTGTTCTCATACCCGTACCACAACAGGTCCATCTGCCTGAAAGGAAACTGGTAGAAAAACTCCTCCTGTGTCTGCTCGGCACTATAGGTGTCGGTGGTCGGGGTTCGTTCAATAATTCCTCCGGGAACACCCAGGTACTCAGCCAACTGGTATACCTGTGTCTTGTAAAGGTTTCCAATGGGAAAGAGGTCACTTCCCCCATCCCCGAATTTAACAAAGAACCCCTGTTCCACCTCGTGTTTGTTGGGTGTCCCCACCACCGCATAGTGCAATGCCTCGGCATGAAAGTAGAGCAGGGACATTCGTGCCCTCTGCTTGAAGTTCGAAGAAGCAATAATGATCCGCATCTGCTTTGAAGGTAAACGCATTACCTCCTCTGAGCCATCTGGATTCACCACGGTCAGGTGAAACAAGGGTGGCAGGTTTGAACTGGGATTGCTCTGTTTCACACCTATTTTCATCTTGTGTACGGTCGGATCATAGGCCGGGTAAACTTCCTTGACCGCCTGGTCGCGTCGTACATAACATCCAAAACCGTCAAGGGCCCCGGTGATGTTCTCAACAATGGCCTTAACACCAAACTTCTCTGCCAGTTCAGTCGCCAGCTCCTCGCTGTCGGGACTCGAATCCTTCTCAGGAAGCATTACACCCAACAGCTTATCCGGACCCAGCGCCCTGGCAGCCAGGGCCATCGTGACAGACGAGTCAATTCCCCCGCTTATTCCGATAACACCCCCGCGCCTGCTGAACCGGCCCATCACATCCTCTTTGATCCGCGATGTGATCTGATCCACCAGTTGTTCCACATTATCAATTTTTAGGACATCCTTATGAAATTCAATTCTTTTCATCATTTATTAGTTTTATAGATGTTTGTCATAATAAACCGGGCAATCGGTTCGCATCCTGGTCTCCCGATAAGGATTGTTCCCGGACACATACAGGTCCGAAAGGATCTGGGTGGAAAGTATACCGGCCAGTGCCATATTTTCATTTTCAGTAACCATGCCACCGGATCTCATCTTCCCGGTCAGTTTCTCCACGGAATCGGGATTGAAAAATCCGGTCTTTCTTAACTGTTCAGCCGAAAGCATTTCCCGCAAGTAATCCGGGGCATTCTCCGCAAGCAGGCCGGTAGCCACCGGGGCCCTGTAGGCCTGTTTGGATCGCTTGACGACCGACTCGGGCAGATGGCCGTTCATCAGCTTCTTCAGAATATACTTTTCATTGAGTCCCCTAAGTTTATCCTGGCTCCGCAAACCCATACATAGCTCAACAACCCTGTGGTCCAGGAAGGGATAACGCCCCTCAACCGAATGTGCCATGGAGACCCTGTCGCCCTGCGATGAAAGCAGGTATCCCGATAGGAAAAGCTTTGACTCCAGCCACTGCGCCCGGGTAAGTGTATCCCAGTTTCCCATACCTTCCGGCAGGCTTGATAGCAGAGACTCAACAGGATCGATCTTCTGACTATCCCTGAGCTGTTCACTGAAATGTGTCCTGATGTGTTTAGAGTTGTTCCACCGCACCATGTGTGAATAGACCGGGGAATCGGTTTCTGTAAGGCGGTGCCCGAAAAAGAAGCGGTGCATGTTCCCGCTCTTACCCTTGAACTGGGCCAGGTAAGGATAGAGCTTCTGCAAGAGCAGGGGCCTGATCCTTGAATCGGGCTCTTTTGACCAGAACTCCCTGATCAAAGTCTCTTTGAATATATTATATCCACCCAGAAACTCATCGGCCCCCTCACCGGTAATCACCACCTTGATCCCGTTTTCATGCACCAGGTTTGACAACCTGAACATGGGGACTGCACCGGTTCGAAGCAGAGGTATCTCTGAATGCCAAAGAACTTTAGTGAAATTCTCAGCAATGTCTGATCTGGAACAGGAGATAGAGCGATGCCTGGTATCCAGGAATGCTGAAACCGACTCCTGATAGGGTGTCTCGTCAAACTCATCATCTTCAAAACCGATGGAGAAGGTATTGAGAACACCCGGCTCCACTTTTTTAATTATATGGGTGGTGGCACTGGAATCAAGTCCGCCGCTGAGGTAAGCTGCAACCTGTACATCCGATCTGAGCCTCAGCCTCACCGAATCTTCGATTCGTGATCCAAGCTCCTCCATCCGCTCCTCAAAACTCATGGATGCCAGTGCATCTTTTTGTGCCTGGAAATCCAGTTCCCAGTATGGGCGTATCACTTCCCGGTCCTGGTTCCGGATCATATAGTGACCGGGAGGCAATTCATAAATACCCTTGAAGACCGTTCCGGGCGAGGGAATAGTCCAGAATGTGAAGACCTGGTTCAGGGCTTCGGTATCCAGCTCTGCCTCTAATGAATCCGATTCCAACAGACACTTTATCTCCGATGCAAACAGGAATTCCCCTTTCGATTTGTGATAAAACAGAGGCCTGATCCCCATCCTGTCACGGGCTAGGAACAGCTCCTTTTTCGATGAATTCCAGATGGCAAAGGCAAACTGGCCATTCAGCTTTTCAAGACATCCCTCACGAAAATGCCTGTATAGCAACAACAGGACCTCCGTATCACTGTTTGTGCGGAATTTGTATCCCAGGGCCTCGAGCTCGGCTCTAAGTTCAATGTAATTGAAAATCTCCCCGTTATATACAATCCAGAGCTCACCATCTTCAGTTGACATGGGTTGCTGTCCCTGGGCCAGGTCAATAATACTTAGCCTGACACTCCCCAAGCCAACTCCTTCACCTATATATATACCGGATTCATCCGGACCCCTGTACTGGATCTGGGTCAGCATCTCCCGGACCAACCCGGGTTTCACTTCGCTGCCATTTTGCCTGAAAATGCCGGATATCCCGCACATAGTACCAGGATTATGCTGCCGCTGCAGTCTGCTTTCTCAGTACAAAATCCGTAATGGCATCGATGGACTCAAAATTGGTCTCAATCAGGTCGCTGTCGGCCGGTGAAAATTTAAAGGTCTCTTCAAGGAAATCGAGCAAAAGAGCAAATCCCATTGAATCCAGAATACCCTCAACAAAGAGCATGCTGTCCGTAGCCAGGTTTGAAGTATCCTTATAGGTATTCTCCTTTACATAGTTAAAAAGTACCTCGTGAATCTGTTGTGTGTTCTCCATAATCGATTGTGTATTGCAAAATTAATGAATCTTTTCAAATGTGCAACAAGCTGTTTGTGAGCACTTTCTGCCTTTCACCCTTGCAGCTGGTTTCATTATTCAAGATAGGGATACTTCCATTACATAAAATACACATTTGATCAAGGCCAAGGTATTATTTGTCAACCGGAGCAAAAACAGACATAAAAACCGACATCCCTTACAATCAGGCTTTCGTCCAATCCGGCAAATCACTTCAATTAAGGATGAACAGTCCTATTTCCTGGATGAAAGCACAAAGAAAAAAGCGGGGCCGCCATGGCCCCACTTTTCATAATAACAAACCATATAAACTCCCACTGTGAACTGAGCACTGAGCACTGAGTACTGAGTTCTGAGTACTGTCTACTGAGTACTGAGTACTGAGAACTATATTATTCCCTGGTCCACCATGGCATCGGCTACCTTCAGAAAGCCGGCAATGTTGGCACCCTTCACGTAATCCACATACCCGTCCGAACCAGTACCGTGCTTCACACAATTCTCGTGGATGCTGGTCATGATGTGGTGCAGGCGGTCGTCCACCTCACCCCGGCTCCAGTTGATCTTCATGGAATTCTGTGCCATCTCCAATCCGCTCGTGGCCACACCGCCGGCATTGGCCGCCTTACCCGGGGCATAGAGGATCTGTTTGTCCTGGAACTTCTCAATGGCATCCGGAGTGCAGGGCATGTTGGCACCCTCGCAGACACAGATGCATCCATTGGCAATCAGTTTGTCGGCATCATCGCCGTCCAGTTCGTTCTGGGTGGCACAGGGAAGTGCAATATCAACCTCAACCTCCCAGGGCCTTTTCCCCTGTACAAACTCGGCACTGTCAAACTCCAGGGCATAGGGTGCAACGATATCCTCGTTGGATGCACGCAGCTCAAGCATGTACCCGATCTTCTCACCCGAGATGCCCTCCTTATCGTAGATATAACCGTCGGGGCCGGAAAGCGTAACCACCTTACCGCCCAGTTCGGTAACCTTCAGTGCTGCTCCCCAGGCTACGTTCCCGAAGCCTGAAACCGCCACACGCTTGCCTTCAAGGGTCTCACCTTTGGTTGCCAGCATCTCCTTGGCGAAATAGACACAGCCAAAACCTGTGGCTTCGGGCCTGATCAATGATCCGCCCCAGTTAATGCCCTTGACGGTCAGAACACCTGTATTCTCACGGGCCAGCTTTCGGTACATTCCGTAGAGGTATCCGATCTCACGGCCGCCTACTCCTATATCACCGGCAGGTACATCTGTATCGGGACCAATGTTGTTCCAGAGCTCCATCATAAAGGCCTGGCAGAAACGCATGATCTCCGCGTTGGATTTTCCCTTGGGATCAAAATCAGAACCACCCTTGGCCCCACCCATTGGGAGGGAGGTAAGGCTGTTTTTAAAGATCTGTTCGAATCCCAGGAATTTGAGTATACTCAGGTTCACGCTGGGGTGGAACCTCAGTCCCCCTTTATAGGGCCCGATGGCATTGTTAA
The DNA here is from genome assembly GCA_024244665.1 of Bacteroidota bacterium. The sequence continues at coordinate 5,604 of JAAEOI010000037.1, read as the reverse complement.
ACTGAATCCGGTATCCCAGGTTCACATGAACTGATCCCTGGTCGTCGGCCCAGGGCACCTTGAAGGTTAAAATCCGGTCGGGTTCAATGATGCGGTCAACGATATTGGCTGACCTGAAATGCGGATTCTCATTGTACACCTCCTCGATTGACTCAAGGACCTCGCGAACGGCCTGGTGGTACTCCACTTCACCCGGGTGCTTCTTGACCAGGTCATTCATGATGGTATCTACATTCATAACTGATGTTTTTTTGTCAGGTAAAATTGCTCTTTCTGCAGAGATTATACAAGCCCTAAAGCATGATTAAGAGCAGGGTTTCAAAACATATCACAACCTTTTCCCCGCGGATTCGTATATGCCCAAAATAGCACTAGGTAATGAAAATTGAGGAGTTTGTCAGCCTGAACCGTGTGTGGGGCATAAGCTTGAAGAAAGTCGGGAAAAACTATTTCCAGCGTCGGCGGGACAAAGGCTCCCCCTTTCCTGTCTATTATTCTTTTCCACTGAATCAGAAAGTAATTATTGACAGGAAACTTGTCAGGGCCCTGAGACGGAATTTCCTGCTCACACAGGTCGTTCTCAACCTGCCAAAAAAAGACAAGTATGAATATGTACTTACCGAAGGCAGTTACAACCTTGACCAGTTTGATGGAAAAGTAAGAAACAAGATCAGAAAAAGCCTTAAATCATGCAGTTTCCGGAAACCGGGCCTGGATGACCTGTTGAATGACGGACTGGCAATTAACCGTCAGATCTGCAAGCTGCAATCGTGGACTGATGAGAGCCTGACCGATGAACATCAATGGACCGGGTACATCAATTCAATCCACTCACATGAGGGTTTCAATATTCTGGGAGCATTCCTTGAAGAGCGGATGATTGGCTATCTTGTGGCCTATGAACTGGAAGGCCAATTCAATCTACTTGAGGCATTTATCGATCGCGATTACTCATCAGGCACAAGTCCCATGAACGGACTTCTATTTAACCTGGTGAATGACCTGATCAGCAAACACGGGACTATAACTCTTTCCTATGGCGAACACAAATTCTCCAAACTAACACCTCTGACAAGGTTCAAGCAAAAAATGCTCTTCCAGAAATACGCTGCCACTAAAGGATATGTAGTGCATCCCCTATTGCTCCTGGTCATCAGGCTGATGGTCTTCTTCATGATAAAGATCCTGAAGCGTAAAAGCCTGAAACGGGAATGGGAAAAGGCAATTATTCGCATTTTCCAGGGCCACAGGAAAGTAATGTCCACGATATGAAACGGAAATTTCCCATCCGACATGCACTGATCTCATCTCTCCTTGAGATCGATGTCCGGGGCATCAGGAAAATTGCATACCACCTGCCCCGCATGTTGATCCCGGCGCCAGAGGGGGCCCTCACCATGCTCACCCGCTACGGATTCTGGCTGCATATCGACCCGGTAAAGGACAAAGGGGTTGAACGCAGTATCTACTACACCGGTACCTACGAAAAGGGGGCCCTTGCAACAATGAAGCAACTGCTGCGTCCGGGGGACTGTTTTGTGGATGTGGGAGCCAATATCGGGCTGATGTCCATCTTCGCTTCAACAGTGGTAGGACCTGAAGGAAAGGTCCTGGCCTTTGAACCCAATCCTGAAACCGCCACAATTCTGGAGGAGAACATCAGGCTCAACCACATCAGCAATATCGAAAGCTTCAGGTATGCCATGGGTAAAAATCCGGGTATGGCACTCATCTACGACCGATGGGATTCCAACCGGGGAAGCGCTTCGCTGATCAAGCCCGGAGAGGAGGCAGAGAGCCATGAAATTGAGGTGACTACCCTGTCGGATTTCTTCCGGAAAGAGACCGACAAGCTCCCCAGCCTGATCAAACTGGACATTGAAGGCTTTGAACTGGAAGCCCTGGAAGGAGCCCTTGATTTACTAAATTCCCGAAATCCACCCATGCTGATGGTGGAGTGTTCCCGGACCAGGGATAACACCTTCGGTAGGGGCAGCGAACCTTTATATGATTTCCTGATGGGTTTGGGTCCATACAGGATCTTCAGGGGTAAAAAAGAGAAGAACCGCGTATCGAAACTCGTGGAGGTCAAAAACCTGGAGGAGCTGCCGGCCCATGACAATATCTACTGCCTCACCGACACCCACATCCAGGGGCTTTCTATTTTTGAATAAGCTTCCTATTTAAGGATAAGCTTCCTGATGGCAGCATCTTCGTCAGAACTAAATCGGACCACATAGATTCCGCCGAAGAAATCAGAAACATCAACCTCCCTGGGTTGACTCTGTGACAGCTTTTCCCATTTCTCGAGGAGGAGGAGCTTACCGGTTCCATCATAAATTGAGATAAGAATATCTGAATTGATACTGCCATCCGTTTCAACGAAGAACCTGTTTCCTGCAGGGTTAGGGTAGATTCTCAGGCTTCGGTCCAGAACTGCATTTTCGATCCCGATCTCCAACTTAACAGTTACGATGATGGTATCCGTATTCGAGCAATTATTATTGTCACTTACAACAACCGAATACTCATACAATCCGGGTGACAAATCCGAAAGCTGAATCTCTTTCCCTGTTTCTCCTGTGCTCCACAGGTATTCACTGAATCCATCCCCCGCATCGAGGGTCAGCTCTTCAACGGTGGTGATCGTAACGTCTTTGCCTAAATCAACTAGCGGCAGGTCATTGAACGTGACTTCAATATCATCCGTTGTTGATCCGCACACATGGCCGACTGAAACCATGTATTTGCCGGAAGCTGTTACCGTTACAGCCTGCGAGCGTTCACCTGTACTCCATACGTAAACATCAAACTCCGGGCCGGCATCCAGGCTAACAGACTCTCCTTCACAGGCCGAAACCGGCAATCCCAGCTCGAGTTCAGGCATATCAACAAAAGCAACCGGTACATCATCCGCTGCCTGGCAATTACCATCCGATACCAAAACTGCATATTTCCCAGGGCTTGTAACAGAGATGGTCTGAGTTGTGGCCCCGGTACTCCAGAGATAACTTTCAAAACCCGGTCCGGCATCAAGGATGGCATCTCTGCCCGCACAGGCAGTAACGGTCAAGCCAAGCTCCAGTTGCAGCATGTCATCGAAAGTGACATGCACATCATCAGAACCATAGCAAATTCCGTTAGATACTGTGATTGCATAGGTAGCAGACGATGTCACCAAAACCGACTGTGTACTTTCACCGGTACTCCAGGCATATGCTTCGAATCCTGCACCAGCATTCAGCATCACACTTTCACCTTCACATGCAGAGATCTCGGAGCCAATCTCGACTTCCGGAAGATCAATGAATGCTACTTCGATTATATCATTTGCCAGGCAGCCATTATCTGTAACCCAGACACTGTAGGAACCGGGTGATGATACAGAGATAGAGGCGCTTGATTCTTCCGTATTCCAATCATATACATCAAAACCTGGTCCGGCATTAAGTGTTACACTTTCACCATCACAAACAGCTATATCCGGACCGAGGGATACAATCGGCAGGCTTCTTACCTGAACGCTTACCTGATCACTGCCTGAGCATAGTCCGTCGCTCACTGTAACGCCAAAGGTCCCGGCAGTTGTAACCGAGATACTTCTCGTAACCTCTCCAGTGCTCCAGGAGTAGCTGCTGAATCCGTCACCGGCATCCAGTTGTACTGACTCACCCTGGCAAATTGACCTGTCTGCTCCAAGGTAGATTTCAGGCAGATTATGGAAAGTTACGACTACGTTATCGCTTGCCTCTTCACCATGTTCGTCCGCAACAGTCACTGAATAGGTTTCCGAGGCAGTAACAGAAATGGTCTGAGAGGTCTGGCCCGTGTTCCAGAGATAGCTTTCAAATCCGGACCCGGCATCCAGTTGAATGCTTTCTCCATCACAGCCTGACAATGATGAGGGTAAATTTACAACCGGCTTATCTCCTATGGTAACAATTGTCTGAGCCGAAGCAGAACAATTGTCGGATGTGGTAACTGTTACTGAATAAGTCGCCGATGAACAGGCAAAGATGGACCGGGTTGTCTCAGTGGTACTCCAGCTGTACTCCGATCCGGGATTTCCTGCGTCCAGTGTCACACAAGTAGTACTGTAATAGGATGCATCCAGTGGTATTACCGGCAGACTATTGAAATTGACATTTACATTATCCGTATTGCTGCAATTATTCCGGATTACAGTCACCCCGTAATTACCATCCTGCGAAACCACAATGGTCCTGGAATTTGCTCCCGTGGTCCACTGGTAGGAATCAAAACCACCACCTGCATCAAGTAGTACCGATTCTCCATCGCAGGCAGATATTGAAGGACCCAGGTTCAAATAGGGTATGCTGTTAATTGTTACCACTGCATTAGCACTGGTACTGCAATCGCCCTCAGTAACTGTAACAGCATAGGTTCCGCTGGTAGTAACATTAATGGTCCGGCTTGTTTCTCCGGTACTCCAGGTATAAGTTTCAAATCCCGCCCCGGGATCCAGGAGAAAGCTCTCTCCATCACAGCCTGTAAATGCCCCGGGCAAGGTAATTGAGTTTCCGGGAGTATCAGGCTGATCATTAACAACAAACTCATTGGACGCAGGGGACATGCATCCGTCTGCGTTTCTCACTCTATAGGTATATCTTCCGGGATCGATGCCTGAAATGCTTGTTACGGTACCGCTTCCTGTGCTTGTGATCCCACCCGGATTCCTGGTAAGGGTCCAGGTACCGGATGCAGGCAAGCCACTCAATACAACACTACCGGTCCGTTCCCAACAGGTGGGTTGCGATATCGTCCCGACATCAGGTGCATCAGGAGTTTCAGGCTGGAGATTTATAACAATAGCTTCCGAGGCTAGTGATGGGCATCCTACTGAATTGGTCACTGTATATGCATATGCATCAGGATTAAGCCCGGGAATGTATAGACTCACTCCGGAACCGCTTGTCGTGCTTCCATCCTGAACCCTGGTTAATATCCAGCTGCCTGCAGAAGGAAGGCCGTTCAACTCCACGCTGCCTGTCGCAACACTGCAGCTAGGATGAACAATGGTTCCAACAAGAGGAGGATCCGGAGTCTCCGGTTGATCATTGATCACAACCGATGCAGAGGCTGATGATGTACACCCCTCATCATTGGTCACAGTGAAATTAAATGTCCCTGCAAGCAGTCCGGTTACCGTTGTACCTGTACCGCTTCCTGTTACAGTTGTTCCCCCGGGGCTTACGGTCACGATCCATGATCCTGATCCAGGTAGTCCGTTCAGCACCACGCTGCCCCTTAAATTCTCACAGGTAGGATGGGTAACTGCTCCCAACAATGGTTCCGACGGAGTCACAGGCTGAGGACTAATAATAATGTCCTCCGAAACATCGGAGGTACATCCCTCCTCATTTCTTACAGTATAAGAATAGCTTCCTTCTCCAAGACCTGAAATAGTTGTGCTTATGCCTGTTCCCGTTGATGTTATATCACCCGGACTCCTGGTCAGGGTCCAGTCTCCCGTCGGGAGTCCGTTCAGCACCACACTCCCTGTTGCCTCGCTGCAGGTAGGCTGGGTGATCGTCCCCACCCCCGGGGCAGCCGGGGTAGCAGGCTGGGTATTGATTACAACAG
>JAAEOI010000036.1 GCA_024244665.1 Bacteroidota bacterium | reverse complement strand
CTTCAGGGGTGTATACAACCGTTTCGAATCTGTTTTCCGTTCGTTCAGCGGGCATACCAAGCAGACCATAGGAGAGATCACCGAGCATACAGATCTGAAGGATGAGAAATTCAAAAGCAGGATTGCACCTCATGCCGAACAGCTGGAAGAGGATCTGGAGCTGATCGAAGGGGTCTATCCGGAACTTATGCTGCAGGAGTACCTTGATGGAAAGACAGCGCCCCTGTTTTTTGGAAGTGCACTCAACAACTTTGGAGTAAAGGATATACTTGACTGTTTCACCAAGATCGCACCCTCTCCCTTGCCTGTGGTGACCCATGAGCGGGAGGTGCTTCCCGATGAGGCAAAGTTCACAGGTTTTGTCTTCAAGATCCACGCCAATATGGACCCCAAGCACCGTGACCGGCTGGCTTTTATCAAAATTTCATCGGGAGTGTTTGAGCGAAATAAGGGCTACATCCACGTACGCACCGGACGACAATTGAAATTCTCCAGTCCCACCTCGTTCATGGCGGAGAAAAAGTCAGTGATTGATATGGCCTTTCCTGGAGATATCGTTGGGGTACACGACACAGGGAACTTCAAAATCGGCGATTCGGTATCGGAAGGGGAGAAGCTTCATTTTAAAGGGATGCCCTCATTTTCACCCGAGATGTTCCGCTATGTGGAGAACGACGATCCCATGAAATTCAAGCAGCTTTCCAAAGGCCTCGAACAGCTGATGGATGAGGGGGTAGCCCAGCTCTTCTTGAGCATCGCCAACGGCAGGAAGATCATCGGTACGGTGGGTGCACTTCAGTTTGATGTGATCCAGTACCGTTTGCAGCATGAGTATGGTGCCCGTTGCCGTTATGAGCAGATCTCTATGTTCAAGGCGTGCTGGATCGAATCTGTTAACGAGGAGAAACTGAAGGAGTTCCGGCTCCGGAAGTACCAGCAGCTTAGCACCGATAAAGAGGGACGGGAGGTCTACATGGCCGAATCACCCTATGCCCTTCAGATGGCCCAGGATAAATTCCCCGAAATCACATTCCACTTTAACTCCGAATTCTGATCACAGAGAGCCGGCCCTATTTGAAATTCTTGTCCAGGTAGTTCAGCCTTCCCTCGATCCACGATGAGATATACTCATACTCCAGGTCGTAATCAATCTCCAGGTCACCCCACCGGGCATTCTCCCTCTCCATGGCCCCCGATTCATTTATTTGAAGGTAATATTGGCTGATGGGTTCCATGAGTGATTCATATGAAAAAATGGATGCCCGGTACTCATCCCACTTCATCCATATGCTGTCGCCGAAACCATCCATATTCAGATCAATCAGCCGGTCGAAGAGGCGGTTGCTAAGGATGCCCACGGTCAGACTGTTTCCCATGTCATACATCTTGCCCCAGGTGGCCTCCACATCCCAGGGAATAATAAAGAGAGGGGATTGCTCTGTATACCTGGCATAAAAAATATTCTTCCCGGTGTTATCGTACCCCAGGATGAGGTTCATAAAGAGGTAGTATTCAGCTGCATTCTCCAGGTCTACCAGCTTTCCGATCCTACTCTTAAACGTTTTATCATCCTCCATAACCACGGTTTTACGCAGTTCGTCCAGCGGATCCCACATATATTTATTATCCGGGTAGACCTGCTCCCAACCTGCCCAGTTCATGGAGATGGGTGGTTCTGAATTGTAGATCTCAAACATGGTTGATCCGTTATCCCAGCCAATGGCCTTATACATCACACCTCCCTTCTCCTCCTGGGTGGAGCTGAAACCGATGAGGCGTTCATCCATCTTTTCCCCGAGACAATAGAGGCCATTATACCTGTTGTTGATAAACAGTTCCACGTACTCCATCTGTATCCCGGTCTTCAAACCATTCTCAATCTCTCCACCGTGGGTTTGCGTCATTTGGTTCCAAAGCTCAAAAGAGAGTTTGTTGCGTACCCGCAGTGCATCGATGTACATGGCATCCAGGATCCAGTCCTCACAATACCTCATCCCCAGCAGCGGCGCTGACCGGTCCTTTCTGTACCTGTTTTTCCAAAGCTCCAATCCAAAGGATTTTTTATCAAAGAGAGCTGCACTCTTTCCCCTAATCTCCACTCCGGCAAAGGATTCAAACAGTTTTGCAGACTGATTCCCCTCCACCTTGCTGATATAATGGAGTTCAAAGTGGGAGAGAACCTTTGGTTCATCGGGAATCTTGTACTCCGAAAAGATCCTGATGAGTGGAAGTGTGGTGAATAATAGGTCAAAGGTATCCCGCTGCACTCCCTTAACAGCAACCAGGCGGTATGGCTTGTTTATTTCGATCCGGCCCAGCGGATTGATCTCTCCGGCGGCCAGGATAGTTTCTCCCAGGAACACAGACTCATGATGATCAAATTCCACCAGTGGGGAAAATGATGACATACTCTCATCCCCGATGGTATAGAGCATAAAACGGTCAGTAGTGTCCACAAATGCACTTACACCGTCAAAAGAAATTACCTCATATGGTTTCGCCTCTGTTTCTTCGGGGAGGATGATCTCCTTGTAACAAGCCCCTGTAAGTAGCATTAAGGCGAATATCGTGATTGTTAATATAGGTTGGCTCAGCTTCATTAAAAGGAGTAGGTGTAACTGAGCTTAAGAAGATAGATCATGGCTGGCTGAAGCGCATCTATTTCACGGTTAAAACCATATGCAAGGTTGATCTCCCCGGCCCTGGGGTGAATATATTTGACTCCGCCAATTACACGCATATATTCATGCCTGGCATTGTTTTTCGGCTTAAAAAGCTGGAATACTTCAGCCGAAACGTAGGGCTTGATCTTATTGAACCTGTTATACCTAAAGGTAATGCGGTTTCTGAGATACTTCTCGTAGGGGATTGAAGGATCAAGCAGGTTCCACCCTTCCACCTCCTTCTGATACCTCAGCCTGTAGTAGAGGGTAATACAATCCAGCTTACCTCTGTACCTTAGGTCAAATGCGTAGCGGGTCAGGGTCTCATAACTTTCGTCTTTCTTTTTGTCCCATGTAATCCTGTACTGTCCCTCAAGGGCAAAATTTTTATTGATCCTGTAGCGGAGACCGGTTTCAGTGAGGTGGTTGTTAATCTCTGAAATATCGTGTTTGAGGCGGATCTCTTCTGCCAGGAAGAGGGACCAGTCACTGTTAAATCTCTTTTCGACTTTGATGCCAGACCAGAGGTGCAGGTCCTGAACCACTTTGTACTCCTGTGCTGCAGCCCTGAAACCTGGGCAAAACAGGAAAAGCAGGAGAAGCAGTCGGAATGCAGGAATTATGTTGAATTGCTGTCGGGTACTATTCATCTATTTTCAATTGAGGGTATACTGGGTCTGCCCGGCTCACCCAGACATTGTTGAATTCCATTGCGGAGGTATCGGCGCTCCACTCTTCCCTGAGCATATTCCATACATCACGGACAGTGTTATCCAGGCTCTGAGAGTTGGAAATCCTTATATGCCCCTCGTGGACCGATGAGTAATTGTCTCCATACCTGATGCCCACACCATTCTTTGTAAAACTGCATGAATCAACTGTTACCAGGTGGTTCGGACTGCTGTATCCAAGTTCGAGCCCCTGGCCGCAATCAGTAAAACTGCAGTTGGAAAAGATGTGATTTTTGTTGATCTGGTCGCCGCTGGATAGAGCGGCACCTTCATGAAATATTGATTCGAAACGGGTATTTGTCACCCTCACCTCACCATCTCCACTTCCACCACTGTCCAACCCGTCATCCAGTGCATACATAAAAACCGAGTTGCTGATCCTTGCGTCACTCATCATCAGGTAGAAGCAGTCATTGTCCTTATCCTGGTAGATTCGCCTGTCGTCTGGAAAATCGGTAAATACCGAGTGGTCAATGACCACGTCGGCTGAATTGGCCTGTCCACCGGTAATTGCCCTCTGCACCAGGCAGTGAGAAATTTCAAGATCAGCGAACACGGGATAGAAAACCTGTCCCGCATGATCGATCATATAGCAGTGATCCAGCGAAACGGAGCCATATTCATTGTAAAAGAGAGCCTGCCGGTGGGCATGCCCGTAATCATAAACTCCGCCCGTGTGATGCCCGCTCCGGCAAAAAAGGGTATGGGAAGCTTCCACACTATTCCCTGCTATGGTCCCGATAACGCCTCCCCAGAACTGACTTTCATCGCTGCAGGTGATTGTCACCGGTGATTCATTGCTTCCCACGATCCGAAGAGTTCCCTCATTATATATGTTCACCCCCTGGTCCAGCGTGATAAATGATCCACTCTCAATGGTCAGCGTAACACCCTGGGGTATGGAAAGATCACCGGGAATGACCATATAGCTATCGGCAGAAATGGTCAGGTTGGAATCAATACTGCCGCTTATTGAAAGGGGAGCAGCCTGCATGGGAGTGGCACCCAGGGTTCTGCTGACATGATCGATTTTGAGTATGGATGGGGTGGCTCCGGGGGTTGGAGCCCAGGCCGATCCCACGCCACGTTTTATCAGAAACTCCTTACCTGCAATTTCTGCCTTAAGGTTTACAATCGATTGGGTCAGCTCGCCACCGACAATAAGCACCAGGGGAGAGGAGAGGTGGTCCGGGACCATCTTCGGATATATCAGCCTGAGGTCCTGCTCATCATAGGTTTCAATAATAACACCTTCGGGGGTCCATACGGGAAGTCCCCATTCTGCATCCCCCCTCACCGGATCAAGTACTACAATCCTGATCACCCCGGTCTCAGATTCCAGGTTGCCGGTATAAATCTCAATCCTGTAGTAGCCCGGTGATCGCAGGTCCAGTGTTTCAGGCCTGTTGTACGTTTTGTTGTTGAGGATAATTTTTTCGACTTTCTCCCCCATAAATGTCTCACAGGCCACCACCATTCCCATCGTATACTCATTTTTGTCCTGCAATTTGTCAATGATGATATCGCTCTCAACGAGTTTGCATGAAGCGAGCAGGACCAGGATCGACAACATCATGATGTGGGGAAGCCGCATATCAGGGAGTATTCAGATTGTTTTTAATGAAAGCCAGCCTTTGTTCCAGAAACAACTGCTTCTCTATCATATTGTTTTCCCAAAGCTGTCTGCTGGTGGAATCCCTGTCATACTGTGACTGAGCAACCACCTCATTCAAGCTGTACAACGGAGCAAGTTCATTTTTGATCTTTCCAAACAGCGACTGGAATCCAGCAGCCTCCAATTCACTGACCACCGTAAGCAATGATTTTTCATACCGGGTATAGAGGAAGGAATCCCTGGCAATGGTATAGTCCAGGTCATCTTCGATGGAAAAGATCATCTTATCCCCGATCTCATTATATATATCCTCTATGGTTTCATAGCGCCTTCGTCCGTAAATGGTACCAGTCCCCCAGGAGACACCTACCTCATGGGGCTTTTGCTGGAAGAGGTCATCATAGTCCCAGGGAATTATCCGGTATTGGATCTGACCATCCCTGATCATGGCATAGAGATAGATCTCGTCGGTGTAATCCCCGTTTTGCAGGAGGAAATCGATACCCATCTTCCGGAAATATTGCTCAAGGTTTAACCGGTGAGAAAGCTGCTCATAGAGTTCCTCACCCTGGTGTTGCCGCAGAATGGAATAGATCTCCCTGAACCTGGTTTCATAGGCTTCCCTGGTGAAATAGCCGGAAGATTCATATTCGGCATCCTCCATCCTGTGATCATATCCCCTGCGAAGTATAAATTCGGAACCCACATCCTCGAAATAGGTTTCGGGATCCTCCACCAGCAGGTAGATTCCCTGGGTCTCTTCGTTTATCCTGAACTCCACGAACCTGTAGAACAGGGGCATCACGCCAACCTCTTCAAGGATACCAAATCCAATACGGTTTTCTATATAGGTGTAGTCCATTGTCAGTGCCACCAGCTTAAAGCGACTGAAACTCCTCGCATCCTTCCCTTCACGACCGGGGATAACTATGGGTTCCTCCAGGAAAACCGAGAAACTTTTTCGCTGAAACCTCAGGGCACTCTCCCCTCTGGTTCGTATCTCCCTGAGCTTTACAATTTCATCGTTAAAGCTAAGGGATATGCCGGGATCCTCAACCGAATAACTGGTATCGCGGCTCTCAAGGATGAAGTCGCGGACTTTCGGGGAAACACTCAGGTTAAATACTACTGCCTCACTCTCCAGGTCAATCTCCTCCCGGTAACAGGAGAGAGTGAGCAGCACCATTCCAAACAGTACCATATGTCTTGCAATCAACAATACTTCCCAGGCTTTAGTTCAGAGTGCAAAGAAAGTAAAAAAAAGAGGGTTTCCGGTGTGAAAAACCTCTTAAAGATTACCGTTGTGAAAATCTGCTATTCGCAATCCGATGTACTATTGTTCCAGTTCGGCAATGCGCTGCTCGAGTAGTTCGATCTGACCCTGCTGCTCCTTGATGGCCTCCAGCAAAACCGGGATCAGGCCCGAGTAGTTTACAGCCTTCTCGCCGTTTCTGTGTCCGTTTATATTGTTCAAGCCAGCGAGAGTTGAGGATCCGCTTGCCTCTAACACCACTTTTAACATCTGAAGCATTTTCAAAATGATTATCTTCGCTTCCCTTATTACAAAAGATTGATCCATGAAAACGACCTTACATCTTTCCCTTCTTTTCCTGACGGTATCCACGCTTGCATGGTCCCAGCATCCCGACTGGGAAGGGGGCTATGCTGATGGCTGTACCACAATAACAGCAGGGAAGGGGGCAACAGCCGATGGTTCGGTAATCACTTCACATACCGACGACAGCCACCGGACCCGCTCCTGGATGGATATAGTCCCGTTTCAAAAGCACAAAAAGGGGGAGTATGTCACCATGTACAAACGGGTGCCATGCGACTCTTTTGCCATGCCCACCTATGCACATAATCCGATAGGAAGGATTCCACAGGTGAAGGAGACATACCAGTTTCTGAATACTGCCTATCCGTCCATGAACCAGTACCAGGTGGGTATAGGTGAGTCTACCTTTGGCGGCAGGGAGGAGTTACAGTCCGACAGCGGACTGATCGATTGTCAGCGGCTGTGCAAGTTGATGCTTGAACGCTCCAAAACGGCCGGTGAAGCCGTTGATGTGGCGGGTGAATTGCTGGCTAAATATGGATGGAATGACTATGGGGAATGTCTTACCATTGCTGACAAACAGGAGGTTTGGCACCTGGAGATTGTCGGACCCGGAAAGGGTGAAAGGGGAGCTGTCTGGGTGGCCCAGCGGGTACCTGATAAACACATTGCAGTAAATGCCAATGCCAGTACCATCAAGGAGATTGATCTCCGTGACCCGGCCAACTTCAGGGCCAGTGTAAATGTATACAGTGTGGCCATGGATAATGGCTGGTGGACCGAGGATGAGCCTTTCCTATTCTGCTATGCCTATGCACCGGAGAGCAGGAGCTCACTGGCAGCAAGGCGCAGGGAGTGGCGCGTTTTTGACCTGCTGGCCCCATCTCTGGAGCTCAATCCGAATGAGGAGAACTACCCCTTTTCTGTCCAACCTGATAATCCTGTCAGCCTCTCTGACCTGCGCAAGGTCTTTTCCGACTACTATGAGGGGACTCCTTTCGATATGACAAAAGATCTGACTGTAG
>JAAEOI010000035.1 GCA_024244665.1 Bacteroidota bacterium | reverse complement strand
GATCTCGAACCTGCCGGTGGCAGTTCCTCTTGCAAACCACCTGGCTGGAACCATGATAAGTTTCGATGGTAGTTTTATGGTAATCAGCGATGGTAAGATTACCATTAACACCCGGTATGTAGGTGGAAGGTGGGGCAATGCCTATGATCCTGATGTTTCCAATACCTATGGGAATATGACAAGCGCTGGTTGGGGCGGTTATTATACCAACCTGGTTGATTTTAACGACATCATTGCCAAAGCAACAGAAGCAGAAAGTTTCAATATGGTGGCGGCAGCTCTTACTTGCAGAGCCGAAATTACGCAGATTGCTACAGACAGATGGGGTGATATGCCTTATTCAGAATCATGTAAGGCAGGAGAAGATGTATTAAGACCTGCTTATGATACTCAGGTGTCGATTTATAATGAAATAATCAGTGACCTGAAAACAGCCGCAGATTATTTTAGAGCAGGACACACTGACGACATTGGTTCAGTGGATCCATTATATAGTGGAGATGTATATAAATGGCAAAAACTTTGCAATTCCTTAAGATTACGTGTAGCAATACGTATCTCAGATGTGGATGAAGCTGGAGCAACGGCAATTATTTCAGAGGTTCTGGGTAATCCTACTGATTACCCCATCACTGAAAGTTGGGAGGATGCGGCAGAGATCACTTATGGGGGACAAGGTACCAACTATGGAATTGGCTATTGGTATTGGAATAACCTGCTTTGGCACAGTGGTCCAACATATTATCTTATTGATATGCTAAAAGCATACGATGATCCACGTCTTGAACGAATTTGTGTTCCAGGAGATGATGGCGAATACAGGGGGACTACAGAAATTGGACGTCAGCCTGAATTTTCTGATGATATTCCGAAAATGTCCTATTTCAACGAGAACTATTATGTTGTGGATAACACAACCGGGCCAAATATTCACTTAAGGCACTCTGAGGTTTGTCTTGTAAGAGCAGAAATATACCAGCGTGGATTAGCTGCCGGTGGCGATGCTGCTGCGCAACAGGCTTATGAAGATGGAATCTATTCATCCATGAAGGAAATGTCAATAATGGTTCAAAGCGATGAAAATGCTCCTTTTTATGGAGCTTCTCAAATTGATGATGCTGATATTACAACATATCTTTCTAACCCTACTACAGCATGGGGTGGCACACCAGAGGAAAATCTGGAGAAGATCCGGACCCAAAAGTGGATTGCCATGTGTTTTATGGAAAATGAGCCCTGGGCTGAACTGCGTAGAACGGATGTTCCGAAATTTGAAATAGCAAGAGGTTCATACTATGATGGTCATAACAGCCAGCCATGGCGTCTCCCATATCCATCAGATGAGGAACTTATGAACTCTGAGAATTCCGCACCGTATTTTGAAGCACAATTGGCTGGAGATTACCTCTGGGGAGGACAACTCTGGTGGGATAAAAGGACTGGTGTAAACTAAAATACCTGGAAAAGTCTGATCTCTGCACAAGCGGTGTGCAGGTATCAAAACATCAATTATTAGCATAAGAAAATGGAGAGGATCTCAGTTTGATCCTCTCCATTTTTTTTATGATCCCTATGATCTTTCCCACCCTGCGCCTGCTCTACATCAATCCTGGCTGAAAGATGTTGGAGATATTTATTATCTATTTCGAGATGGAAAACACCTAACAGATTTATTTCTCCTGCGAAACAGTAGCGTCAATATAGGTAGAGTATAGAATTACTCCTTTCTCATCCCTCATCTCAAATATGGCCCGGCTTGTTTTCCAGGGGCTTCTCCCGGGTTCAACTTTAACATATAAGAAACCACCTGAGGGTGTAGTTGAAGTATAGGGCTGTATCACCAGATTTGCTTCCGGGTCTGTACTTTTCGGGTCTCCCGGATTACGGCCTAATCTGGAATTTGCATCCACAAAGGGGCCGGTGGAAAACTCGTTATATCCATATTCGGCATCTATTGAGTGGTACTGCCAGTGCCTGTCCCCGGTAATGAATACCAGGCTGTTTACCGGAATGTTATTTTTAGACATCCATTGAAAGAATTCATCCCTCTCATGCCTGAATCCTTTCTGATTTACATGATTATCGGATTTGTATGCATCATCCGGCCCGATCATCGGAGTGGGGGATATGATGAATCTAAAGGTAGCATCACTTTCAAGAATCGTGTTTTTCAGCCACATTTTCTGGGTCTCACCCCAGATGGTTTTTTCCGGTCCGTCAGCATTCTTGTTCGGGCTCCTGTAATCACGTCCCTCCAGGATCCAAATCTGGGCCTCCTTTGATACCCTGTAAGTTCCGTAGGTAAGGGCATTTTCATCTGCCGGGTTACTCACCGGCAATTGCTCCTTATGGATATTAATCCCAAGTTGATGCGAAGGAGGTCTTTCTCCCGTTGAATCCGCATCATTAAATCTGTAATCGTGATCATCTTTTTCCCAGTAGGATGACATCTTAGAAAACATTTCTACCATTCTGGGTTGACCAAACTGGAGGTGAAAATAGTTGCGCATGGTTTTGATGTCCACACCCTGTCCCATGGGCATATAGTTTGAATCATAGTAGACATTATCGCCTGTTCCCACGAAAAAATCGGGTAGCAACCTGGTCACCGATTCTGCAGCCGGATAACCCAGTTCCTTTTCAACCCCGCGGAACCGCCTCTGGGGTTGATTATAGAATTTATCATAATTCATTCCCGTGGTGACCGCGAAGCTGGTTCCGGCTGATATTTCCGCTCCGGCATGGGTTTTAAATTCACAAAGCTGACCTGTTCTGTAGTTTGACTTATCCCGCCCATATTGTAACCTGTAAAAATACCGGGTATTTGGCTCAAGATCTTTTATCATTATTTTAATGATGTAGTCATTTTCAGGTATCGCTTCCTTCCATTCGGTATACAGGGCCTTATTTACATCCTTTGTATAAACCATGAAGCGGCCCCAGCCCTGGCATCCGATATAATCATTATCAAATTGCCAGTTGGTGAGGGTCAGCCGTGACTGGAGCATTGCCGATGTTGGGTTAACCATACCGGCCATTTCGCCCTGGGCATGCTCAGGATGAGAAAGAAGATTAAGCAGCTGCTTTTCCTGCGTTCGGGTTTGTCCCAGGGCAGTTATGCTGCTTGCAATCAGTAAGACAAAGAGTGCTGTATAATTCTTTTTCATCAGGATGAAGATTTAAGTATAAGTAACACATGCTTATATAGTACTGCCCTGGTTTGAACTCATCTTCGATCTGGTTCAACTATTAATGCCATTGCTTTTTGTGCCGCATTGCTCACGACATCCCGGTATGATGGCTTCTTCCCGGCCTCTTTTAAGTAGGAGATATCTGATTTAGTCCCACATTTTCCAATGGCAATCAATGCTGCTGATTGCACAGCATAGCTGTTGTCCGTTTTAAAAGTTTGCTTGTAGAAATCCTTCAGGGATGGATCATTCAAAGCTCCCAGGGAGCTTATGGCTGCAGTTCTTACCCTGGAACTTTCATCTCCTGTTGCCTTTCTAATGAGGTCCATATTCTCAGTCGGCGAAAACTCCCCTATCTTTTCAATTGCAGCCGCTCTGACAGCCCAGAAAACATCATCTGCAGCGCTCTTTTTCCAGGTGTCAATGGCCAGTGGATTTGATGCAAATTCGGACAACTGATCAACAGCCCACAGGCGACCCGTCATATCGTCATTATCAATTTGAAACAGAAGCTCTTCCATGCTCTTTTTATAGCTCCATTCCTTCAATAAATAGTTTCCTTCATCAAACCTGACCATCAGCGGCTCCTGATTAAGAGGGATTTTTATAATCTCATCTTTCTCCTTTAACCAGTATTTCTGAACGGTTTTCCCCTGGTCTGTGTAAATTCCAATATTGACAGGTAGCTTATATATAGGCACGTTTTCCCATTTGTCCTGTTCCTGTTGAATAGTGATGCTAAGGATACCGGATGCTTCATCCCACTCCTTACTGATATTCAGAACCGGATGTCCGGGTTTGAAGAAATGTTGCTCAAAAAACCAATCCATATTTTTCCCGGTCACATCTTTCAGGCATTTCATGAAATCGTAGGTGGTGACCGATTCAAACTCATGCCTGTGCAGGAAGGTGCTGATTATTCTGAAAAAGGAATCATCTCCTAAAATCGAGCGTAGAAGATGCAACGTGCATGCTCCTTTCTGGTAAGTATGCTTGTTGAAATTATCTCCAGGCTGTTCATAGGTCGTATAGACGATTGGTCTCATAAACCTGGTATGCGCTTCATCCAGATAGGCGTTTTTCTTCACCAGTAGGTCATAAGCACCCTCATCGGCACCTTTATCGTATCTTGTATAGAGGTGGTCTGAATAGGTCCCGAAACTCTCGTTAAGCCAGGTGTGCTCCCAACTGCGGCAGGTAATCAGGTCACCCCACCACTGGTGTGCGATTTCATGGGCAATCACATACTCCCGGTAATAATCCTGTTCAGTGAATTCGTCGGTAACAATCCCTTCACCCAGGAGCGTTGCAGAGGTAGCTTCCGCACCCCCGCCCATATATCCTGAAATAACCTGATCATATTTCTCCCATGGATAAGGATAGTCATAAACCCGGTTATAAAAATCAATCATGTAAGGGGTCTTCCCGAAAACTCTTTCCACATCATCGGCCATGGAATGGTAAACCCAATAGTTAACGGGCAGATTATCCAGGCTATCCTCCACAACCAGGTAATCGGCAATGCTCAAGTTGATCAGGTAGGTTGCATGAGGGCGTTTCTGATTCCAGTGCCAGGTGCTCGTTCCGTTGGAATGAACGGTGGTATTTATTAAGCTGCCATTGGAGAGTACCTTGAACTTACTGCTGGTGGTAATGATCATATCCTGTGTTACCTTGTCGTTTGTAGCGTCATAGCAGGGGATCCACTCTCTTGCTTTGTTTGGAAAACAGTTTGAGGATACCTGCAGGGGTCTGTCTCCGGAAGCCTCGATAAAACGCAGGCCCGATACAGGCTCTGAGAGATGATATTTTACTGTGAATATGATTGTGTCACGATAGCTGTAATCGCGACCTAGTTGAATGAATAATTCCTCTTCCGTCTGAGTAAAAGACAAGGGAAACCCCTTGATGTCAAGCACATCGGTGGCAATCAGGGATACTGCATCCAAAACAATCCGGGTAAAATTGTCACCAAGGGGTGTGATGCTAATGGTATTCTGACCCTCCAGGGTTTTTTCTGCAGGGTCTACTGCCAGTTCAATCTTATAGTGAAGGGCATCATACTCCCTGCTTCGTTCAGGTACGGGCTTATTTATGGCTTGACCTGAAGTCTGGGAGAATGCACTTTGAGCGATCAGCAGCATCGCAAACAGGAAGTATTGAAATTTCATTTGTTTCGATTATTTGAGTAATTGATATAATCCAACTGTTTGTATACGAGTTCATCTATTTCTTCATCCAATCTTCAATATCTTTTATGGTTCGAGGAAGTCCCGCAGACAAAACTTCGCAGCCGTCTTCGGTAATGAGCATAACGTCTTCAATTCGTACACTGGTCACTGAGTCGGCCCAGGTCATGATGTCACAGGCAAATACAAACCCCGCTTGTAAAACCTCATCCGTGCCTGCAAAAGTGCCCATGCCGTCATGAACAGCCATGCCAATGGAGTGGTTGTAGCCACCATATTTCAACCATCTCTGAAATCTTCTTTCTGATGGATCATATCCGTTTTCCACCAAAACTTCTTTTACCTTTTCCCCCACATCTGCCAGTGTGATGCCAGGTTTGTAGTTTTTTATGCATGTTTGACTAACAAGAAGGGCCAGTTCGTAACTCTCCTTTTGAAGGGCTGAGAATTTGCCATTAGCGGGAAAGGTGGTAGAGATATCGGCATCATAGTATTTGTAATCCGGTCCGGCATCCAGGATGATAAAGTCACCCTCCTGAAGCGTCCTGTCATAACGGTGGTAGTGTCCATACGCATGATTCAGGTCTGACATGATGATTGTATTGTATGACAGCCCATTGGCGCCCTTTTCTTTACAGGTAAATTCAAACAGATTGGCAAGAGATTTCTCTGTCACGTTAACACCTGTGGCTTTCATAAAGGTTTTATGAGCTTCAACACCTATACGGCTGCAT
>JAAEOI010000034.1 GCA_024244665.1 Bacteroidota bacterium | reverse complement strand
GCACTCCTGAACCGAAAGGCGGGTGCCGCCAGGATCCAGTTGATTATGTCCACCAATGACCAGTTTATCATGAATGCGGTTGATATTGAGCACTGGGCGGTGATCATGCGTGAAGGGAATAAAATCAGCCTCTTTAACTATGAAAATTCCAAGGAGATTTTCGAGGAGTTTAAGTTTACCGGGCTGAATAATTTTGATTTCTATGCCAGTGAGTTTTTCAAGTCGGGTTTTACCGAGGCTGATCCTGATGAGGAGATGGAGGAGGAGTCCGGCGAATGAAGAAGCTGGCCATATTTGTTGAGGGGCTGACCGAGCAGATTCTTGTGAGACAAATGCTTGATGCTGTCCTTGGCAGGAATAAGATTGCCATTCAGTCTGTGAAGATCACAGGAGGTCACAATGTGAAAATGTCCTTCACGGTGATGAAGGCTGCCCATGTGAACAACATGACCGACTATTATGTGCTGATTTATGATTGCGGGGGGGAGACCAATGTGAAGAGTTATATGCTGGCCCGCAGGCGTAAGCTGGTTTCGAGCGGATACCATATGATCCTTGGGCTCAGGGATGTCTTCCCCAATTTTGAACGCAAGGATGTGGGTAAACTGCAGAGGGGGCTCAATCACCAGCTTCCGCAAAAGCGGGCCCGGACACATATCCATCTGGCCATTATGGAGACAGAGGCCTGGTTCCTGGGGGAGTTCCACCACCTGAAGAGGGTTTCAAGGAAGCTTACTCCGGAGTTTGTGGAGAAGCACCTGGGATTCAACCCAAGAACCGGGAGAATGGAGGCAAGGGAACATCCTGCCGATGATCTGAAGGCTGTATACCAGCTGGCAGGACATGATTATACAAAGAAACGTTACAAACTGAACGCCGTGGTAAGTAAGCTTGATTTCCAGTACTTCACCCATGGACTTACCGAACGAATGCCCAGCCTGGAAAAGTTTGTTAAGGAGCTGGAGCACTTTTTTAAAGAAGACTTTTAATTTCTGAATTTTTCATCATGGATAAACAGATTATTGTCAGGGAGATCATTGAAGCGCTGGAGGAGCTGAGCACCACAAGGAGGCTGGAGATGTCCGCGCGTAATTTTCCCACCTCCCAAAGAGTGATTGGGGTGACCAATCCGGATATGAAGGCCGTGATAAAAGCGCTCAGGGAGCGTAATGCCGGGTGGATTGAGCAGGAGTGGATAGAGCTGTGTAAAGCATTGGTGAAACAGGATATTTTCGAATGCCAGGTGGTGGCCTATGAGATGATCGGACGGGATAAGAAGCTGCTGAACGTGCTTACTTATGAGGATTTGACTGCTTTGTGGAGGAACCTGGACAACTGGGCATCTGTGGATCACTTTACAGTGGGCATTTATGGCGTTTTGTGGGGCCGGGGGGTAGTGAAGGACCATCACATTGAAAAGCACCTCAAATCGGGCAATTTTTGGGACCGGAGAGTGGCTGTGGTATCGACCGTTGCGCTGAATCTGAAATCGAGGGGAGGGAGAGGCGATACACCCCGTACCCTGTCGGTCTGTGAAAGGGTGGTGGATGAAAGGAACCCGATGATCTGGAAGGCGCTTTCCTGGGCCTTGCGTGAACTTTCCAAAAGTGACCGGGAGGCGGTGGAAGTTTTCCTGGAGAAGCATGGCACCAGGATGTCGAAACAGGTTGTCAGGGAGGTGCGTCATAAACTTGATTACGGGACCAAAAATTAGTCTCTTTTTCCCATGCTATTTCTGTTAATAACTTAGCTGTCTCTCAGGGCCTTCAGAAGTGTTGAAAATCGATATTTTTTACTATTTTTAGCAGAACCATTGAGGAGGTGAGGATTGATATATAAGAAACTGACGGAGAGGTACTTAGAAATTTCAACGTGCGAAGAAAATTTGGAGGGGGAGGTGGACTCAGACGGTTTTATCTACGAAAACAAAATCACAAGCTAAGAGAAAGAGGAATTTGAAGGCTTTTTGAGGGCTTTGATGATCTATTTATTAACGCAGATTTGTATTAAAGATTAAACAGAATACCATGAGTGAAGAGATGAATCAGAAGAATTATTCAGCAGATAGTATCCAGGTTCTTGAGGGACTGGAAGCTGTAAGGAAGCGTCCTGCCATGTACATTGGGGATGTGAGTGAAAAGGGCCTTCATCACCTGGTTTACGAAGTGGTGGATAACTCTATTGATGAGGCACTTGTCGGACATTGCAGTACCATTGATGTAACCATTAACGAAGATAACTCAGTTACAGTTGTGGATGACGGAAGGGGTATTCCAATCGACATGCACGAGAAGGAGGGTAAATCGGCCCTTGAGGTGGTGATGACCGTGCTCCATGCTGGTGGGAAATTTGATAAGGAATCCTACAAGGTCTCCGGCGGATTGCACGGTGTGGGTGTTTCCTGTGTTAACGGACTTTCAGAGACGCTGAAGGCTGAGGTGCACAGGGATGGAAAAGTCTACGTGCAAACTTACCAGTGCGGTATTCCCGACGGAGATGTGAAAGAGGTGGGAACCACAGATAAAACAGGGACCATCGTTACATTTAAGCCTGACACAACCATCTTCACCGTTACCGAATACAAGTATGAAATTCTCGCTTCTCGTTTGAGGGAACTTGCCTTCCTGAACAAGGGGATAAAGCTCAATATCAAAGACCTGAGGGAGAAAGAGGAGAATGGAAATGGAAATGGAAATGTCGAAGACAATGACAATGACAATGGCAATGGCAATGGCAATGGCAATGGATATCGCCACGATAGTTTCCATTCAGAGGAAGGGCTCAAGGAGTTTGTTGCTTTCCTTGATGGAACCAGGGAAAAGCTGATCGAGGATATTGTACACATCGAAACTGAAAAAAGTGGAGTGCCTGTGGAGATTGCCCTCCAGTACAACACCTCTTTTTCGGAAAATGTCCACTCCTATGTGAACAACATCAATACTATTGAAGGCGGTACCCACCTTTCAGGATTCCGCAGGGGCCTCACAAGGACCCTGAAGAGCTATGCTGATAAATCAGGTATGCTTGCAAAACTGAAATTCGACATCAGTGGGGATGACTTCCGGGAAGGTCTTACAGCGATCATTTCAATCAAAGTTGCTGAACCGCAGTTTGAAGGTCAGACCAAGACCAAGCTGGGGAATTCAGATATAATGGGTGTTGTTGATCAGGCAGTTAGTTCTTCACTGGCGTACTATCTGGAAGAGCATCCAAAGGATGCAAGGCAGATCGTTTCAAAAGTGATCCTTGCTGCACAGGCACGTCACGCTGCTCGTAAGGCAAGGGAACTTGTTCAACGCAAGAATGTGCTTTCAGGAGCCGGGCTGCCGGGTAAACTGGCCGACTGTTCTGAAAAGGATCCTGCACTTACAGAGATCTACCTGGTGGAGGGAGACTCTGCAGGAGGAACTGCCAAACAGGGCAGGGACAGGGCCTTCCAGGCAATCATGCCGCTCAGGGGTAAGATCCTGAATGTTGAGAAAGCCATGGTGCATAAGATCTATGAGAATGAGGAGATCAAAAATATATTTACCGCCCTGGGTGTGAAGATGGGGACCGATGAGGACAGCAAGGCGCTGAACCTGGATGGGCTCCGTTATCACAAGATTATCATCATGACGGATGCGGATGTGGACGGATCACACATTGCGACACTGATTATGACCTTCTTCTTCAGGTATATGAACGATCTGATCATGAATGGTTACCTCTACATCGCCACTCCTCCGCTCTACCTGGTCAGGAAGGGAAAGAATGAGAGATATTGCTGGAGCGAAGAGGAGCGTGAGGCCTTTATTGAAGAGGTTGGAGGCGGAAAAGAATCAGGCATCCATTTGCAGCGTTACAAGGGTCTTGGTGAGATGAATGCCGAGCAGTTATGGGACACCACAATGAATCCTGAGAATCGGACGCTGAGGCAGGTCAGCATCGACAGCGCAGCAGAAGCCGACCGGATCTTCTCCATGCTGATGGGTGATGAGGTCCCCCCACGCAGGGATTTCATCGAGAAGCATGCGAAGTATGCAAACATTGATGCATAGCTTGCATCCATTCAAATAACAGAAGGGGGCATGTGCCCCCTTTTTCTTTTACACAAATTTCTTTCACACAAATTGCTATATTTGAAAACTTAATTAAAACTAAAACTTCTAAGGATGTTACGCACTTTGTCCTTCTTTTTGCTGACATTGTTTATAGTGAAGTAATTCCCTCATTTTATGGATCTCTCGGGAATTGATTTCGTTGTATTTATTGGTTATTGTCTGCTGGTTGTTGGCCTGGGATTGTTTGTTTCAAGGAAAAAGAAGGGGGTGGAAGAGACCTCGTCCGACTATTTCCTGGCCAGCCGTTCACTGCCCTGGTGGGCGGTGGGAGCCTCTCTGATTGCTTCAAACATCTCAGCCGAGCAATTTATCGGAATGTCCGGTTCAGGATATGCCATTGGCCTTGGGATTGCAACCTATGAGTGGATCGGGGCAATTGGTCTTTTGATAGTAGCCAAGTATTTTCTTCCCATCTTTCTGAAGACGAAGATCTATACCATGCCCCAGTTCCTGGAGATTCGGTATGACCACAGGGTGAGAACCAGTCTTGCCGTTTTCTGGCTCCTGGTCTATGTTTTTATCAACCTCACCTCGGTCCTCTACCTGGGTGCCCTTGTCCTGGTCAATGTGCTGAGTGTGGAGCTTCTTCCCGCAGTGATCGGGCTGGCTCTGTTTTCGGCCATTTACTCGGTTTACGGGGGACTGAAAGCTGTGGCGTGGACCGATGTGATGCAGGTGACATTCCTGGTGATTGGCGGACTTATTACAACCTTTCTTGTTCTGTCTGAGATTGGGAATGGCGAGGGAGTTATTGCCGGATTTGGCAATATGCTGAAGCAGGCACCCGATAAGTTTGATATGGTCCTGGCAAAGGACCACCCGATGCATACCTATCTGCCGGGAATCGGAATTCTGCTGGGCGGGATATGGATGGCTAACCTCTACTATTTTGGTTGCAACCAGTACATCATTCAGCGGGCACTGGCTGCAAAAAGCCTGAAGGAAGCTCAGCGGGGAGTTGTGTTTGCCGGGTTCCTGAAGTTGATGCTCCCCATCCTGGTGGTGGTGCCGGGTATTGCAGCCTATGTGTTGCATGCCGATATAGCCAAACCCGACGATGCCTATCCCTGGCTACTCAGTAATTTTGTGGGACCTGGTTTTAAGGGGCTGGTTTTTGCCGCCCTGATCGCTGCAATTGTCTCATCCCTGAGCTCTATGACCAATAGTTCTTCCACCATTTTCACCATGGACCTCTTCAAGCCTTTAATTAATAAGAAGGCATCGGAGAAGACCCTTGTCCGAACCGGCAGGATCACCAGTCTGGTGGTTCTGACCATCGCCGTCACCATAGCACCCTTGCTAAGGAGCCTGGACCAGGCTTTCCAGTTTATACAGGATTTTACAGGCTATGTCACGCCCGGACTGGTGGCCATTTTCCTGGCCGGACTATTCTGGAAAAAAGCCACTTCCAATGCTGCGCTGCTGGTGGCCATCCTGACTATTCCGCTATCCTTGCTCTTTGATCTTCTGATTCCTGATATGCCGTTTATGAACCGGGTGGGGTACTCCTTCCTTATTCTGAGCGCCATACTTGTGGGGTATTCCCTGCTGGAGAACCGGAAAAAGGGAGATCACGGCAAGGGCATTGAAATTGAGAAGGGACTCTTTAAGACCGGACCCATATTCAACGGTTCGGCTATTCTTATCCTGGGAATACTGGCCGCTTTATATTCTGTATTCTGGTAGCAAAGATATGAACCAACAGATCTCTAATAGATCTGTCCTCTGGCGGTTTCGATAAACTGGAGGATATTCTCCATGGTAGTGTCGCTTTCCACAGAGTGGGAGGGAGAGAAAATATAGCCTCCTTCCCGGCCCAGTTCCAGGAGCCATTCCGACTCCTTCCTGACCTCTTCCACTGTTCCGAAGGGGAGGGTTTTCTGCATGGAGAGCCCACCGTGAAAAGCGAGTATCCCCCTGTATTCCGATATGATACCGGCCACATCCATCACCTCGGGCTGAAAGGGATTAAAGCAGTCCAGTCCCGCTTCAATCAGGTCGGGAAACAGCTCATCCACATCGCCACAGGAGTGGATCATTACATATTTTCCTGAATCCTTAACAGTTTGGTACATCCGTTTCAATTCGGGGTATATGAACTCCTTCCACATCTCATATCCCATAATCAGTCCCGATTGCTGTCCCCAGTCATCTCCGAAGTAGACTGCATCGATATCGTATCTAAGGGCCTGTCTAATCTGTGCAATGTTGTAGTCGGTAATCCTGGCAAAAAGTTCCTTTACAAAATCCGGATTGACCAGGAAATCCATGAGCAGGTTTTCTGTACCCCTAAGGCTCCATGCCCTTTCGTACAGACTGAATCCGATCTGAAATACCCTGAAAAGGTCCGGCTTTTTTTCAATCTCCGCTTCAATATTTGCGAAGAAACGCGGATCCAGCGGGTTGGGGAATTCATACCTCTCCATGGATGGTTCGCTGAGAATAATTTCCCTCGGATTCCCGATGTCCTTATCAATGGTGCGATCCCAAACCACCTTGAACACATCCTGGAACATATCTTTTTCTATCTCATTAAAAAAGCCGATATCACTGCCAAGGTTCAGGATGTGATTGTCCAGGGGAAGATCCAGATCGGATTCCCTGAAGTGTTCCTGGAGCAATTTCAATGGCTCTTCAGTGAATTTAAATGACCATGGAACGTAGGGAGGTTTTTTTCCATCCAGTACCATTCTGATCACATCTCTTTTTTCCATATTATGAAGATATGTGTAATAATTGTAATTAGCCCGGGGCTCAGTATTATCAGGGAAAGGGATCCGAAACGCTTAGAGATCTTTATACTCCAACCAGGCATCCCGGAAATATTTAATAGTATCCCAGGGTGTGTCCACCGATGTATTACAACTGGCTGAGAAAATGAATCTGTTCTTAAATGGCGCAATTGCAGTAAACAACTTCTTCACGTATGCACTCACCTCTCTTGCAGTTAGCAGTTGCGTAGTTTCAATGGCACTGATTCCACCCGTAATGATGAATCTGTCGGATGTCATTTCCAGGGCTTCAACCAGCTCCACATTTCCCATGGGGGGGTAAGCAACTCCTTCCAGTCCTCCCACATTCAGTGATGAAATGAGTTTCAGGTTCTCTTTCTGGTTGCCACAGGCGTGTATGAAGAACCGGGCCCCGTTATTGTTGCATATCTTACTTGCATTTTCGTAGAATGATGCAGAGTATTCCTCCACATAATCGGGAGGATGGAACATGGTATCCAGGTTATCCATGGCCATGATAGCTTTCACATCATGGGCCATCGCCTGCCTGACAAGGTCTAATTGATTCTCTTCGTGCATTGCAAGCAGCTCTTTTGCGAATTGAGGCTGTTCCATTACAAAATATACCGTCTGGATGGGGCCAAGCATTAAATGAAGCATTTTTAGCGGGCTGTAAAAGTCACCCACGATTGCTACTCCCTGGTTGCCTGCCATGTTTTGCGCCTGTTCAAATTGCTCCCCCTTAAATCTCCAGCGCCTTGTCCGGACCAATTCTTCCATCAGTGCAGACTGGCTGGAATAATCAGTAATCAGAAACTTCTTTTGAACCACAGTGGATTCATTAAAAACATATTGGAGTTGTTCGGTGAGTTCCCCGTTTTTCAAGAGGTATTTTTTTGTGGTGATCTTATCCTTCTCATTAAAGGAAACATCAGAGCTTATTTCCCCTTCCTCGAGATATTCATCGCATATGCCACCAAACCAGTATTCGTCCTGACGGCTATATATATTCCGGCTGAAAACATCCAGGCCCAGGTATTTGATCAGGTCAAGCTGGCTCTCGCAGTGTTTGATCTCATCGGGTAGTAGCATATGGTTCTTATGGTGGGCAAACCACTGCCAGTAATTGGGCGCATATACAATACTTTCAGGGTTCTGATTTTGAAGAATTTTGGCAATATTTGACTGGGGATTCAATTTCACTGCATTCATCTTTTACTTTTCCTTTCAGGATGCGAAAAAGTCCTGCCATAGGCCACCAATGGCAAGAAAACTTAAATATAAGGACAATCCCAGAATTGCCGTGTTCAGCACTACTTCAAATCCTGAACTTTTATAATGGTTCATCAGGGATTTCCTGCTGGTCAGGTAAAAAACTCCTGCCAGGGTCAGGGGAAGTACGATGGCTATGCAGGCCTGTGAAACCAGGAGTACAAATATGGGTTTGAACCCAAGCAATACTCCGATCACGCTTACAATGCTCAATACCAGTAAAATCCACCTGAAAAGGGGCGTTCTTGTCTCTCTTTCCGATCCTTTATAATCAATTATCAGCCAGGGAATGACCAGCAGATTTGGAAGGTGTGAGGAGAGGCCCGCTGCAATGATCCCTAGTACGAAGATTCCCAGGGCAGCGTCACCGGCCAGTGGTTTCAAAAGGGGAACCATTTCGGAAACGGAATTCATTTTCAGCCCATTGGAAAACAACGTGGTGGTAGCTGTGATCAGAACCGCAGCGCTCAGGATGAACATCAACGAAGCGCTTACCAGTGCATCCCGCCGCTGGATGCGGTTGTCGGCCATTTTCCACCCGGTATCTTTGACGATCTGGGACCGGATGATAAATGCAAAAACAGACACCGTGGTACCCACCATTCCGGCTACAATCACATATGCGCTGTTGTCACTTCCCACGGTCTCCTCGGGCAGTTTAGGAACCAGTCCCCCCGCAATCTCCCCCAAAGAGGGAAAGTCAATAAACATGGTGATCACGAAGGCCATTCCCATGATAGAAACCAGGATGGCCAGGATTTTTTCAAAGGAGGCATAATTGCCAAAGTAAACCACCACATAGATCAGTGAAGCCAGAATGACTGCCCAGATTTTAGGGGAAATTTCAGCATTGAATTGTGTTTCCGTCCATACACTCAATACATCGGCAATGATTCCGATAATACCCATCAGTGCCGCAAGAATGATCATTGACAGGGCTGTGATCAGGATGATAACCAGGGCGGGGGATATGTGTCTTTTCATGCCCTGAATTACAGTTTCACCTGTAACCATGGTGTACCTGCTGAACAGGTTAATGAGGTAATAGGTGATCAGGCAGCTGAGCAATACGGCCCACAACAGGTCCAACCCGAAATTTGCACCCGATTTAGACATGGAGGTTATGCTGCCCGTGCCGATATTATAGCCAATGAGGAAAATCCCGGGAAGCAAGGATGCAATGACTCTTTTTAATCTCATTTATTTCCTGCATAGTGCTGAATTGGAAGTTTCAATCCTGCCTGTTCGATAATCCTGGGCACAATGGCTTCCCATCCCACCGACATGAGGTGGAGGCCGTTGATGCCTTTCTTACC
Organism: Bacteroidota bacterium; assembly: GCA_024244665.1. The sequence continues at coordinate 24,799 of JAAEOI010000034.1, read as the reverse complement.
CTTGATCTTCTCTATGACTTCCAGTGCAATCTCCACTCCCAGCTCTTCATAATCATCCTCCCTGGTTGCTTCAAAACGGTCCAGTATTGTTTGGGGGACCCTGACTCCGGGGATGTTGTGATGAAGGTATTGCGCCATCCGCTTGCTCCGGATGGGGGTGACACCTGCCAGGATATAGACCTTATCAAGGATGTTCCGCTTATCCAGCTCCTCAAGCCACAGGTCCAGTCCGTCGGGATCATAGATCAGGTTGGTCTGGAAGAACTGTGCGCCGGCATTGATCTTCTTCTCCTCCCTGAGCGCCTGGAAGCGGGGCTCGGAGGCAAAGGGGGAGGCGGCCGCTCCTAAAAACAGTTTGGGAGGTGATTTCATCTTCCTGCCATCCAGGTAGATTCCTTCATCCCGCATTCGCCTAAGGATCCAGAGCATCTGGACAGCATCCATATCCAGGATGTTGGTATTGCTGGTGGGAGTGGGTCCGATACGGGCATTATCGCCTGAGATGCAAAGCACATTATGGACCCCCATGACGTTTGCTCCGACGATGTCGGACTGGAGTCCGCTTCGGGTCTTATCCCTGGCAGCGATCTGGAGTACCGGATCAACACCCAGTTCAGCTGCTACCTTGCTGCAGGCCATACTCGACATGCGTGGACTGGCCGAGGCGCTGTCAGTGAAATTCACTGCTGCCACAAGGTCTTTCATCATTTCTATATCTCTTTTCAGCTTTCCTGTGGATGTGCTCAATGGAGGTGAGACCTCTGCTGTAATCACAAATTTTCCCGATTTAAGTTCTCTCTCCAGATTGGAAAAGGGTTCTTCGTATGCGGGTGGATGGTAGAGGGAATCTCCATTCCACCAGTCAGGCTGGCGCACAGGTTTAAAGACAGACTCCCATGCATTGGCTTTCAGGATCTTGTCCCCCGAGAACCTGCTTTTGATGAATTTCCTGGTCCCGTATTTCCTTGCAGAGCGCACCACATCTCCCCAGGTCTCGGTTCCCACCTTGTCCCAGTCAAGCGGAGGGAGGACTTCAAGCAACATCTCGTCCCTGCCCATTTTGTGTGCCCGGCTGTAGATTTTGTGCCAAATGCACGGACGTGTTTCATCCACGTAGCAATTCTCCGGAGTTGATCCTCCGCAGGGACCATTCCTCATCCCTTTGGGGCACTCCATGGGACAGATAAAAGCTGTCTCCTGAAGCAAGCAGTTTCCACACATCCTGCAACCGAAAAGGGGACCCTTCGATACCCGCTCAATCTTTCTTATTGCCCTTTTTCCAAAGGGTTCCTTTTTAAAGGGTAGAAAGGGTGGCTGCCACCGTCTCCCTGGTGTAAATAACGACATCTTTCTTTCAGACTTTACTGACTTATTTGGTTTTGATAGTGTTCCGTGAACCTCATGGCGAAATCGTCCCGTGCCCGGATCAGGTCTGCTGCCCTGACCATAGTGGTGATTTTATTGGGATTGGCAATGGGACAGGTGAGGCCGTTCCATATGGAGAGCACCATGTGGGCACCGTTCAGCTCCTCCCGGTTCGGAAGTCCGAATGAGATGTTGCTGGCTCCCTGAGTGATATTGAGTCCCAGACGGTCGTGAACCAGTTTTATGGTTTCAAGGGTGACCATGCAGGCGTTGGGGTCGGCACTGACAGCCATGGCCAGGGGGTCAATGACCACATCTTCCTCCTTGATTCCCAGCTGAACAGCTCTCTCCAGGATTTTTTCAGCAATTTTGAATCTCTTCTCCGGATCGGAGGTGATACCGTTATCATCCATCACCAGTCCGATTACTGCGGCATCATACTCCTTTGCCAGGGGCAGAATTGCTTCGAGGGATTTTTCCTCTCCGTTTACCGAGTTAATAAGGCATCGGCCGTCGATTACCTTCAGGGTTGATTCAATGGCCCTTGGATTGGGCGAGTCAATACAAAGAGGCACATCCACAGCTTCCTGGATGGCTTTTACAGTTGCCGGCAGCACGGTTTCATCATCCACTCCCGGAAAACCTACATTAACATCAAGAACATCAGCTCCTCCGCTGATCTGGGAATTTGCCAGTTGAATTGCGAATGAGTAATCTTCCTCCGACAGGGTTGATACCAGCTTTTTCCTCCGGGTGGGATTGATGCTCTCGCCGATAATCACCACCGGTCCATCGGTATCGATGATTACTTCCTGGGTCCTGCTTTTTAATATTGTTTTCATGATCGTATAATGTTATTGAAGTTGGTGTCGGTATATCTACATTAAACCTGTGATGTTGCCATTGTTGTCGATACTTATATTTTCGGACTGTGGATGAGCCGGTAAACCGGGCATCCGCATAATTGATCCGGTGATGGGGATGAGGAACCCGGCACCCGAGGCGATCTCAATTTCCCGAACTGTAATAATAAAGTCTTTTGGCCGGCCCAGCAGTGCAGGATTGTCCGAAAGAGATTTCTGGGTTTTGGCTATACAGATGGGCATCTGGTCGAGGCCCAGAGCTGATATGGTTTTTAAATTTGCTTTCGCTTTTGCAGTGTACTCCACATGTTCGGCGCCGTAAATCTTTGTAGCCAGGGTCTCGATTTTCTTCTTCACACTCCAGCTCCAGTCATACATGGGATCAAACACCGGGGGATTACTCTCCGCAACCTTGATTACCTCATTGGCAAGATCGATGGCCCCTTCTCCGCCTTTTGCCCAAAGATCGGCCACGGCACACCTGATGTCCAGCTCTCTGGCCTTATCCAGAATGACCTGGATCTCCTCCTCTGTATCTGAGCTGAACCGGTTGATGGCAATGACCGGTGTAACATTAAACTGCTTGATATTCTCAAGGTGTTTTTCCAGGTTGGGTAAGCCCTTTCTGAGGGCTTCAACATCCGGTGTTGTGAGGGACTTAAGATCTGCACCTCCATGATACTTAAGAGCCCTGATGGTGGCGGTTAGCACAACGGCCTTGGGTGAAAGTCCCGCACTCTGGCATTTGATATCGAAAAATTTTTCGGCACCCAGGTCGAATCCAAAACCCGCCTCGGTAACTGTATATTCGGAATAGGTCATGCCCATGCGTGTGGCAATGACCGAATTGGTACCCTGTGCGATGTTGGCAAATGGTCCCCCGTGAATAATCGCCGGGTTACCTTCAATAGTCTGTACCAGGTTGGGTTTAATGGCATCTTTTAACAGTGCTGCCATGGCTCCACCTGCATTCAGGTCGCGGGCAAAGATCGGCTCCTTCTTAAATGTGTATCCCACAAATATATTTCCAAGCCTGATCTTAAGGTCGTGAAGGTTGGCGGCAAGGCAAAGGATAGCCATGATTTCAGAAGCAGCCGTAATGTCAAAACCGGTCTCCCTGGGTATCCCGGAAGTGGTTCCACCCAGCCCTACTACAATCTTCCGAAGAGAGCGGTCGTTCATATCGATCACCCTTTTCCAGGAAATGGTTCGAGGGTCGAGGTTGAGCCCGCTGGATTTGCTCTGGATGTTATTGTCAATGACAGCAGCCAGCAGGTTATGTGCTTTTTCAATGGCTGAAAAGTCGCCCGTGAAATGCATATTGATATCCTCCATGGGCAGGACCTGTGAGTATCCACCCCCGGTGGCTCCTCCTTTTATGCCAAACACAGGCCCAAGTGATGGTTCTCTCAGAACCACTGTGGTCTTTTTCCCAACTTTATTGAGTCCCTCTGAGAGCCCGATGCTGACAGTTGTTTTGCCCTCTCCGGCAGGGGTGGGAGAGATGGCTGACACAAGGATCAGGTTGCTTTTAGCTGCCTTTTTCTCGTCGATGAAAGCGTGTGGAAGTTTGGCTTTGTACTTGCCGTACATCTCAATTTCATCAGCATTAATGCCAAATTTTTTAGCAATTTCAGTGATGTGCCTGAGTTTTACTTTTCTGGCGATGTCTAGATCCTTCATAATCGTTTACTTAATTTGGAGGTAAAATGTACTAACATAAAAGTAGGGTGCATTTTTATTATTCACATGGCCCAGTTTACCCATACGTGATGTTATATTTGCAATATAAGGCATGTTTGCTTAATTACTTGGAGTTTTGCTTTCGAAGATAGATGAACCAGTAGGCCAGTCCCACAAAAACAGCCCCTCCGATGATGTTACCGATGGTCACCGGCAGGAGGTTATTCATGAAGTAGTTTCCAAGGTTAAGTGACTCAAAGTGTGACGGATCAACATCAAGAGATCGCCACAGTTCAGGGTCAGCCGATCGTTTGACCAGCAGTCCCATGGGTATGAAGTACATGTTGGCCACACTGTGTTCAAAACCTGCAGCTACGAATGCAGTGATCGGGAAGATAATGGCCAGGATTTTACCCTGTGTGGATCTTGCACTGTAGCACAACCAGATTGCCAGGCATACCAGAATATTACAGAGAATCCCAAGGACGATGGCCTGGATGAATCCAAGCTGGCATTTTGCTTCAGCTATATGTAATATATTGTCTCCTGTCACACCTTTGCCAAACAGGTAATGTCCCGACATGAACATCAGTATGAGAATGGAGTATGCGCCAAGCATATTTCCGAAATAGACGATGATCCAGTTGCGAAGCATTTGCCAGGTGCTAACTTTCCTGCTTGCCCAGGCCATGGTCAGCAGGTTGTTACCTGTAAATAGTTCCGCCCCTCCAACCACCACGAGGATCAGTCCCAGGCTGAATGCGATACCTCCCAGAAGCTTTGTGAGCCCGAATGAAAGCTCTGATCCTGATGTTACCAGTGTGGCAAATACAGCGCCAAATGCAATGAAGGCACCGGCCAGCACTGCAAGCAAAGTGGTTTTCAGGATCTCCTGGTGTGCTTTCGCGACCCCTATTTCCTCGGCTTTTCCGGCCATTTCATGGGGTAGAAGCCCTTCCATGGACTGTGTATCTCGATCCGACATTTTTTTACTTGTAAATCCTGGTTACATTCGTCTTTTAGCAGCGGTCATTGTATTGAGAAGCAATGAGACCCTGGTCATGGGACCCACTCCACCCGGAACCGGGGTAATGAAGGAACATTTCGGGGCGACTTCATCAAACAGGACATCACCCTTCAGCCTGAAGCCAGATTTTGTTTCAGAGGAGGGAACCCTTGTGGTCCCAACGTCGATCACTACGGCACCCTCTTTTACCATATCGGCTTTTATAAACCCTGGAGATCCCAGTGCGGCAATGAGTATGTCTGCTTCCCGACAAACCTTTTCCAGGTCCCTGGTCCGGCTATGGGCAACCGTGACCGTAGTATTCATCGCCTTCTGGGACATCAGCACACTCAGTGGCCTTCCAACAATGTTGCTTCTGCCCACAACGACACAATTCTTGCCTGAAGTTTCAATGTTATATCGTTTCAGCAACTGCACGATTCCGTAAGGAGTTGCCGAAATAAATGAAGGAAGGCCGATCACTGTTTTTCCTACATTCACCGGATGGAAGCCATCCACGTCCTTTTCAGGATCGATGGCTTCTATTACCTTTTGTTCATTGATATGATCCGGGAGAGGTAGCTGAACGATAAATCCATCAATATTGTGATCACAGTTCAGCTCATGAATCTTATTTAGCAACTCTGATTCAGATACATCGTCTTCGAACCGGACAAGAGATGAAACAAAGCCCACTTCTTTGCAGTCCTTTATTTTATAGGCAACATAGGTTTCACTTCCACCATCGTGTCCCACAAGTACTGCTGCCAGGTGAGGAGCCTTTCCCCTGGTCCGGGTGATACCCTCCACTTCGTTTGCGATCTCCTGCTTGATCACTTTTGCTGTTGAATTTCCGTCAATTATGCTCATCGGTAGAAAGATATTTCAGGACATTAAATTCGCTGCCCTTGTTTCTGCGGTAAAGGTATCCGGGAAATCAGCCAGAATACAGCATCACATTTACCTTATACCGATGCTATATTTGCATATCTCACCATCAATGATTACATGGAATCACGAAAATTTCGGAATTGTGTAGGGGTGTTCCCAATGAACTTTTTGAATTGTTTGTTAAAATGGCTCAGGTTATTGAAGCCGCAATCGTAACTGATATCAAGAATGTTGAGATCGGTATTCAACAGTAACTGGCAGGAGAAATCGATTTTGATTTTATTCAGGTATTCAAATATGGTCAGGCCGGTTGCACCTTTAAAAAAACGGCATACCGAAGCGGGAGCCATGTGAGCGATCTCTGCAACCTCTGCGAGATCAATATCATCCTGGTAATTCTTCATCAGGAATTCATGAATCCTGTTTACCCGGGTATTACTTGTCGCAAACTTTGTTTTTACATAGTCAGCGCTTGCCAGGTAGGAGAATGAGTCGCTTTTTCCGATGAGATCCATGATTTCATAAAAGAGCATCAACCTCTTCATGTTATTCATATAGGGGAGCTGTAACATGATGCGGCTCACCTCATTAAGGGTGTCACCGGTGATCTTTATCCCTCTTTCTGAAAGATGTATGGCATTCCTGATGTTGGCAAACTCAGGCAGAGATGTTAAGGAGCCAGGCAATATATCCTGGTTAAAAAGCAGGTAAACCGATTCAAGTGTTCTTCCCGAGTGCTGTCTTTTGTGCGTGGAATCGGGGAACCAGACATGGGGGATGCGGGGTCCAATAAAGATCAGGTCTCCCGTATTGAACGCCTCGGTGGAGTCTCCGACGATTCTTTTACCGGCACCCTCGGTAATAAAGCTGAGTTCGTACTCCTGGTGATAGTGCCACCGGCTTTTATCAATGTGATCCTGAAAAACACCAATGAAGAAAGATTCATTCGGATTTAGTTTAATCTCCTCCAGCAACTCTTTCATCTAATTTAATTTTGCATAAATTTAGTAAATTGGTCAATATAGCATCATCATTTGTGAATGAAATACCAAATTGATACCCAGCATTAACTATTTTTACCATCTGAACACTTGTAATTTCATTAACTATAACTTAAACATCAAGTAATGGATTCCATTTTAGCAAAATTAGGCGAAGCAGTAGAATTCGGTAAGGTTGATAAGAACTCACCCTATCCTCCAAATATGAAGGGAGAGGATGGTGCCGATGAACTTGCAAAGCAAGCCCTCAATTCAGGTGTGAAGCCTTCCAGCATCCTTTCTGACGCTTTGGTTCCAGCAATGGACCGAGTGGGTTTGAAATTCTCTGAGAATAAGATTTTTGTTCCCCAGATGCTGATGTCGGCCAAGGCAATGGGTGCAGCCATGAACCACCTCAAACCCTTCTTTCAGTCGGGCGATGTTCAAACCAAAGGGACGTTTATCATTGGTACTGTAAAAGGAGATCTTCACGATATTGGAAAAAATCTTGTAGCCATGATGGTTGAGGGAGGTGGATGGACCATCATCGACCTGGGAGTTGATGTAAATGAAGACACATTCAATCAAACCCTTGCTGAGAATCCTGGTGCGTTTGTTGGACTTTCAGCACTTTTGACAACCACCATGGCGAACATGGAAGAGATTGTTGAAAAGATAAAGGCTTCTCACCCAGGCACAAAAGTGATTGTTGGCGGTGCCCCGTTAACTGATGATTTCAGGCTTAAGATCGGTGCCGACTTCTATGCTCCTGATCCCCGGGGAGCTGTTGAGTATCTGAACAACTGTGTGGCCTGAGGATTGAAAAAAGTAACTGTTAAGCTAGTTCCACTTGGGAAAGAGGTCCTGGTTGCTACCGGGACCTCCCTGTTGGATGTATTACATGAATATGGTGTTGAATTCCCCTGCGGGGGGAAAGGCACTTGTGGCCGCTGCAAAATAAAACTACTGGAGGGTGAAATTGAGACAGATTCTTTTCACGCCCAAAAACTTGAAAAGCTCCGGCTGGGAGCTGATTGGCGACTGGCGTGCCAGAGCAGATGCAATTCAGATATTAGCCTGGAAGTCGGACAGTTTGAGGCCATTATCCAGGCCGATGAAACCCCTTTTGATTTTACACCAGGGAGCGGGCTGGGAATCGCCTTTGACCTTGGAACCACAACTCTTGCAGGCCAGCTGATCGACCTTTCTTCCGGAAGGATTCTGGCTGTGGAGACAGCACTGAATCCCCAGAATGTATATGGGAGTGACCTGATCTCCAGGCTGGAGGCTGCCCTCGCAGAAGGTCCGGAAATGCTGTCGGGAATGATCCGGAAGGCCATCGGGAAGATGATCGTTTCGCTCTGTGACGGTATCACCGGGGGTGTTGCAAGGATTGTGATTGTTGGTAACACGGTGATGCAGCATTTTTTTAACGGATCGGATATCCGTTCTTTATCTTTCTACCCATTTGAATCGAAGGAGCTTGAATCAAAAATCTTCAATTCGTCCGAATTGGGATGGTCAATTGAATGCGGATTGATTGAGTTCTATCCCTCCATTGGCAGTTTCGTAGGAAGTGATATCCTTGCAGGAATTGAGGCAACAGGGATGCACCATCAGAAGGAGTTTTCCGTTCTGATTGACCTGGGGACCAACGGTGAGATAGTTGCTGGAAACAGGGATCGATTACTGTGTGCTTCCACTGCGGCCGGACCCGCATTCGAGGGGGCAAAGATTTCGAGCGGAATGCTGGCCACCACCGGTGCCATTGCCTCTGTAAGCTCAATTGGAGCAAGTGACGGTATCCGGGTGATTGGTGATGTCGCACCCCGCGGAATCTGCGGGAGTGGACTCATCGATGCGGTGGGGGTAATGCTGGAGGAGGGTTTGATCGGTGGTTTTGGCGAAATTCTTTCCGGCGAAGAGCAGGTAATGGTTTCCCCGCCTGTTGCCTTGACTCAACGAGATATCCAGGAGTTCCAGCTGGCCAAGGCGGCCATTGCTGCCGGGGTTGAGATACTCCTGGATCAGCTTGAAATTAAATCAGAACAGGTATCCCGGGTATTTATCGCCGGGGCCTTCGGAAAGTATATCAGCGTGGAGAAGGTGCTGCGAACAGGCATGCTCTCTTTCCCGGAGCAGATTGTTACCCAGCCGGGGAATACAGCACTGATGGGGGCTAGGATGTTTATGTTTGCAGACCAGGACAGGGTTTTGGAGATTCTCAGGATCTGCTCCCATATAAACCTGGAATCTGAACCCCGGTTCCAGGACCTCTATGTGAACCAGATGAGTTTTAATCAGTAAGGGGTATCGGGGTGCTCCTTCCACTCTCCCGGATCCTTCTCCAGGGCCTCCAGCACCAGTCCCACGCTATGGTCCACCTGCAGGACAAAGTCCCCGTATGGATTGGTTTTGCTCTTCCCGTAGAATTCATCTCCGGTCAATATTAGCTGTAATCCATGCAGCCCTGGAGTTCAGAGCCGACACATCACCATAACCTATGTCGTCGGCCAGAATACAGATGATGTTCGGATGAGCTGTGGATGACCCGGGTGTGCTGCCTGGTGTGGCAAGAAATGAGATCGAATTAGCTATTGAAAGACCTACCAAAAGTGGGAGTTTCATTCGCGTACCTGTTGGGAAATGGTTCAGGAAAGATATCAAATATTCATTATATTAGCCTCAATCAATCTGAATGCATATGCCTGATGAGAAATCTCATAGGAAGATAGAGCTTCAGAGTACCGAGGTTGAAGATATGCTGGGAAGGGTTCCTGGCTGGATTACACGTAACGGGATGATCCTCTTCTTTTTTCTCCTGGTTCTCCTGATTTTTGGCAGCTGGATATTCAAGTACCCGGATATTAACCGGGCCGATATCCTGATCACCTCGGACAATCCTGCAGCCGATATTGAAGCTCGTACCACAGGGAAGATTACTGATCTTTTTGTGAATGACAACGATAGGGTTGCTGCCGGCGAGGTGCTTGCGATGATCGAAAACCCTGCATCCTATGAGGATATTCTGAAGTTGAAATCCGGGATACTCTTCTTTGATACTATTTCCATCGAGGATGTTGAGGAGGACTTACCTGAACTCAGGAATGCCAGGCTGGGGACTGTTCAGACCGATTATTCAATCTTTCTTAAAGCCTACCGGGATTACACAGAGTTCAGGCGCCGTGATTATCATCATCTGAAGATTGTCCTGCTGCGATCGGAACTGGATCGCCAGAGAGAGTTATCAAAGAGCCTGTCAGAGAGGGCCAGGATTTCCGAGGAAGAGTACAACCTTGCGCAGCGTCAGGCTAACCGGGATGCGGATCTCCATATTGAGTCTGTGGTATCCCAGGCTGATATGGAAAAGTCTCGTTCGGAGATGCTGGGTCAGCGCAATAAGTGGCAGGAAATTGTGAGCCTGATTGCTGAAAACAACATCAGTGTGGGCAGGATCGAAGAGCAGATCGTTGACCTGGAGCTGAAACAACAGGAGGAGCAGTCAAGAAATATCAACATCCTTGAAGAGTCGTTGAATAACCTGAATGCGGTCATTGCCTCATGGGAACAGACCTATCTGCTGGTGGCCCCTGTAAGCGGAGGGGTGACCTTTACCCGATTCTGGAGTGCAAACCAGAATGTGGAGGCGGGTGAGAAGGTGCTCACCATTGTTCCGGCAGAATCGGGCTCCATGGTAGGAAAAATACGCCTTCCCACTGCGGGGGCTGGCAAGGTTAAACCTGGAGACCAGGTGTTTATCCAGTTTGACAATTTTCCACACCTGCGGTACGGAATGGCGACGGGCTATGTAAGTAACATATCTGAGGTGCCTGATGGTGAGTTCTATATGGTTGAGGTTAACCTTCCTGCCGGGCTCCATACATATTACGATATCGATATCCCCTTCAGTCAGAATATGCAGGGACAGGCTGAGATACTTACTGATAAAATGCGCTTGCTGGAGCGTGTTTTGAACCCCATTAAATCGACAATTTCCAGGCAGGCGGCCATGTAAGGAATATAGGGCACGATTTTTGCAATGAGAGATCCTTTATAAACACCCTTTAGGGGGTAAATTTTTCCCGGATTACGTATTTGTTTTATAACTTGCAATTTAATTCCAGGAAGAGGTATTATACAATCTGAAAATGTCAAGAATTCGTAACGGTTTATATGTAGGCATACCTATGCTGCTATTGGCTGCCATTGTAGTAGTGGTTTTTGTCCCCTTTAACTCAGACACATCCCAAAACCAGGATGTCCGGGTGGCCAGTGTGGATATTGGCAGAGTTATCCGGTCCTTTGAGGGAGAGGGAGTGGTCGAGCCCAAGAGTGAGGTGATCATTTTATGTCCCGCATCAAGCATTATCAAGGATATCACTAAAGAGGTTGGAAGCAACGTGAATGCAGGTGAACCTATCATTTTCCTTGACCCGAGCCCCATACAGACGGAGGTGGACAATATCAGGGATCAGCTGGAGATGAAGCATAATTCCCTCACAAAGAATAAACTCAATGCCAGGAGTACCAAGGTTGACCTTGCGTATAATGTACAGGTTAAGAATCTCAGGATTGCCTCTTTGAATTCTGAACTGGCCGACCAGGAGCAGTTGCTGGAGGTTGGGGGGATCTCCCCGGCAAAGTTCGAAAAGACTAAACAGGAGCTGGAGCTTGCCGAACAGGACCTGGTGATGCTCAAGGAGAAGAACTCAATTAAGCTTCAGCAGCTTGTAGCTGACGAGGTGGGCCTGAAGCTTCAGATTGAGATGCAGGAGAAGGTGCTGGCAGCCAGGGAGGAGGACCTCAGCAAGATGATCATTCGTGCACCCTCAGCCGGGATTATTCTATCCATCCGTGGAAAGGTGGGAGAGAAGGTGAATACCGACCGGCTGCTCATCGAAATGTCCGATCTGACGAATTTCAAAATCAGGGGGAGTGTGGACGATGATTATGCTGAGAGTGTGAAGACCGGAATCCGTGTATATGTGAGAATGGATAATATGGAACTGAAGGGTGTGATTGGTACTGTGGATCCGGTGATCAGAGATCGCAAAATCGATTTTGATGTGAACCTCCGGGAGAGCAACCACTTTAAACTGCGTCCAAACCGGTCCGTAAGCCTGCAGATTGTCAGGGCCGAAAGAGACAGTGTGCTAAGGCTGCCCAACGGCCCGGTTTTCAACAGGGGGAAAGAGCATGAGTTGTTTATCCTCACACCGGGTGGTCCCAGGAAGGCAGAGGTTTCAACCGGGCTGAAAAACCAGGAATATATTGAGATCACCGGGGGCCTGGAAGAGGGTGACCGTGTGGTCCTGTCGATCATATCTTCCATCGAAGACCTGGAGGAGATGGATATCAAGTGAAGTAAGTAAACCATGTACAAATTATTATATTCCGTCTGCTTGTTGATTGGAGCAGGAAGCCTGCTTGCCCAGGATGCCATTGTCTATTCGCTGAGCCTGAAAAATGTGGTTGACCTGGCCATTTCCCAATCCTCCTCTGTAAAGTATGTGCAGAACCAGGATGTGAACTATTACTGGCGCTGGAAAAATCACCAGACCCGCTTCAGGCCCCAGCTGACTCTTTCGGGTGATCTACCCGATTTTGAGAACCAGACCAAACCCATTGTTCAGCCCGACGGGAGTATCAAATTCAACCAGGTTACCCAGTTGGAGACCTCTGCACAGCTGGCCATTAATCAGCCTATCCCCCAGTTGGGTGCTAGTATTTATGCAGCCACGGGGATTACACGCCTTCAGGATTTCAACAACAGTACAGTAGGTTTCTCGGGATACCCGGTGAGTGTCGGGATCTACCAGCCCCTGTTTACCTTTAACTGGATGAAATGGACTCGGATGACTGAGCCGTTGGTGTACGAGGAGGCACAGAAAAGGTTTACAGAGAACATCGAGGAGATATCCTATGGGGCGACCTCTCGTTTTTTCAGCTATCTGAAGATACAGACCGACTTCTCCCTGGCCGAGAGCAACCTGAAAAACAGCAAGGACAACCTGAAGATTGCCCAGGTGAAACGGGAACTGGGAAATATTTCGGGCAACGATTTTTCAAGGATACAGCTATCTGTGTTTAATGCCCAGAAAGCGCTTAACAATGCGCGGATCAACCTGAAGAATGCTGACTATGTACTGAAAAAATATATTGGACTTGATCAGAACCAGACTATCTCGCTGACTATTCCACTGGACATGATCCTCTGGGAGGTTGATCCTCAGAAGGCACTGGCGGAGTCATTGGAAAACCGAAAGGAGACCCCCCAGTTTGAGAGGAGGCTGATCCAGGCCGACCGGGACCTGACCCAGGCTAAACGAAATGCCGGGGTGAACGCGACCCTGAGAATGAGTTACGGAGTATCCAACAGCGCGGATGCTTTTGGAGATGTCTATGAGAATCCTGAAAAACAGCAGAATGTGAAGCTTTCACTGAGTGTGCCAATCCTCGACTGGGGCCGGTCAGAATCCCAGGTGAAGCTGGCCGAATCGCAAAGGGAACTGATTCTTTATGATGTGGACCAGGACAAGCAGGATTTTGAAAGGCGTGTGGTTGTTCAGGTGGAACAGTTCAACCTGATCAAATCGCAGATCGAGACCGCTGAAGCAGCCGATAAGGTTGCAGCTGAAGGCTACCTGATCGCACTGAAGAAATTTCAGAACGGGGAGATCAGCATCACTGACCTGAATATCTCCCTGGCCGAAAGGGAGGGAGCCAAGCGGGACTATATCCGCTCCATTGAGAATTACTGGGAGTCCTACTACCTGATGAGGGAGGTTACACTGTATGACTTCGAGTTCCACCAGAAAATTTATTACATCAACCCTATGCTCAGTACTCAGTAAAAAAAGCAATTATGAGAAGGATTACGGTACTTATGATGATTGTGATGGCCACTGCCATTACATTGAATGCCCAGGAGTGGGTAGAACTGTTTAACGGGAAGAATTTCAAAGGCTGGGAGAAGCTGGATGGGAATGCCGAATACCGCGTGGAGAACGGTGAGGTGATCGGAACTTCCAAAAGCGGAACTCCCAATTCCTTCATGGCCACCAGGAAGATCTATGGCGATTTTATCCTGGAGTATGAGATGAAGATGGACCGGGGAATCAATTCCGGTGTTCAGTTCAGGAGTGTGGCCCTTCAGCCCGATGGAAGAGAGAGGGTGAATGGTTACCAGGTGGAGTGTGACGATACCGATACCAGGCCATGGGCCGGGGGGATCTTTGAAGAGGCCTCACGGGGATGGCTGTACCCCATGTCCTATAACCTTTGTGTGGCAAAGGCGAAAATCAATAAGCATGGTGAGTGGAATAAAATTCGTGTGGAGGCTGTTGGAAGCACGATTCGTACCTACATTAACGGGGTGAACTTTGCCAACCTGGTGGATGATGTACGCAAGGAGGGTTTTATTGCTCTACAGGTACACGGTATCAGGGATGCCTCACTGGACGGCAGAGAGATTGCCTGGAGGAATATACGGATCATCACCGAAGAGCCTGGAAAGTATATGCTTTCGGATGTGGATCTTTCTCCTGAAGTGAGTTTCCTGACCAATGAGTTAACCTCTTTGGAGAAGAAGGAGGGCTGGAAGCTTCTCTGGGATGGCAAGAGTTCTGAGGGATGGAGAGGTGCCAGACTGGATGCCTTCCCCCGGGGTGGATGGAGCATGGATAACGGGCTCCTTTCAGTGGAAAAGGGTGATGGCGGCGAGTCCACAAACGGAGGAGACATTGTTACCATAAAAAAGTACAAAGATTTTATCCTGGAGGTGGATTTCCTGATCACTGAAGGAGCCAACAGCGGTATCAAGTATTTCGTTGATCCCGACCTGAATACGGGTAAGGGTTCGGCTATTGGGTGTGAGTTCCAGATACTGGACAATAACAACCATCCTGATGCAAAAAAGGGTGTTCAGGGAAACCGTACCCTGGGATCGCTCTATGACCTGATCACAGCTGATGCCCTGCTTTTCGGAGAAGATGCAAGGTCGGTCCGTTTCAACGGGGTAGGCTCATGGAACCGTGCCAGGGTTGAGGTGCGTGGTAGTAAGGTATCCCACCACCTGAACGGGATAAAAATTATTGAGTACGAACGCGGGACGCAGATGTGGAAAGCGTTAGTGGCCTACAGCAAGTATAAGGACTGGCCTGCATTCGGTGAGGCTGAAACGGGACATATCCTGCTACAGGACCATGGCGATGCTGTAAGTTTTAAGAACGTTAAGATTAAGGAACTGTAGTTTTTAGAAACAGCACTTTTGTATTTTTGAATCCTATAAATTATAAAGATGAAGCAGGAGATTTTGCAATTAAAAACTGTATTCTCAAAGATATACGGTGAGGATGGAAATATACTGGAGGCCCAGTACACAAGGTATGATGAACTGGTCAGGATTTATCAGGAGAAATTCGGTAAGCAAGAGCTCCATTACTTCAGTACCCCGGGCAGAACCGAGATAGGGGGAAACCATACCGATCACAATCATGGCCGGGTGCTTGCTGGAAGCATCAACCTTGATTCCGTGGCCATTGCAGCCAAAAGTCAGTCAGATCAGATCACAGTGTATTCTGTGGGCTACGATGAGCCTTTTCTCTTGTCGCTGGGCGACCTGGATGTGAATGAAAGTGAGTTTGGAACCACAACTTCTTTGATCAGGGGGATCGCATCCCGTCTGAAACAGCTTGGATATCAGATTGGCGGTTTTAATGCATGTATTACCAGCGATGTACTTCCTGGTTCGGGACTGAGTTCATCGGCCTCCATCGAGGTATTGATCGGGAATATCTTTAGTTCCCTTTTCAATAATGACGGGATAGATCAGGAAACGCTAGCCCTTACCGGACAGTATTCTGAAAATCATTATTTCGGAAAACCCTGCGGATTAATGGACCAGGTGGCATGCGCCATGGGGGGGATGGTTACAATTGACTTCAAAGATCCTCAGAATCCACAGATAAAGAGAGTCGACTTTGATTTTGATGCACAGGATCATTCACTGATCGTGGTTGATACCGGGGGAACCCATGCTGATCTCACCGATGATTATGCTGCTGTGCCCACAGAGATGAAATCTGTTGCAGAAGCCCTGGGAGGCAAAGTATGCCGTGATATTGAATTGGAGGACCTCATGGCCGGGATTGGTGGGCTAAGAACTGAACAGGGTGACCGGGCCCTGCTGAGGGCTCTTCATTTCATGGGAGACAACCAGAGGGTTGTAGATCAGGTACAGGCCCTTGAGAACAATGATTTTAAGCGATTCCTGCAGATGATTACCGAATCGGGGAACTCTTCTTACAAACGCCTTCAGAATATTATCTCGCCCTCTAATACCCGGGAGCAGGGTGTTGCACTTGCTCTAGCGCTTACCGAAAATTATCTGGCGCTTATCAATGCAGGCGCCTGCAGGGTTCATGGGGGTGGATTTGCCGGTACCATCCAGATCTTCCTTCCAAACTCAGCTATTCAGGACTATGTAACCCTTATGGAGAAAGTGTTTGGTGCAGGGTCGGTTCATGTTTTACGAATCCGTCCCCTGGGAACCCTGCATTTGAATCCATTCTTCGGGCAGGACTGATTTTACAGGGAGCACCCATTTTCCGTCATTGAGCAGGCCATCAGTAGATTATCCCCTGCCACCTCAATTGCTTTTGGAGGCAATTCAGTTGTGAAGATGCTCACCGGGTTGAGATCACATATATTGAAAGACCTGATTTTCAGGGCTGTTCAGTTTTTTCATTTACTGTACATCTGCTTTATTCACCTGTTCCGGAGCCTCAGATATGGATCTTCCCTCGGAAACCGCCCTGTTATTCTCCTCTTCAATTCCTTGTTGTATCAGATATTTTTCCAGCTGAACCCTGTGTTCCCTGCTGGGAACAAAACCATCCATGTCAGCCCGGGGATACAAGCTCAACTGCTCCTGTCCCTTGATGATAATCTCCAGGGCTTCCTGGTAAGCTGCACCTTTTTCATCCATGGAAGTAAGACAGGGACTAAGTTCGGGCCGCTGGAAAGAAATTTGGGGTCCTTCCTTACGTTTGAAATTCTTGAGCAGTGAAAAATTCACTCCTGTTAGTTTGCCGAGTCTTTTTAGCTGGTCGGACTTGAGGGGACTTCTCCCGGCAGGATTGTGAGGATATGCAGATTCATACTCAGGGTAATAGACGCCATTGAGGTCAATCCAGGTGAACAGTGTCTCCATCTCCTCATCGGATAAGGTAATCTTTTGGTGTCCTTTCTCCAGTACATCTATCAGCCTACTGGTATGCGATCCCCAGGAATAGGCCTGCTGGATTTCAGCCGGACCACCCCCGATACAGTTTATCCGTTCTTTCACATTCAGGTCTATGTATGATGCATTGAAGTAGGGATTGAGGTCACCCGCAAGGATCAGTTTATCACCTGCCTCTTTTCCAAAGTCATGGCACAATACACAGTGTTTGGTGAAAATGGGCTGAACATCCCGGGTATAACTGAAGGTCACCGCCTCTCCTTCAGGGATGGAAAGCTTCTGTGCTTTCTTCCTGAAAGCCATCGGCATCCTGCTCATGTTAAGGGGTGCTGACAGCCGGTCTTCATGACATCCGATACATCCGTATGTCTCTCCGGGATGAACAATAACCCCGCTACGCATGGACTGAACCATTTTCTTCTCTTGGTCCAGGAGCTGAAAATAGAGGTATTTTCCTGAGGGTGCCTCGAAATTCACAGAGCCATCTTCCTCAACGGGGACAGTTCCCAGGATCCGTTTCGTTTCAAAACTGTGCCAGTTCACACCGGGGGCCTGCTGTCCCTGTCCTCCCCATGCGTCCGCTGTATAAGTTCTTTTTTCAGGCGATTCAATCACCCTCAGGTATTTAACAGAACCTTTTTCCACACCCTCCATGTGGGTCCCTTCGTATAAATTCTGTACATAGAAAGAGCCAGGTGATCCGTCAAATTTCCTGGCAGTGGGTATTTCCCGGGGCCGAAACCTTGGAGCCAGCGGCATGGGATCAAAACAGCTGAGGGAATCATCTTCATGCAGCAGTTTTTCCCTCCCGTCCGGATTGATCACATAGATACCCATCTTTTCGGAAACAGGTGTATTTCCTTTTGCTTTCTTCAACCAGATGGATTTTGAAACCAGGTAGAGTTCTTTGGAGAGCGGGTAGGGATCCTCATACCTGACATTTAATGGCATAAAGGCATCCCAGTTACCTTCACCGATGATCTTCCCGGCCTTTTCGGGCCAGATCCTGATCACGGACTCTTTTCCATCCACACCCTTTGAGTGGTCAATAAGTGTGAGCGCACCCCAGGGGCGGTCATGGCACGACCCGAAAATGCAGAGGATGAGATTGCTGCCGGGAACGGGCCTTGGATCGATTACAGCACCGGGCGAAGAAGTGTTGTTGCCATAATAGATAGCATGTTTTGTGCCATCCGGATTTACAGTCCACAATCCCTGTGCATCCCCAAAGTTTCGGTCGATGTATTCCCACCGGTCATACAGAATCCTTCCGTCCTCCATTAAAACCGGATGGCCTTCGAACAGCGTGCTTTTGCCGAGCTGCACAATGTTGGAACCATCAGGATTCATTCGGTAGAGGTTGGCCATGATGTGCCTGTTACACATGCAGTACTTGGGTTCCCGGGTCGAACTGAATATGATTTGGTTGTTGGGCAGATAAAGGGGGTCAATGTCTGAAACACCCATCGCAAAAGTGAGCTGTTTCAGCTCACTGCCGTCAGCGTTGATTTCGTATATATGGTAATCGTCCTCAATGTTTTTCCGGTATGAGAAGATGATCTTTTTCCCATCGAATGAGACTTCAGGATCGCGGATCACTCCACTGCTTGTGGTGAGAAGTTCGACAGTCTCACCGCTGCCTGTATTCAGGATCATAAGCGCTGCCCCGGGAGTAAAGCTGGAACTGTTAATCTCTCCGTACTGGAAAAGTGTGGCCGTATTGTGATGATCTTTTTGATACTGATTCCGAACCACAAATACCAGCTGAGCGGGCAATTCGGATTCCGGAACATCTGAAGTTCTGCAAAGCGATGGAAGTACCACGATCATCGACAATAAACCCGATACCAATAGTTTACCTAAACGTATCATGGTTCAAAATTAGCAATAATTCCAACGCCATGAAGCAGTATTACATTCTTAATGGATGGGTTTGTTTTGATACTTCTGTTTTTTTAATGAAATTTCGGTTAAAGATTTAAACCATGAATTTAAAGTCTCTCGCATTACTCATCTTTATAACATCTTTCTTTTATGGGTGCAACCCGGGCAAATTATCCATTGAAAGACCCAACGTGCTGTTCATCCTGGCTGATGATTTCGGATATCACGATATGAGCTCAGCTGGCAGTAACTACTATGAAACCCCAAACCTTGATCGGATAGCGGGAGGGGCCATGGTCTTTACCGATGGTTATGCCGCCTGCCAGGTTTGCAGTCCGTCGAGGGCCAGCATTATGTCGGGTCGTTTCCCTGCCCGCCATGGGATTACTGACTGGATCGGTGCACGAAGCGGGGAAGAGTGGAGGAAGCAGAACCGGTATAACAAATTACTGCCTGCTGAATATGAACACAAGCTCGATTCGGCATATCTTACTTTGCCGGAAGCCATGCGCGAGGCCGGGTATAAGACCTTCTTTGCGGGAAAATGGCACCTGGGCGGCAGGGGTTCATGGCCCGAAGATCATGGTTTTGATATCAATAAGGGGGGCTGGGATGCAGGCAGCCCGAGGGGAGGTTATTTCTCACCATATAAGAATCCGAACATGCAGGACGGGGCAACGGGGGAGAACCTCTCCATGCGATTGGCCAGGGAGACAGCCGGGTTCATATCAGAGAATCATCCTGACTCAACCGGACAGCCATTTTTTGCATTTCTCTCCTTTTACGCGGTTCATGGTCCGATTCAAACCACCCGGGATAAATGGGGAAAGTACAGGGATAAAGCAGCCCTGCATGGGATCGCCCCGGAGGGATTTGAAATGGGGAAATATCTTCCTATACGGCAGACTCAGGACAACCCGGTCTATGCTGGTCTTGTGGAGCAGATGGATGATGCCATCGGATTGGTCATTTCGGCCCTTGACGACATGGACCTGGATGAGAATACCATCGTGATCTTTACCTCTGACAATGGCGGGGTGGCTGCCGGGGATGGCTTTTCCACCAGCAACCTTCCCCTCAGGGCGGGGAAAGGATACCAGTTTGAAGGCGGGATCAGGGAGCCCTATCTGATTTGGGTTCCATGGATGAACCACCGGGGGGCAGAGTGCAGTGTGCCTGTTTCAGGCACTGATTTTTATCCCACCATCCTGGAGTTGGCAGGAGAGGAGTTACGCCCGGAGGAACACGTGGATGGCAAAAGCCTGGTTCCGCTTCTTAATGGAGAATCCATTCCTGAGAGGCCCCTGATCTGGCACTATCCCCACTACGGGAATCAGGGTGGCGAGCCTTCCTCCGTTATCAGGAGGGGGGAGTGGAAACTAATCCATTACTATGAAGATGGGAGAGAGGAACTTTATAATCTTAAACTGGATATTGGCGAGGAAAATGATATTTCAGCTGATAAGCCTGATGTGATTGAAGTGCTGCATGATGAATTGTTCACTTTCCTGGTGGAGGTGGGAGCCCGTTTCCCGGAGCCGGATCCTGAATATGATCCGGAGAAGGAGGCTGCTTACCTGGAGGAGATCCAGATCAGAAAATTGCCTGCCCTTGAAAGGCAGAGAATGAGATTTCTTTCTGCGGATTTTGATCCCGGTAACAACTGGTGGGGTAGCTTTGTTACGTCAGATTAACATTGACACCATGAAACTTAACAGCACCTCTATCCTTATTATTGCACTCTTAAATGGAATGACTCTTTTGGAGAGTTGCACTTCCTCTGTGGAGGAGAAAGCTTGTGATTACCCGATCACTCCGGTTCGATTGCTCCTTCTGTCCCTCCAACCTCTCCAGGTTTGTTCCATCGATAGCTGGCTATGCCCGGGCAAACCGGGATTCCGGTAAAATGAATATCTGGTTTAAATAAATGGTATGAGAAGCTTCTTTATTATTACAGTATTGTTAATTATTGCCGGTTGCAAAGCAAACCGTTCAAATCAACCGGATAAGCCTAATATCATTTTCATCCTGGCCGACGACCTGGGTTATGGCGATCTGGGGTGTTACGGATCAGATTTGATCGAAACCCCCAATATCGACAGGCTGGCAGAGTCGGGGATGATGTTCACCGATCACTATTCAGGCTCACCGGTCTGTGCACCGTCGCGCTGCGTATTGCTTACAGGTAAACACAGCGGACATGCCTATATCCGGGGGAATGATGAGTGGCGCGAAAGGGGAGAGGTGTGGGACTACAGGGCAATGATTGCCGATTCCACCCTGGAGGGTCAGCGCCCATTACCACGTGAAACCATAACCATAGGAAAAATCCTGCAGGCTCAGGGGTATGCCACAGGCATGATTGGCAAGTGGGGATTGGGAGCCCCTCATACCGGGAGTATTCCAACCCGACAGGGTTTTGACTTCTTTTGCGGATACAATTGTCAGCGCCAGGCCCACACCTACTACCCTGTGTTTCTCTACCTGGATGAGAACCGGATCGCCCTTGGAAATGACACCATCGCACCTCATTCAAAGTTTGAGGCCGGTGCCGATCCGCTGAACCCGGATAGCTATTCCGATTTTAATCTCTCCTCATACGCCCCGGATGTGATGTATGAAGCGATGATCCGTTTCCTGGACAGGGAGAGGGAGGGGCCCTTTTTCCTCTACTGGGCATCGCCCATTCCCCATGTAGCCCTTCAGGCACCTGAACGCTGGGTGAACTATTATGTGGAAAAGTTCGGAGATGAGCCTCCTTACACTGGCGAAATGGGGTATTTCCCGGCTCGCTATCCGCATGCCACCTATGCTGCCATGATCTCCTACCTGGATGAGCGGATCGGTCAGCTGGTTGAAAAGTTAAAAGAGGATGGACTCTACGAAAACACATTGATCATATTCTCCTCCGACAATGGTCCTACCTACAATGGAGGTACCGATTCACCCTGGTTTAATTCAGGTGGTCCCTTCAACGAAGAACGGGGAAGGGGAAAGGGATTTTTGTATGAGGGTGGGATTCGGGTGCCCCTGGTAGCAAGCTGGCCGGGTAGGATTATGCCTGGTTCCGGCTCCGGTCATATTTCTTGTTTCCAGGACCTGCTACCCACGCTGTGTGAAATTACCGGTGCAGAGATCCCGGACGGTGTGGATGGGATCAGTTACCTTCCTGAACTATTGGGGTCGGAAAAGCAGGAAAAGCATCCCTGGCTCTACTGGGAGTTTCCTGAGTCGGGCGGACAACAGGCCGTCAGGATGGGTCCGTGGAAAGCGATCCGTACGGGAATTCGAAAAGGGAACCTTACACTGAAACTCTACAACCTGGATGAAGATATTCGTGAAGAGCATGATGTGGCTGCCGGTCATCCCGATCTTATCCGGGAGATTGAGTCGATCATGAGCCACGAGCACATACCCGCAGAATTAGAGCGGTTCCACCTGGAAACGCTGGGGGATTAAAGTCTTTTCTGTAATTATTACATCGAACCGTAAATATTCACGCTATTACCTATGAGGAACCTGGAAAGTCGTGGTTTGAGTTAAATATAGTCTCAGATAAGTTGCTTTATCGGGAAGAAGCAGGTGAGCTGTTTGATACCGGGGTACTTATTGATTCTATAGGAGAGGGCGCTTTTGTGCTCAGTGATTTCGGTGGAAAATCGTTTGGAATTTAGCACAGTTCTTTGTTCTGCTTTTAATCTTCTTCCCCCAGAGCTTCAATGTCTGCGATATCTTTGGGACGGCCTGTGGCCTTCTTATTCGCTACGTATTGATTCTTGCCAATATAGAACACAGGTACATCGCCATACATTCCAGGTTCTTTTGAAGCGTCAGCTTGTTCCCAGCTTACTCCACTTATGGAAGTTATAATATCAATGCGTACAGGGGGAAGCCCTAGTTGAACCACCCTATCCTTTTTCTGAAAGTCAGCGCTTGAAAGCTCAAGCGAGCTGAATCCGAATTCCTCTAAAACCTTGATAATACGCTGAGCATTTTTGCTATCCGACTTAATGAAGACATCAATGTCGCCTGTGTATCGTGGAGCGCCATGGTATGCTAATGCATAGCCCCCAACTATCATGAAATCTACCTCATGTGCGTTCAACAACGCGAGAAACTCTTTGAAGTCTTTCTGAACTTCCATAGTATTGGCGCCTTAATATTTCTACAGCAGAGATTCGTTCTTCAGCAGGGCGATTAAGCCAATATGCTAGATCATCCAAATGTGAACTATCCTTTAAATCGCGCTTTGTAACCACCTTTTTCATTGGATCTGAAGCCTATGCCCAAAGATACTGAATTATCAGTATTAAAAGGTACTGTATTAAAATCCAAACGTTTTTGGATTTTTTTCTAAATTTCGTAAACAAAGGAGAGCTTCTGACTACTCGTCGGAAGTTCATCCTGTGCAGGCAGGTTGGATAATCCCCTGCCTGCTTTGTTTTCATAGTCTTCTACATACTCTTCATCCTTCTTCCACAAAGTATAGATCAATACCAGCATCTTTCCCCGAAAGATCACTCCTGCATACACACACGGTGAACGTGTCTTTTGAGATGTCGATTCCAACACATTGTTTGATAATTTCATTCATAGTTTGAGAATTTAGGTTTGGCTAACCTGATTTCTCCCTCGCCTTTCCTTTTGTCTTACACTTGCTTATCCAATTGATAGCCTTAAGTACTGTCCAGACTCTAAAGAAAACAGAAATGGAAACGGAGATGCCTTAGTTACGATATGATATAAAATCTATCTAGCCGCCGTCGTTCTCGTTTCCAAAGGTCAAT
Source organism: Bacteroidota bacterium (assembly GCA_024244665.1). The sequence continues at coordinate 1,097 of JAAEOI010000034.1, read as the reverse complement.
ATGCTAAGTTTAACTTAACACAATTAACCCTAAAAAAAAGATCTTTGCTATTGTAAAAGCCGCCGCGTGAGCAGTCGGCTTTAATGATTTGTTCTATATCCCATACACACTGTAGAGAATTAATAATGTCGCATACAATAGATACTGTAGCACTATTATCCAATAGTGATGTTCAGATTCTTACCAAGTCCAATCTCAATGAGTTTGTGGAATGTGGATATCTGAATATCACTCTTCCCTCTTTCAATTCTCGAGATATAGCTTTTTTTTGTTCCCGTTTTTATTGCAAGTTCTTCCTGGGTTATTTTTGCTTCTTGCCTGGCTTCTTTTAGCATTACCCCAAGCCTAAAGGCAAGAGAGTCTGCATCATACTTTTCTCTTGCCGGTGTACCTTTTTTACCGTATTTATCCGTAAGAATATTTTCAAAATTCGTAGTGTTTTTCATGACGCTAGCCTCCATATTTTTCATTCAGGTATTCCTTCTTAAGTTTCTCAGCCAGTTTAATTTCTTTTCTTGGTGTCTTCTGTGATTTCTTTACGAAACAGTTTGTCAGAACTACCAATTTCCCTTTATCAAAAAAACATAGTATTCGAATGCTTTTGAACGTAGTGATAACCTTGACTTCGTATATCCCATCAGTGTTTTCTAAAAACTTGAGAAATTTGATGGGGACTCTTTTCTCAAATCTTATTAAGTCAAGCACATATTCAATCTTCTCCTGGACTTTATTGTCTTGCTTCTTATAGAAATCAAGGAAGTAATTCTTATAAACAATGACACGCCGTTCCATTAAGCAAAGTTAACTAATTAGTTTACTCAATGCAATATTTGGATATGAATTTCATCTAGTATAAAATGTCATTGCAACAGACCCATAAATATATTACCTCGCTTTCTTACAGGTGATGGTTTTCATGGTGTATAGAACGTGGAATTAAGCCGCCGCGAAGCGGCCGGTTCTAGCGTATTGTTCTACAGCGTTGCCGATAATTGATTTACGCTATGGATGCAATTGAGGGAATTCTACTCAATATTGATCCCAAGCTGAAATGTCAAGGCTTCAAGCACCTTTCTCTTGACTTTCTTTGAGCCAAT
>JAAEOI010000033.1 GCA_024244665.1 Bacteroidota bacterium | reverse complement strand
CCAGGTCCAGTTCACAGTCCCCTTGTAGCTCAAAAATCACTTTTGTAATGTCAGGTTCAATGTGGGTAGGGTGTGACTTAATTCCACCCGCAGAGATTGTATCTGAGATGGGTTCTGACCAGTGAAACGCTGTTAGGACATTTTCTGCTAAATCCATGGAATTCCCCTCTTCCTGCAATAATGGAGTCAAAGTCCTTACAGAAGAAGCTTGAACAATATTCTGGTGTGCTAAAGAATCATCGTGAAGTATCTCTGTTATCTTCCCACGTACATCAGATCGTGCATGATAAGCACTATGTTTACCACAAAACTCATCAGTGTACTCTGCGCCATCTAATCTTGCGCTTTCGGCTGGAACCAATCCATCACCGCTCATACCACAGACATTACCATTCCTAAAGTCAATTCCCATTATTTCTTCATGTACATGCGGGCATGTAAAAAGACAGTTCCCCGTTATGACATAATATGGAATATCGTGCTTAATTTGGTCAGTTCCCCTGCCACGAGTGGTAGCACATCCATCATGTCCATTCAATTCATTCAGGAAATGACTGTGTGGCGTAATCTGACGTCCACCCCCCTTTTCAGGTTTAGCCCATTCTAGCAACCATGTCCAATATCCTATATCCAATCCATGATGTGGCGAAGCCATACTGATGAATTTTCTAACATCGTTTCTGTAACCCTTCTCAATATACCACCTTGCAGTTAACCCACCTGCACTATAGGCTACAATATCAACTTTCCTCGTTCCTGTATCTCGTTTCAATTTATAAATCTCATCAGAAAGCTTATGTGCCCAATCAATAAGATCTCCTGTTCTGGGCTCAATAAGCAAATTT
>JAAEOI010000032.1 GCA_024244665.1 Bacteroidota bacterium | reverse complement strand
TAAAACCCCTGAAGGATTTCAAACAGTTCTGAAGGATTTCAAACAGTTCTGAAGGATTTCAAACAGTTCTGAAGGATTTCATACGGTCCTGAAGGATTTCAAACAGTTCTGAGGGCGTCCAAACAAGCCTCTTCAGGCTTCTGCCTGGATTAGATCAGATGCAATTCGAAATGCAGTCCCAATGGTGAATCCAGGAGAGCTTTCTGAATATTTGCACCAACAGAATGATCCTGTCAAGGAATTGAATGATTCTGGTAAGTCGATCCCGGGAAAGACAACTATTATTATATCACAATTGAATCCACTTCATTTCGATTGAGATCTCTATGCCTTTGAAAAAGCTCATAGTTCTCCTGTTGCTAACTGTTTTGCGCGGAATGACTCTTGCACAAAACAATGAACCAAATGTATTAATAATTTTTTCAGATGACCTGGGTTACGGGGACCTTGGCTGCTATGGTGCTACAAAGCTTGAGACTCCGAATATTGACCGCTTTGCAGAAGAGGGGGTCCGGTTTACAAATGCCTACGTGCCCTCAAGTACCTGTTCTCAATCGAGGTACGGATTGATGACCGGCCGGTACTGGTGGCACAGTCCGCTGCATCCGCCAAAAGGGGTGGTAGCTCCCGCCGGACCCAACGTGTTGATTGAAAAGGGAGTAACTCCTATGCCGGAAGTATTCAGAGACAAGGGTTATGAAACTGCGGTGTTTGGGAAATGGCATCTGGGTTTTGGCACCGGAACTTCAGGGAGCGATAGGTACGACTGGAACCAGCCGGAGATTAAAAATGGTCCGCTTGATGTTGGTTTTGATTACTATTTTGGAATTGTTGCCAATGTGAATAATGAACCCTCACTCTATGTTGAAAACCGGGATTTTGTTGGACGTAATGCAGGAGATAAATTCATCATTAAGGGTAATAAAGCAAAGCCCTGGAGCACAGAGGTCATTTATAAGGCCGATGAGGTGGCGGGAAAGGTTACCAGGAAAGCAGTGGATTACATCCGGAATGCTCAAAAAGATATACCGCTGTTTCTTTACTATGCCTCCATTATTCCCCACAAGCCAATTACACCTGCAAAGGAATTTGTCGGAAGCAGTGATTGCGGAATTTACGGCGATTTTATTCAGGAACTGGATGCACATGTGGGTATGCTGGTGAAGGCCCTTGAAGAGACCGGGCGTCTGGATAATACACTTATTATTTTCACCAGTGACAATGGTGCAGTAGTTGCTACCAGTGAGGGTTTTGCCAAACAATGGCACCTTGAGCCCATGTGGGAAACCTATAGTGCAGGTCATCGGAGCAACGGGGTTTTAAGAGCGGGCAAGCATGCCGTCTATGAAGGGGGTGACCGCATTCCCTTTATCGCCTGGTGGCCGGGGAAAGTGCCCGCTCAGCATACTTCCGGTGAACTGTTTTCTCTGACCGATGTGTTTCCTACACTTTGTGGGATACTGGATATTCCCTATCCGGAGGGGAATGGCAAAGATGGTTTAGACCAGCATTCCCTTTTCCTGAAAAAGAATGCAAAGTCTGTCCGGGAGTTCATGCCGTCCAAAACCTCCAATGGTATATTTTCCATTCGTTATGACAAATGGAAAATGGTGGAGCATGACCCACAGAATAACACTCCCCGAAAAAGCGAGAATACGGACCAGCTTTTTGATCTGGACCGGGATCCCTCCGAACAAGACAATGTTTTCAGCGAAAATACCAGGGTGGTCGCAAAGATGAAAAATCTTCTTAATTAAGTGAAATAGCATCAGTGAAATAGCATCAGTAAAAAAGTATCAGTAAAATAGCATCAGTAAAACAGCATCAGTAAAACAGTATCAGTAAAACAGCATCAGTAAAACAGCATCAGTAAAACAGTATCAGTAAAACAGCATCAGTAAAATAGCATCAGTAAAACAGCATCAGTAAAATAGCATCAGTAAAACAGTATCAGCAATAGCGTTCAGCATGAGACACAGAAAAGATACAAGCGTAGAAGGGGACAATTTGCATTGGTCGTTCGGAAGTACAAAGACGATGATTGAAAAGGTGTTTCCCGAAGGATTTTCGGCAGAACAGAGCACCTTGCCCTATGAAACATTTTTGCCGGAGGGTAGTTTTCGGAATTCCTATGATCTGGTGTACACGGGCAATCAGGATTTCACGGTGGACAATAAAGTCTACTATGGGTATTTGCTCCTTGATGTTAGCCGGAAGGATGGAGCTGTTGAAATCGTTGTAGAGTCCCTCAGGCAGCTGAATCAGAATTTCAATACGGAGCGACAGCATACGACCACCCTGCTGAAGTGCAGGGATGAGACCCTTTTCCCGCTTTCGGAAGGTTATGAATGGAAAATAGTCAAAACCCTTCATAATGTCAAGGATGTCAAAGCTGAACCCTTTCAGCACTTTGAAGAATCAGGCAGATACACAGGGACGGAGATAGAAAAGCAGGATGCCAAAGGGGAGTGGTACACTTATAAAGAGCTTGATCCGCTCCTCCCCCTGGTCACCGATTGGTCCATTCTGGCAGGCTGCCATACACTGGGTACGGATACTGATCTTGAATTTGCCTATTTCCAGCAACTCGAACGATACTCCTATAGGCACCATATACAGTTTATGGAGAATTTTGAGGCCCGTTTCGGAATGCAGGAGGTGGCTATGAAGGGATTTGGTCAAAGGGGATATGGCATTACCCCCGGTTATTACTGGACTGATGAGCATGGCCGGCTGTTGATTGCGAATTATTCATTATATGCCCTGGTATATAATCCGGCTCCAAAACTTAAGACTATCATTGAAAACATGAGCATATGAAACGACGGGAATTTTTAATATCGGGAGGTGCTGCAATCCTGTTGTTGCAATCCCGGGTGTCATTATTTGGGAGTGTCCAGGCCAAGATCCAGCCAAACATACTCTTTATAGATCTTGAGCCATTAAGTCATCTTAGCAATGCAGATTTGTACCCGGGCGAAAAATTGAATATTCCGGGGCTAAAGAGGCTTATGGAAAATGGGAACAGCGTTAAAAAATCGCTTTCCTATCATCCTGAAAACCCTGCATACAGGGCTTTTCATGTGGGCAACTGGGATATGCCGGGAAAAAGTGCCAGGGAATATTTTACAGTTTTGCACGAGGGAGGATGGTGCGGTGAGCTGAATGATCAGGACGTTACGTCAGGTGCAAGATCCTTTTTACGGAACTATAAAGAACCGGATCCTTTCTTTTTATCCGTAGCATATTTTAAGCCGGGGGAAAGTCACCTCCCGAATGAGGAAAGTCACCTCCTGAATGAGGAAAGTCACCTCCCGAATGGGGAAAGTCACCTCCCGAATGAGGAAAGTCACCTCCCGAATGAGGAAAGTCACCTCCCGAATGAGGAAGATTACCTGCGGTCGGTGGAAAGGATCGACCTGGAAATCGAACTATTGCTTCAGGAAGTGGAAAGATCTCAATGGAGTGAGAATACCATTATCCTTTATGCCTGGGCACATGGGAAAGGGATAGAATGCTTACTTAGCGAACAAGAGGAAAGCTAGCAGGATTCATGTGTAGAAAAATTGATAATGATGAAAAGGCAAAATATTCTTAGCAGGGCATTTGTAGTGTTGTTGTTCATTCAATTCAACGCTGCAACTTTTGGAAGTTCGCTTTCGGGTGAAACTCCGAATATCATTTTTATACATGTTGACCAATTGAGTCACCTGGACCTGCTAAGTGCATCAGGTGCCGAAAACATCCATACACCCGGCATCGATAAACTGGCCGAGAACGGTATTTCCTTTCAGGAGTCTTTCTCAACCGATCCTGTTTGTTGTCCGGGCCGTTCAAGCTGGTGGACAGGCATGTGGCCTTCAGAAAACGGGGTGGTTGTGAACAGTACTCCTGCCCATGCCGATACACCCGATCTGTCCCTGGTACTGCAGGATGGGGGGTATAAAACTTTTTATGCGGGAAAGTGGCATGTGACCGGCAAGGGAGTCCGGGATCTTTTTACGGTATTGCACGGAGGCAGCTGGTGGGGGGAGATCACAGACCAGGAAGTCACATCCAGTGCCAGATCATTTTTAAGGTCTTATGAGGATCCAGAACCCTTTTTTCTATCGGTTGGTTATCTGAACCCCCACGATATTTGCATTACCCCCCTCATTGATAAATCAAGAATAGATAAGGAAGATGAGTCTGCCCGTGCATGGCTTATGGAAGCTGGTGAATTTGAGCCTGAAGATCCTGAAGCATATGCCGCAGCCCATGGTTACGACAGCCGTGAGCCTGCTGTGTTAAGGTTAAATAAAAGAGGTGGCAAAACGCCATTTGACCTGGATATGTGGCAATTGCACATGGATAACTACCTGCGTTTTATTGAGATGGTTGACCTGGAAATTGACCTGCTGCTCCAGGAACTCGAGCGCTCCCCCTGGCGGGACAATACCCTGGTGATATTTACCTCTGACCATGGGGAGGGCATGGGACGACACCAGTACTTAGGGAAAGGGGTTCCTTACGAGGAGTCGCTCAAAGTACCTTTGATTATTTCCACACTGGGTGAATCCCTGCAGGTTCCTAAAAATGCAATAGATGAGCAACACCTGGTGTCGGGTATAGATTTTGCACGGACTGTCTGTGATTATGCCGGGATAGAAAGCCCGGAGATTCCTCATGGAAGAAGTCTGCGTCCGTTGGTGGAGGCTGGTCAGACAGACGGAGATCCGGTGGAAGACTGGAGGGAATATCTTTATGCGGAAGCCATGGTTTATATGAATATAGTCCGGGGCAAGCGCTTTAAGTATATCCGGGAGTACATAGAGGGAGACACTGTTCTGGGTGTTCCGCCCTCCTATAAAACACACTCCATTGGAGTGGAGCAGCTATTTGATCTCCAGGAGGATCCCAATGAGCAGCATAACCTGGCCTATGATGTGGAATACCAATCGATTCTTAAGGATCTGAGAATGGTCCTTAACGAGAAGGAAGATGAACGATTGCCTCTAAAAGAAATCACGCACCCCAAGGGCAGGGATTATATGGAAAGGGTCAATACGCAGATCAGGAAAAGGGATATTCCCGTTTACTATCCGGTCGACTATCCTGAGGACTACACGAACGTGTTGCTGATCATGACCGATCAGCATACCTTGTCTGCCCTGGGTGCAGCGGGAAATAAACAGGTCAGCACTCCAAACCTGGATCGCCTGGCCCGGGACGGGGCCTTTTTTACCCATTGCATTACACCCACACCCTATTGTTCCCCCACGAGGGCATCGGTCTTTACCGGATTGTCCACCCACAGGCATGGGATCTGGAACAACGTGGATATGAACGCTGGCCTTCCGGGACTGGACGATGGGGTGTTCCCCATCACCGAGGAGATTCTATATGAGCAGGGGCACAATACGCTTCACTGGGGGAAGCTCCATGTATGCAATACCAATACCCGGCCCAAAGATTACCTCACCGAACCCTGGCACTGCAATACGGATTTTGCCTGCTACGAGTCCTGGCCCTTTCAAATATCAGGCAAACGGGATGCTGCCCTGGCCAGCCTGAATGAGGCCGCCTTCAACAGCGGTTTTCCCAGCTGGAACAGCTGGAACAGTAAGGAGAACGTTAGTCGCATCCCGGTCATCGCCAAGGCCGAATCCTCCTATGTTTCGGATATTGGCCTGTCACCAGTACCGGCCATGTACACTCGCGAATTTACCTTTGGAGAGGAGCTGATGGAAGCAATGAACCTTTACCGGGACCAACCCTGGATGTTCACCCTGAGCTACCATCCCCCGCACGAGCCCTGGAATGCTCCGGAACCCTACTACGGGATGTATGATACGGATTCCCTGGAGCTTCCCGACAACCAGGAGGTGGTATTTAGCGATGCACTCGCACCGGTAGCCAGTGTGGCCGGGGGGAAAGAAATTGGGGAGAAGGGGAGAAAGGAGTTCCTGCGTACCTACTATGCGCAGATTACCATGATCGATGATATGGTCGGGGAGGTACTGGACCATCTGGATGAGCTGGGCCTGAGGGAGCGTACCCTGATTGTTTTTACTTCCGACCATGGCGACATGGCAGGCTCCCACGCAGCAGTGGGTAAGAATCTCACTGCCTTTTTTGAACCGCTGATCCGGGTTCCCCTTATCGTGAGCTGCAAGGGCAAGATCCAGGGGGGGACTGTGTTGGATGAACTGGTCACACCCATGGACCTGATGCCGACCATATTGGATTATGCGGGCCATGCTGAGCTGATTCCGGAGGGCATTGATGGCAGCAGCCTGCGGCCGCTTATTGAAGGTGATGAGGCTAGCTGGCGGGATCATGTGATCGGAATGCGGGACTATCCTACACCGGAAAATCCGAATACCCAATATATGATACGTACCGAAAGATGGAAATACTGGTGGAGCTACCGCGAAGGGCTGGCTCCGCACCTGTATGATCTTGAGGCGGACCCCCTGGAGAAAAACAACCAGGCCGGGAACACGGACTACCATGAGATGCAATTGGAGATGCACAATGCCCTGACCGGTTGGGTGAAGGAAAACCAGTCACGGCAGCATGAGGTGATGGAGTATATGGAACCCATCCTTGGCTTTGAGCGTAACCCTGTGCCCCAACCGGTAGAGCTTTTTCCCAATCCGGCCAGGGGGGCATTTACCCTTCGCTTCCATTCGGACGATCCCGGAGCACTCAAAATCCAGATCCTTGATGCAAAGGGCAGGCTTCTTTCCTCAGACCACGTTAACACGCAGATGCCAGGAATCCGGGAATATTCAGGCAGCACGGCCGGTATGAGCAGCGGCACCTACTTTATACGTATTGAGACTGCATCGTTTGTAGGTATGCAGAAGCTGCTTGTTTTAAATCAATTATCCAGTGTATAGGAATAGCCAATAAAGACAAAGACAAAAAACCAATGAAATCAAAAAAACCAATGAAAAGGATGAAAGCATATGCAATTCTTATCCTGGCTTTGTTAACCTTAAGCAATCAGATTTATTCACAGGCCGAAACCGACCCTCCTAACATCATTCTTCTGTTTATTGATGACCTTGGCTATGGCGATACGGGTCCCTTCGGTTGCACGGATATCCCGACACCAAATATAGACAGGCTTGCAGAAGAAGGAATAACCTTCTCTCAGCTCTATGTCACCAATCCGCCATGCTGCCCCAGCCGTAGCAGCCTGATGATGGGCATGTACGGGCAATCCTTTGGTAAGTTTGGCATGTCCAGGGGGCTGCCTGTCCCTGAGGATAAACCGACACTCGCCGAATTTCTTCGTGACAGGGGTTATGTCACCGGACAGATAGGGAAATGGGACCTTGGCAATAAAATTCAGGGTCCTTCAGCACGGGGCTTTATGGAGGTGGCTGAAATCCTCCCGGCTTTCACCAGGTTCCAGTATAAAACCATCGAGGGGGACACTGCGTGGCTTACTGAGGCCAATGGGGACCAGATGATAGAATTTGTCGACAGGAATAAGGAAAAGCCCTTCTTTCTGTACTGGTCGCCACTTGCAGTACACTCACCGAGTAATAATGTGCCCGAGCGCCTGGCTGCCCGTACCACGGCCTCCGAGAAACGGCGTGACCTGGGGGGCTGCATCGTTTCCATGGACGATCAGGTAGGTAAGTTGCTTTCTTTCCTTGACGATCAAAAGCTGCGTGAAAATACCCTGATTATTTTCTCCAGTGATAATGGGCCCAACCTTGGCGAGCATGGTTCATCCTCACCTTACAGGGGAGGGAAGGGGGCAGGTACTCAGCAGATCGGGTGGACCCTCAGTCCCACGATCATGTCCTGGCCCGGTATGATCCTACAGGGAAAGCGCTTCGAGGGTTTGTCATGTACACTTGATTTCTATGCAACCCTGGCATCAGTAGCAGGAGTTCCGGCACCAGAACATTTACAAGGGGTTGATCTTTTGCCCTACCTGACCGGTGAAAAACAGGGTGATCCCCATGAATTTATCTTCTGGCTGAACAACGACCCAAATGATCCTTCTCATCGTCACCTCTCCGCTGTCCGCTGGCAACAGTGGCGCCTTTACCGGTGGCACGAAGAGGATGCATGGCAGCTATTTGATCTGCTTGAAGACCCCAGAGAAGAAAATGACCTGGCCGCCCGCTTCCCCGAAGTTGTTAAGAAGATGGACTTGCAATATAAGAGATGGAAGTATTCCCACCAGTCGCCCCGGGAGATCCCGAATATCAAGGCAGGAAGTAACATTCCCACCGGTTATGGATGGGTAATAAGCGACGGGCGCCTGGAAATGGACTATAAATTAATACAAGAATAATGCTTGAAATTGAAAAAACGAAAAAGATATTCTGCATGGCTGCAGTGTTTATAGCTGCGACCTTTACTTTGAACAGTTTTGCTTCGGGAGAGAATCCCGGGCATAAACGCCCGAACGTCCTGATCATTATTTCCGATGACCAGGGCTACGGCGATTTTGGCTTCACCGGTAACAAGATCGTCAAAACGCCGAATCTTGATCAGCTTGCCAATGAATCCGCATACTATCCCCATTTCCTGGTGGGACCTGCCTGTACACCCACACGTTCTTCATTGTTTACAGGGCGCAATCATCTCGATGCCGGCGTCTGGGGAGTGGGTTCTCGCGGCAGGGTGCGTCGTGACGAGGTCATGCTGCCGAAATTTTTCACCCCGTCCGCTTACCATACCTGGGCATTTGGGAAGATGGACGGCGGATTGAATATGATGGAAATGAATCCCGGCGACCGGGGTTTTGATTACTGGTATTCCGGGACTGGTGCCACAAAGGCTTACCAGCATAAACTGCCCGATGGCTGGAAGTGTGAATTGATTACCGATAAAGCGATAAAAAAAATCCAGGAGGCAGGAGATCAGCCCTGGTTGATGCTCATGGCCTACATTATTCCGCACCTTCCCTGGCATTGTCCGGACAGCTATGCCGATCCCTACCGGGAAGAAGGATATACCGAAGACCTGGCCCAGTGTTATGGCTCCATCAACCAGATGGACGATCAGATTGGTCGCCTGCTCAGCGTTATTCGCGACGAGGGACAGGATGAAAACACCATTGTGCTCTTTATGAGTGACAACGGACCGGTGGATGCAGTGGAGGACGTGGAAGTCCTTGTCTGGGAGAACGC
>JAAEOI010000031.1 GCA_024244665.1 Bacteroidota bacterium | reverse complement strand
GCGTTCTCCCGTGTCCGGATGGAAAAGTAAAAGAGCATGAACAGGTATCTTCACAAATATCGAAGAACCGGTGGGGATCAAGGCATCATGTTCAGGCTTGTGCCGTTCCACCATCAACTGAAGATCGGCGCCGCAGTCCACGGTGTACTGAACGAGTGAACCGGTAAACGTGGTTTTTTCAACGGTACCGGGGATACTTGAAAACTCTTCCCCCGAAGCCCGGTCAGGGATAATACTGAGATCCTCCGGTCGCACAGCCAGACGAATGGCTTTGACAGGGGTTTCCGGTTGAGATGTTTTCACTGTATGCCGGTTCACAGCGACCTCTATAAAGCCATTGTCGGAAGCAGCAACCTTACCGTCAATAAAATTCATATTCCCCACAAAAGACGCGACGAAGGTATTGACCGGTTCTTTATAGATTTCCCACGCTGTGCCCACCTGTTGGATGACGCCGAAGTTCATCACGGCAATACTATCGGAAATGACCAGGGCCTCTTCCTGATCATGGGTCACGTAGATCGTGGTAGTTCCCAATTGCCTCTGAATATCATGGATCTCCTCCCGCATTTCCACTCTCAGCTTGGCATCCAGATTGGACAATGGCTCATCCAT
>JAAEOI010000030.1 GCA_024244665.1 Bacteroidota bacterium | reverse complement strand
GGGTCTCTTAATGGAGCCGCTATCTGCGCTACTGTGACCATGCAGCCAGGCGAAACGAGAGAGATTCCAATGACACTTGCGTGGGATTTTCCGGAAATAAGGATATACGAACCTGATGGAAGAATTTTCAAGAGAAAATATACGGAGCATAAAAATAGCGATGAAATCAATGCACTTGATTTTGCAAGGATTGGGATGAAACATAGAAGCGATTGGTCAGAAGAGATAGACAAATGGCACAATGAGGTAAGGACCCTGGCGAATCATGACCCATTACTCGTTAAAACGATTCTTAATGAACAATATTATCTTCTGGACGGTGGCACTTTGTGGGAAGCCGGCACTGATAATTTCGGGTTCCTCGAAAGTATAGACTATTTTAATTACGAAACCCTGGATGTCCGTTTTTACTATTCCTTTACTACACTCAGGTATTGGCCTGAGATAGAGAATAGAGTCCTGGAACAATTCGAAGAAGGAGTTGGCATGGAGGACAAAAGGATTGTTCCCTGGAAATATGGTTACGATTATGGAGACCAGAGGCCTGAGGATATAAAGGAAGACATTCGTCTGGCGCGTGGAGCCTGCCCCCATGATCTCGGTAGGCCATCACTAAAACCGGTAAATGATCCGAAGAAAGCAGAAGACCCATTTGTCCAGTTTAACGCCTATGCCTACAGAAATGTCAACCTCTGGAAGGACCTGAACACTAAGTACGTACTTATGGTTTATAGAAATTACTATTTTAGTACTAAGCGGGATAAACAGTTGTTGCAACAGCATTGGAATTCGAGTGTCGAAGCCATGCAATATCTCCAGCAATTCGACACCAACGGAGATTTTATCCCGGAAAACTCCGGATTTCCGGACCAGACTTACGATTCTGCATGGCATATGAAAGGGTTGAGTGCCTATTGTGGTGGTCTATGGCTGACGGCTCTGGAAGCGATGATCGAAATGGGAAAAATCCTGAATGAGGCATCCCTTGTAAAACAATATCAACATTGGCTTGAGACAGGTAAGGAGTCCTTCCACAAAATCTTGTGGAATGGGGAATATTATGATTGTTATGAAGGATGCGATGACGTGATGGCCGACCAGCTTTGCGGGCAGTGGTATGCTGATCTATTGGGACTTCCACCAATTGACAAACCTGAGTATATCGTCAAGGCGTACAAATCCATTTTTAAATATAGCTGCCTTAATTATTTTGATGGAAAAAGAGGCGTTGTAACGGGAATCACCACTGAAGGTATTATTCCTGATGAAGAACAAACTCCGGAAATATGGATAG
>JAAEOI010000029.1 GCA_024244665.1 Bacteroidota bacterium | reverse complement strand
CAATAAGACGTATAAGTCAAGTATTTTGTTGACATTTAACGGCTTAAAGGGATTCTGACTCGATGCTAAGCATCGTCTGATATAAATCCGATCACAAAGTTATACCAGGATCGTTTGGGATTGAAATGGGCCGAACATAACTATATTTATTGTTACCCCCCCCTCGTGAGATTCAACATTAATAAAATGTTCCCTGGAAGCGCGGTCTTACGGTTTAAGCCACAGAGATTAACATACCCCTCACCCCGGATCACGAAACCGTTATTGCGGTTGAGAAATCCGAGCTTCAGCGAGTACCTGCTTTTTTCATACTTTATCCTTTATATGGAAAAACCGGAAGATTTGACCATCCATCGCCAGAACCACAAAATGTGGCATATTACACCAGTTTAACAATACATGAAATTGAGGCTATTTTAGCAAACTTAAACATTAATAATCTAAGCTCTCTTAAATTATTATGTGGAGGTTCAGAAAGTATAAACTATTATTAAATTCAAAAAACGACAAATATGTTCTAACCATTGCCTGGACAAAGTAATTACTGAATGATCCGGAGAATTCGAAGTTGATTAATCCTTGACACAGCGGACAGCGTAGGCTGTGCTTTTTTCACTGTAGTACCTGTGTATGCCGCCTTTTGAGTCTTCTATTTTCCGGTAGTATGCTGAGCTACCCCTTTGCTCCGTTGAGGTCCAGAAGATCGCTGATTTATCTATTCCCAGGAAGGTGGTTTTGTTCAGGCTGTAACCACCTGGTAAGGCATTAAAGCCATTTGTTCTGCTGTTTGCTTCTTCTGGTGAAGTCCAGAGGTTCAGGGTGTTATCTTTTAATAGATTGCCTGCAGAAACTCCCCTTAATCCCATTTTCATTGTTTCTTTCTCTTTCATACCAATGAATTTCTCCAGGGCCATCCACTCCACATCGGATGGGAGATGCCATCCATCAGGGCATACATTTTGAGCAGCTTCCCAGGTATAGAGGCGGCCCAGAACATCGCAATTTGCTGCATCGTTATCATAACAATAGCTTTCAACTGGAACTTCGTATGAAGCATTGGCTGTCATCCAGGTTTTGGAGCCGAATACCTTTATGGTGTACTTATACATGTCCCTGTTATCAACCATAATATTTCCCGGATCAGCCGGCGTCCCATCTGCACTGACGTTGGTTATCTGATTTTCAAGTACCAGTACCACCTCTTCCCAGGATTCTTCACCAGAAATTTTCAGATTATAGCTGCCCGCTTCCATGTTATTCAGGGGAATGACAGAGTTTGGCTCCACGGAGGCCATTTCAATGTTTTCTATATACAGGTTCCCGGTAATCTGCGAGGTAATCACGATTGAGCCTGTACTTTTCATTTTCTGGGGGGCACCCGCCAGCAGGCTGTATGATTCGTTAATACTGGACCATTCCACCGGATTTTGCTTCCCCTTGCTCGCATGACTGACTAAAAGACGGGTATTGGAAAACACCTTCCCGATGGGCTGAGGGATCATCATTTG
>JAAEOI010000028.1 GCA_024244665.1 Bacteroidota bacterium | reverse complement strand
GAACTCTTACTCTTGCTCTTGCCGGACTGACTGCGCTGAACAGAACTGCTTCTGCTGTTCGTCGAGCCATTGGAACGCTTGACAGCAGACGAACTTTTCCTAGTGCTGGTGCTCCGCTTAACAGCTGGGGTGCTCCTGGAACTGCTGCTCCTGGAACTGCTTTTGGGCTGAACGGCGGGCGTGCTTTTATTGCTGCTGGAACGTTTCACTGCAGGAGTGCTCCTGGTGCTGTTGCTTCTGGTGCTACTGCTCCTGGAACTGCTACTGCGCTGAACTGCACTTCTGTTTTGCGATGGTTGACTGCGCTGAACTGTACTGCTTCTGTTGCTTCTGGAGGCAGAACTTGTATAGTATTTTTCTCCTGCACGACGCTGATCCGGACGAGAGTAGGTGCTCCTGTAACGATTCTGATTGATGTTTACAACCACTGTTGGACTGTGTACACGCACATGGCTGTGATAGTAAGTTTTGTATTTTCTGCACCTGTAGTGGTCCCAGTGACGGTAATGGCTGTAATAATGATTATGCCATTGATTATGATACCCGTAGTAATAGTGCCAGTAATGAGGCCTCCATGGACGCCAGTAGGTGGGATAGTAACCCCAGTACCAGGATGACCTCCATACCCTGTACCTGGGAGCATAGATATACCTGACTACAGGCCAGGCACCAATATCATAAGAGGACGTGTTGACTACATTTGCGTTTCTACTGTGTATTGTCCCATTATAACCCGGGTTGGGTGTTTCTGCATAGATGGGTTCAACAATATAGTTCCGACCGTAGAGTGCCTCATCCCCGATGAGCTGGATCTGCACGGCTCCATTACGCAACTTTTCCACAACGAAAACAGCAATATCTTGCTCTTCATTTCGATTCAGGGCCGTTCTTAGTACGATAGTATGTACATTTTCTTTCTTAAAGTCGGAAACCGCGATATAATCTATAAGCTGATCGCCATTCAGGTCCAGATTATTAATCACGGCCTCATTATCATTCAGGCTGCGCTCAAATCCTTCCAGGGTCTCTGATTCCTGGAAAAGGTTCATTACGGCATAGAGATTTAAGTTGTCTCCCGGCAGACCCAGGTATTCATCGGGATAGTCCTGGGCAGCTCCGGCGAACGAAGCTGAAGCAAGGACTGCTATCATATATATGGAGTGTATTGTTTTCATGGCGCTTTGATTTTTGGTTATCCTTTCTGTCTTAATACTTGCAAAAGGTGTGCCACTGAACCAGGCATACATCTTTCCGTTAAATATCAATTCATTAAACCCAAAAAAACAGAATCAATATTTCAATGGATATTATAAACTTCCGCCACACTCCGAAACGAAGGTGGAAGCCAATGTGACTTTAAATCATTTTTGGGTTGACCTTGAAGTTACTTTGACTCAAATTATTAATAAGCTCAAAATGTAAAAAGTATCTCTTACCTTTAAATTCAAATCTGTCCTGGAGTATTTGACGTTAAACACATGTGTGATTTTTCTTTTAACAGTGCCAGATAATGCAAGCAAAAGAACAGATCATGCATTTACAAATTGATTAGTAGATTCGATATTTACTTCCTCACATTTGTCCCTGTGAATTGCACCTGGACAAATGGGAAAATATTTATAGTTTAATTTTAAGGATGCGCGGTCTATGAACAATGCAGAGCGATTTAAAAACATCATGAACTTTCAGCCGGTGGACAGACTGCCGGTCATTGAATCCTTCCCGTGGTGGGATCAGACACTCGACCGCTGGTACGGTGAGGGGTTACCACGTGATCTGACAGGTCACTATGAAATAGGTCGCTGGTTCGGGCTGGATATGCACCGCTGGTGGTGGATATGTCCACGGTGGGACTTCAGCCCCCGGCCGGGAAGGATACGGCAGGAAGGCATGGCGGATAACGTGGATGAATACAACAAACTGGTTAAACCACTTCTCGCAAAGCCGCATTTCAGCAATCCGCCCTATTATAACGAAAAAATACTGCAAGGTTTTGCGGAAGAGCGGAAGCATGGAGATGTGTTTCTGTGGCTGCAGATCGACGGCTTCTTTTGGTTCCCCAGGGAGGTTATGGGGATCGAAAAACACCTTTATTCTTTTTACGAGCAGCCGGAATTTCTGCACCTGATAAACACGGATCTTGCCGCATACAACCTGAACATGCTGCAGGAGTTATTCAAGGTCATTGTACCGGATATAGTCATCTTTGCCGAGGATATGTCCTACAAGGCCGGGCCCATGCTTTCTCCCGAACTCTACCATGAGTTTATTTCCCCCTACTATGCCAAAATCCTGCCCTTTCTCAAAGAACACGGGTGCATTCCCATGGTCGACTGCGACGGCGAACTGGGAGACATGATCTCCTGGTTGGAAAAGGATGGCATAGAGGGTACCAGTCCCATGGAACGTCAGGCAGGCACTGATATTGCAAAGATCCGCGAGGAGCATCCCAATTTTAAGATGATAGGAGGATTCGATAAACGGACCATTCATCGGGGGGAGGATGCCATGAGAGAGGAATTTGAATACATCCTGCCGGTCATGCGCTCGGGCGGGTATATACCCTCAGTTGATCACCAGACTCCGCCGGATGTTTCCCTGGAAAATTATAAGCTTTATGCGTCCTTGTTAAATGAATATTGCAGAAAAATATGATCCCAAAGGAACGAGTACTGACCACCTTTGCCCGACAGGAGGCCGACCGGGTACCCGTAAATTATCTTACAAATCCGGGGATCGATGCCCGGCTCAAAAGCCATTTTGGATTAAAGTCCGATGATGATGAGGGCCTTCGTCGTGCACTGGGCATTGATTTTCGCGAGGTAAGGGCTCCCTATACCGGACCGAAGCTCCATGAAGATGTCGGGGACCACATGGTAGATAATTACGGGGTGCACAGGCGCTGGATTGAACATGGAAGTGGAGGGTACTGGGACTTTTGCGAATTCCCGCTGCGGGAAGCAGATGAAGAAGCCGTGGCCAACTGGCCCATGCCTTCCCCGGACGATTTCGACTACAATCAGATTGCCCGGGAATGCAAGAAGCAAGGACACTATGCGGTTCACATCGGTGGTGCGGGTCTATGCGACGCCATTAACAGCAGCGGCTACCTGCGCAGTATGGAGCAGATCTTTATGGACCTGGTCACCGACGATCCGGCGGGATTGCTTATCATGAAGCGGCGGACGGAAATCAACCTGGAGATCACCCGCAGGACCATCGAAGCTGCGAAGGGCGGATTCGATTTTATGTGGATCGGTGAGGACCTGGGGACCCAGAATGCTCCTATAATGGACCCGGACACCTACCGCAGGAATATCAGGCCCATCAACCAGAAGTACATTGATCTGGCCAAGGCCTACGACCTGCCTGTGATGATCCACTGCTGTGGCTCCAGCTCCTGGGTGTACCCCGATTTTATTGAGATGGGCATCGATGTGGTGGATACACTTCAACCAGAGGCAAAGGACATGGCACCCGCTTATCTGAAGAAAAACTTTGGAGACCGCCTGGCCTTTCACGGCTGCATCAGTACCGCTGGCCCTGTGGCATTTGGATCTGTTCAGGAAGTCATTGACAATTGCCGGGAGACGCTCGATATTATGATGCCGGGTGGCGGATATTGCTTTGCTCCAACTCATGCGCTTCAGGACAATTCCCCAAAGGATAACGTCCTCGCCATGTATGAATGCGGAAATAAATATGGAATTTATCAATAGCAAAAGAGATTAATTATGGAAGAACAGCATGATGATGTACAAGGCCTAACCCTCGCCAGACGATTCTTCGAGCAGGTTGCCAGGCCGGCCATGGAAAAGCACTGTCCGGAAATATTAAAGGAAGCAGCCTGCGGGTTGGTCGGCCAGGGAAGTGAATGTTTTGGATTCGATGACAAGTACAGTCGCGACCACCACTGGGGACCACGTGTCATGGTCCTGTTGCCGGACGATTATGTCGACTCGGTGGATCAGGAAGTCTGGCAGCGGACAACCCAGGATTTCCCCACCCGTTTTGAGGGTTTTGCAGTGGTAGGCGGTCTCCTTGGAGGAGCCGGCCTGGAGCCGGAAAGCATCGGGTCCTTCCTGACCCGGGCAATCGGGCGCAAAGAATTACCTGAAACCTTTGCCGATTGGCTCGACATTCCTGAAGAGGATTTTGCACATGTGGTCAACGGTGAGATCTGGCATGATGAAAAGGGCGAATTCACCAGGATACGTGACTACATCAACAACTATTATCCCGATGAGGTCTGGCGACGCAGGATTGCACACTGGTGTCGTTACGCCAGCGGTATGGCCCTGTATGCCATGAAACGTGCGGCATTGAGAAATAATACGGTGTTCTATTTTACAGCCTTTGGCCGTACACTGAAGATGACCATGGAGATAGCCTGCATGCTGAACCGGACTTATTACCCCTATGATAAATGGCTCTATGCAACCTTTGCCCGACTACCGAAGCTGGCACCGGACATGTTGCCCCTCTTCGATGAGGCAACTAAATTTGACACAAGTTGGGAGCGACGCACCGAGATCTGTGAAGAACTGCACACCATGCTGGATGCCTACATGATCGAGCTGGGGCTTGTCACTCCGCATCCACCCTATAAATCGCATCCCACCTCCGGATTGCGCATACTGGAACGTTCGTACCAGGAATTGATCAAGTCGGTTCCAAAGGAAATAAAGCAGCACACCCCGCTTTGGGATCAGAAATTCCTGGAGGAATTTATCAGCGGATATGTAAACGGCCTGAGCCAGGAAGAGTGGCTGGGGCTGCTTCACCTGGACCCGGCAGAGTAATCTTAAAAAGACCATTGCAAGCTATGGATTCGGACGTTTTTACTGCGGTCGCTTGGATCAGATTGAATTGCAGCTGAACTGGCGCCTGATGTCCTTCTTCATCCTGGAATTTGCTTATAAGAATAACATCACCAGAATCCCAGCCGGAGACATAGAAGAGAGGATCAAACAGACTTTTGACATCTTAAAAAAACACCTCGGGGAGTGTGCTACCCTGGTGGTATTCTGCTATTCGTGGAACGAACATTCGAAGGAGGCACTCAAATAGCATCTACTTAAGTTCATCTTCTACAAAGGGTCTTCCGTTTTGCAGCATGGTGGCAGCGGCAGCATATTGAAGAACCTCGGAGCAGAGCTCCGAGGAATCTTCGATCCATATAATATTTTATTGGAGCTCGCTTACCCCGAAGTAGAACTTCGGGGAATGCGCGAGCGGGATTCAAAGCCCCTTCTACCTAAATACCTCCAAATCAGGAGCCTTAGTAGATTGAGCCAATAGTCAATCATAAATACCCTTTTACAAATGGGAAGTGAAATTAATTATGAGGAATTATCTCAACTCGTTGGAATTAATAAAGTTACAGTTCAAAAATATATGGGTATTTTAGAAAAAGGATACACTTTTTTAAACTCTCAGAAAGGTAAATTAGTCAAATGTGAGCACCTGTTTCCGAAAAGAGCATTTTAAAAATGTATTCTCAGACGTACCAGGCCACCATAACCAAAACCGCCGAATTCTGACTGTTTATCGCCAAAAGGAATATATGCAGTAATAGCCATTTCCGTGTTGTCTCCAAGGGAGAGGTTTAGCCATGGATACACGATCCCACTTTTATCGCTTAGATTGAACATCACAAAATTCATCCAGCTCAGATTATTCCCAATGGGCGGAAATCCCTGCCCAATACTCAGGTAGTGTTGTCCCAGGTTCTCAGCATATTGCCCAAATGACCACATCCAATCATTCATATTATACTCGGAATAATCATCTTTCCCCTTTTCATTGTAATAATACTCGGTCATAAAATAGAGGCTATTGTTCAATGTATAGTCCATCCCGACAACAGCTCTGGCGTAATTTTCCCCACCGCTATCTTCAGTTTTGAAATTGTATGTCAGTTCACTCCAGAATCCGGCACCAAAAATTGATCCTGAGAAATCCAGTCCAGCAAGCTGACGATTCTCCGTATCCTCACTAAAGAGATACAAATCCTGGTTAAAATATTCATAATAGACATAGGAAACGCTTACATCGAAACCCCAAAAGTAATTTTTCAATTTTACCGCATAGGTCGAATTCTTAAAATTGTCGCTGACCCCATAAATACCGGTAAGTACCCCTTCACGCCCAAAGAGCAGTTCTGCCTTCATTGCATTCACTCCGGTCAATTCGTAGGTCGGATCCAGGGGATTCTTAATATGGAATACATTTGTGGGATTCCAGGTATACCCGCTTCCCCATGATAATTGCTGTCTTCCAATCCGCAAATTAAATCGTTTGGAATAATAGGAAGCATACACATTATCCAGAAAAATCTGGTTCTCAAAATTGACATCAAACAATGGGGCAACAGCCTCTATTGGCTGACCTATGGCAGAAAGATAATCATTGACTAACTCAGTGGGCAGATAGTCCAGGACACTTATGGTGGTTGCCCCGTGAAAAGTGGTGAAAATCACGTTGGAGCTGAATGAAAAATTATTATCAACTTTCGCATCCAAATTAAGTCGCAACTTATTATAATCCTGTAGTAATATCCCGTTTTTGTCAAGGATCTGAAATGCATTTTCATAATATCCCGATAGCTTCAGGTTATCTACAAATGAGCTGTCCCTTTGTGCATGCAAAAGTTGTGCACCCAGGAGCATCAACAGGATGAAGGAGGTAATTACTTTCATTTCTGTTTCAAATAATTTGTGGTAAACATATTGTCTTCCAGCTCAACATTGACCTTCATTTGGGTACTTTCAATGGTAGTAAATCCCGAACCCACCAAACTTTTCATAGTAAACTTCATGGGTAGCCAATGATTTTCGATAAGCTTCATATTTTCGAGTGAGAGTCTTTTTATGGCTTCTCCATCTTCATAGTAGTCATATTGCAAAGGCACAAATTTGTCCTTGTCAACCCATGCAATCATTTTGGAATAGTGAGGTCCTGATTCGGTGGGTACCATTTCAATTTTATAACAGCTTACCCCATTTATCTTCTCGCTCCCCTCCAGTTTACTACTGAAGTCAGACCTGTAATCCCATAATTCCATGTCTTCATAGGAGAAATCGCTCCCCTGGACCTTTTGCTTTTTTGCGGAACTGGCAATATGTCTTACGCGGTCAGTTTTTGGAGTATAGAACCAGATATCATCCCCATTATTCAGCATCAGGATCTTATCGCCTGCAACCCTGGCCGGTGCGGTATAAATGCTTAATTGAGATTCACTAAAATCTTTCGAATAACTTGTCATTTCAAGGGTTCGCTGTTTGCCATTACTGGTGGTAATCACCTGACTACCCTTGCTTACAGATGATTTAATTCTTTCATTATCCTTCACCTTGTCAAGAATCTGGTCCACAGTTAAATCTTGTGCAAAGATCAGGGATGAGAACAGTGTGCTTATTGTAAAAAGAATGAGCTTTTTCATTATTATATGTTTTTGTTCAGGTCTGTTTTTTTATCTATTTTTTTATCATCCATCAATGACATGATGGCCGGAAGAATGGTCACAGTTGCGATCCAGCAAGCTGCAATACCAATGGCCAGTGTAACACCCAGACTAGCAAGTCCGCGATACAGTGCAAAACCCAATGAGCCAAAAGCAAGGAAACTGGTAACAGAGGATATGAGTACGGCCTTGCCGGTGGTAGAGAACACAGTTTTCACCTTCCCCGGTCCTTCGATTCTGTATCGATGAATTACATGAACCCCGGTATCAATTCCCATCCCCAGGATCAGCGGAAGGCCAATGGCATTGAGAATATTGATT
>JAAEOI010000027.1 GCA_024244665.1 Bacteroidota bacterium | reverse complement strand
TACAAACACGGGTGATCATGCTGCAGTCAGGTCTGCGCGCAATGATGGGGGCAAAGATTTATGGCGATGATCTGAAGGAAATTGAACGAATAGGCCTGCAACTGGAATCAATTATAAAACAAGTACCGGGTGCGGTTGACGTGATAGCCGATCGTATAGTGGGTAAACCATACATTGAGTATAAGATAAACCGTGAAGCAATTGCAAGGTACGGAGTGAATATAAAGGATGTTCAGGATGTCATAGAGGTTGCCCTTGGCGGCAGGAATCTTACATGGACTGTTGAAGGCCGTGAGCGTTACCCTGTAAGGGTCAGGTATATGAGAGAGATCAGGGATGATTTTGATATGCTGCCCCGGATACTTGTCCCGACCCCTGACGGAGCACAAATCCCTATTGCACAGGTATGCGATATAGAGTACACAATAGGTCCTTCCATGATTAAGAGTGAAGACACTCTCTTGCTGGGATATGTCACCTTTAATACCAGGGAGCGGGATGAGGTGAGTGTGGTTGAAGATGCCGATAAAC
>JAAEOI010000026.1 GCA_024244665.1 Bacteroidota bacterium | reverse complement strand
CTTCACCTGGTCGGATACCTCTTCGGGGGTTCCGTTGTTCAGAGTGGACTGCGTATCCACCCCTCCGCCCCAGAAAGTCAGATCTTTTCCGAAATCCCGTTTCAGCTCCACCAGGTCCATATTGGCAGCAGTGAACTGTACCGGGTTAAGAATATCCAGTCCGGCTTCAATCAGGTCGGGCAGCAACTCACGGACCGCACCGCAGGTATGCATGAAGGTCTTCACATGCGGAAGCCTTTTCTTCACATGTGTAAAAAGGATTTTTAACCGGGGAATTACCATGGTTCGCAGGGAACCGGGATCAATAATGGTGGAACTTTGCGATCCCAGGTCGTCGCATTCCGAGATTACTTGGATCCGCTCCTCCTGTCCGTTCTCTATGGCCCAGTCGATCACCTCATCCCAGTACTTGATCTTGTCCTCCAGGAAAATCCCCAGCAGCCGGTCCACCCCTTCAGGATCCATCACAGTGTCCATGAACCAGTTCTCATAGCCCCTTATTCTGACCGAGTTTTCGGTTAATCCGGCCACGTGGCGGTCCGCCACGCAGGCGTGTTCACCCACCTGTCCGATCTGCTGGCTCAGATCTTTCCGGAGTATTCTATGAAAATCCACCAGGTCGGTCCCTGGAAGATGGGGGATCCCTTCCGACATGCTGGAATACTTCTCCAGCGGATGGGTTTTCTGATTGAAATAGAGGTCCTGGCCCTCCACAAGTTCCCAGTCACAACCGTAAAAATCAGTCACCATGGTGCTTTTTCCGTCCACCCGTTTCCTGGAATGATACTCCGGTATACGCATGGACCCGATGCGGCGGGTATCCGATCTCAGTGCTACAAGGTTTTCTTCTACTGGGGTGATTATCTGGGAGATGGGATCCACTTCCTCCACATCGTATTTTGTGCT
>JAAEOI010000025.1 GCA_024244665.1 Bacteroidota bacterium | reverse complement strand
CATCAATCAGACCACATACACGGTGGAAAACAGGTTGTTGAGTAGTAATACAGCGCTTACCGCTCTGGACGGTTCAGGCATCATCGTGGATCACCCAAGCCTCATTCTTAGCGGATTTGATGACACAGTCACCATTGCTGAGGTCCTTATTGGAGTCAGGTGTGATACAACAGCATATATCAATGTAATCGATGCCGGCGACAGGCTGGTCCCCCTGCTTTCAAGAACCATGGATAGCGCTGTCACGGAACCGCTTGCCACAAGGGTATATAAAGGCCTGTTTTTTGAGGTCGTTGCCGAAGATGGCTCCAGGGCCAGCTACGCGCTTATTCCTTCTGCAAACGCTTCAGATGCCTATCTCAGCTCAAATATTTTCACTGTGAATCAGCAGGATAAAAGCATCACGGGTGCCACCAGGGAACACTCGGCAGCTACCCTCCTGCCCTACCTGTACCCATCAGGGAATGCAAGCATGAAGCTTAAGCGCAAAAATGGCTTTGAAAGAGCAAGTGGTTTACTCCATGCAGGTGACTATGTAATGGTCACATCCGAAGATAAAACTGACAGTACGAGATATGATATCCTACTCGACGGTGAAAGCATCATGTATTTAAGCATTAAGAAAAGTATCTTCATCATGTCTGTTCCGCCTAAAACAGCCAAGGTTGGAAGCAATTACAACTATACACTCAAGACCTCCGGCGATGGAATACTATCCTTTGAAAGCCTCCCAGGGGCCACCTGGCTAAGCTTGCAGGATGGTGTCCTCAAAGGAATACCTGAAAGTACGGATGAGGGTTTGCTTGAGATCATGATCACCTATGCCAGTGAAGAGGATACAAGCATTCAGGCCTTTAGCCTTACTGTTTTGCCTGACATACCACTTACCATTACCTCAAGCCCGGTCCAAAGAGCGTATACCGGAGAAACATACCTTTATGCCATCACTACGACCGGAACCGGGACCCTCTCCTTTGATAATGACGTCATGGATGCCTGGATCGAATGGCTGACGCTGGAAGGAAATTTATTGACCGGCACCCCTTCCAGCGATGATGTTGGGTCTTTTGAGGCACATATCACTTTTGAGAATGAACTTGAAAGCACAAATCAGGTATTTACACTTACGGTAGCTGAAAGAATTCCTCTTGAAATCACTTCAACGCCAGGGGATAGCATAAGTGCAGGCGAGACCTACAGCTATTTAATAGAGACCGTGGGCGAAGGAGCCCTATCCTTTGAAAGCTCCCCAGAGACAGATTGGCTGGACCTGGAAGATCATATCTTGACAGGTACACCGGGAAATGATGACGCCGGAACTGTTGACGTAACCCTTGCTTATTCCAATGAAGCGGATACCGTGACACAGGCTTTTACCATTACGATCGTCACTGCGGTTTCGTACGGACCAGGTGCAAGAACAGGCCAGGTCCTTCTCTGGCCAAATCCGGCCAGTGGGCACATACATATAAGCAGGCTCCCGCTGGGTGCGACCATAGAGTTGATCAGCGCAT
>JAAEOI010000024.1 GCA_024244665.1 Bacteroidota bacterium | reverse complement strand
TAGAATCAGCACACATACCGGTAGCCTCTACATTGCTTAGTAAATCAGTCATTAGTGAACATCATCAACTGTATCTTGGGGTTTATGGTGCTAACATAGGTCGCGAAGAGGTGATGAAGTTTGTTGAGTCAAGTGATTGCCTGATACTGCTTGGTACCTTCATGACAGATATTAATCTGGGAATGTTCACTGCTCACCTCGACCAGGGACGTTCAATTTATGTTACCAGTGAGAAGATCTCTATTCGCTACCATACATACGAAGGCATATATATGGAGGACTTCATAAAAGGACTCGTAAAATCTGATATCAATTGCCGGGAAAAGGTTGATATTCCACATCCACCTCCTGTTAAACCGATCAGTCCGGTCACCGGAAAGGCTATATCTCTTCAGTATCTTTATCAAAGACTTAACTCCTTCATAGACAACAACACTGTCGTTATAGCTGATATAGGAGATGCGATGTTTTCTGCAATTGATATGACAATCCATAGTGAGACTGAGTTCCTGTCTCCCGCATACTACGCGTCGTTAGGATTTGCGGTACCGGCAAGTATTGGGGCCCAGATGGCAAATCCGAAACTGCGCCCTCTTGTATTGGTGGGAGACGGCGCTTTTCAAATGACTGGTATGGAACTATCAACGGTTGTCAGATTTAATCTTAATCCGATAGTTGTGATTCTGAATAATAGAGGTTACGGAACTGAGCGACCGATGTTGGATGGCCCATTTAACGATATACATTTATGGAACTACAGCCGCATACCTGAAATTCTGGGGAAGGGG
>JAAEOI010000023.1 GCA_024244665.1 Bacteroidota bacterium | reverse complement strand
CTCGTTGATACCCACTCCGGTATCCTGCACCGCAATGGAGATGGTCTCTGCCTTATCGCCTGAAGCGACATGGATGATGATCTCAGATAACTCCTCCGTGAAATTCAAGGCATTACTAATCAGGTTATAAAATACCCTGTCCATCTTATTCCAGTCAAAATCAAACAGACAGGAGGAAAAATCAGACTTCAGCTCTATGCGTTTATTCTGTTCGATTACCAGCGATTCGAATGATTGAACTGCCTCCTGTGCCAGGTCAACAAGGTCATGCCTTCCCGGGGCAAGTTTTAACACATCCTGTTCGGCTTTTCTGAAATCAATCAGCAATTTGATCAGGCGAAGCAGTTTGATGGAATTTCGCTGTACCCCCTGAAGCTTCTGACGGTTCTCTGTACTGCCCTTAAAATTCCGAACGATCTCTTCAAGGGGTGAAATGATCAGGCTAAGCGGGATTTTAAATTCATGTGAGATATTGGTAAAGAACTGGAGCTTCATATTGGATAGCTCTTCCTGGTGCTCCCTCTCATATCGCTGCCGGCTGATCTGCTGCCTTAACCTGATTCTTTGCCTGAGGTCAGTGTACACCAGGTAGACTGCCACGATCATTAGGATAGAATAAGCCAGGTAAGCCCACCACATCCTCCACGGAGGGGGTAGAATCCTTATATCAAGGGTCGCTCCCTCTTCATTCCATACCTCATCATTGTTGGATCCCAAAACCCGCAGTGTATAGTTCCCGTAATCCAGGTTGGTAAAAGAGATCCTCCGCCTTGTCCCCAGTTCATTCCACCCCGATTCATCAAAACCCTCCAAAAGGTATTTGTATTGGTTTTTCCCGGGCAACAGGTAGTTTAACGCGACAAACTCAAATCCAATTTCATTCTGAGAAAACTTCAATGTAATCTTTTCAGTCTGATTGATCGGTTGGGTAAGCGGGGAATCGGGATCACTCACATGCACCTCCCGGTTTCCAATGGAAAAGGATTCGATGTAGACAGGCGGAACATGGTAGTTGTCCTGGATTGAACCGGGATGAAAGTAGACCAGGCCGTTGGTACCGCCCAGGTAAATCACATCGTTTTCATTTTGAAAAGAGGCACTGTAATTAAACTCGTCGGCCACCAGGCCATCGCGCCAGTAATAATAGCTTACCTTGCTTGTGGACTCCTCAAATCGAAGCAGCCCATCCGAGGTGGCCAGCCAGAGCTTGCCCATTCGATCCTCCAGTATGGAGGTTATCTCATTGTTATTCAGATCGCCGGAAATTGGGAAGATGGTTGTTTGATCTTCAGGGGACAATTTGATAAGACCGTGGAACTCGGTACCAAACCACAAATTTTCATGCTGATCCAAAAATATGGTGATAATGCTTAATGGTCTGGTTCCGGGATCAACGATCTCTTTAAAAATATGGGGTTTAATCTTCCGGTTACTATCCATCCTGAACAGCCCGTGACCATAGGTGCCAATCCAGATATTACCCTCGCCGTCCAGCTCAATATCCCTGATATTTTTATCAACCATCAGCTTCTGATCCTCAAATTGAATGAAATCCTTTGTATGAAGATTTAAAAGAAATATTCCGCCTGAAGCAGAACCAATCCACAACAATGAATCAGACTCTGCGATTAAAGAGGTGATATCCATGGACCTGGGTAAAATGCCATTTGGCACAGGAAGTGTAAACAGATGGTTTTGCCGGTTGATAATATCAATCTGGGCTAATATCCCCGATGAACTCCCGATCCAAATGCAATCGGCAGGCCCCTTGAAGATTGTCGATACATTGTATTCCGGTAGAGATTCCAGGGCGGGATAGATTTTGCCTATATTTTCTATCTGCTCCTGCTGCTCATTAAATACAATCACACCCTTGTCCCAGGTTCCTATCCAAAGGTTTTTATCTCTGTCCTCTTCGATGGCGGTGACGTTTCTGCTTAACAAATCGAGCTTCTGATTGATGGCTGAATTCTTATGAAAATCTGCAGAAGAGTTCATGATGATATTGATCCCGGATGCGTATGTACCAAACCATATATTTCCATGGATATCTGTATAACCGCAGGTGACATAATCGTTGGAGAGGCTGTAATCTTCATTGCGATTGTGCTGAAAATGGCTGATGGTATTTTCAACAATATCATACCGATACAATCCATTCGCTCCAATCCAGATGTGATTATAGGATTCGTTAATGATAAAAGTGATGTTTTGATGGATACCCACCTGGTTCTTATCCAGGATCCGCTCAAGACTGCCCTCCTTCCCGGTGGAAAACCGGAACAGACCCTGATCTGTCCCCAGCCAGTAAGTGTGGTTGTTGTATGGGACCACCTCTGTAATCTCACGAATTCCGTGCGATTTACAATCTTCCAGCAGAAGAACAGGGATAAAATCATCCTTTTGCGCATGGAATTTAAATATTCCGACCTGATCAATATTTACAAAAGTTTCACCGGAATTCTGAACAATGTTCAGCACACCTCTCACAATTGTTCTGTCGGGAGACTGGAAAGGGTAGGCCCTGGCATGCTCGTTCTGCTTATCATACCTGTACAATCCCTCTTCTGTCCCAATCCAAATATATCCCGTCGAATCCTGAGATATACCAGTGATGTTATCCTGCGAAAATGGGATCCTTTGAATATTATCACGATCCCTGTTGTATCGATGCAACCCACCTGACCAGGTACCAATCCATAACTCATGCTCCCGGTCCTCAAACAAACAGGTGATCTGGTGATATCGCAGTGAAGTTGTGTCAAATGCACTGCTTTTGTAGACCTCAAAGTCATATCCATTGTACCTGCAAAGTCCCCGCTTTGAGCCGATCCACATATATCCCAGATAATCCTGCTCAATGGCCTCAACCCGCAAATTGGGAAGGCCATCCTCAAGGGTCAGGTGCTCAAACTCTGTTACAACCGCCTGTGAGAAAGCAGTTGCGGACCAGGCCAGAAGGGCCAGCAAACCCATCAGAAAGGAAGTAAACCGGGAGATTTGACTCATGATGTTAAAAGTAGTGTTTTTGAAGGATGACCCACATGCTCCTCCCGAATATGATCGCAGCATGTATCATTTTTACCTGTTTTAGTAACAAATTAATAACTGAGAAACCTGCCGTCATCACATAATGATCATTTCGAGAAGAGCAAGCAGCGACTAAGCCATAATTTTACCTCTCTATATGAAAGCATACTCAGCCATACTCACCATCGCCACATTTTGTCTACTGGCAGCATCCTGCTCACTTAAAAGCAGTGACGATCTGCAGAACAGTTCCGGCAGCGAAGCGGAAGATGACTATACCTTGGCAGCCTACTATTTTCCCAACTATCACCCCGACGCCCGTAACATCAGGCTATATGGCCCTGAGTGGACGGAGTGGGAACTTGTGAAGGAGGCCAGGCCAAGGTTCAAAGGGCACCAGCAACCCAAAGTGCCGGCGTGGGGATATACCGACGAATCGGATCCTCTTCAAATGGAACAGAAAATCCGGGCAGCGACAGATCATGGCCTGGATGCTTTTGTATTTGACTGGTATTATTATAATGATGGTCTCTTCCTTGAAGATGCCATTGAGGAGGGTTTTTTCGGAGCCCGAAACAACGATGAAATTGACTTCAGTCTGATGTGGGCCAACCACGACTGGGTGGAGATATTCCCCGCCGATTCGGCCAACCTCCTGGATGCAGATGGTCCCGATCTTCTCTACCCCGGCAAGGTATCTCTGGCCACCTGGGATAAAATGACCGATTACCTGGTCAGGACCTATTTCACCCATCCCAGCTACTGGCTGATCGACCAGGCACCCTATTTCTCCATCTATGATATTTCAAAATTCATAGCCATTTTCGGGAGCATGGACGCCACTAAAAAAGGAGTAGATCAGTTTCGACAGAAGGTGAAAGTAGCAGGATTCAAAGATCTGCACCTGAATGCAGTGGTCTGGGGTGAAACCATCCTTCCATCGGAAGAGATCATTCCCCAGGAAGAGCTTGAGGAGATATTAACCGGGGCAGGTTTTACCTCCACCACCTCCTATGTATGGATACACCATGTGGATCCGGAATTCCCCACGCATACATATAATGATATAAAGGAGAAATACTTTGACTATGCCGACAGCTTTTCCAAGGAGATGAGCCTCCCTTACTATCCCAATATCACCATGGGCTGGGACAGCAGTCCCCGCACAAATCAGGATGAACCTTTCCGGAAACTGACCTATCCCTATACAGGAATAATCTCAGACAACACCCCGGCAAACTTCCAGCAGGCACTGGAGGATATGAAGGATTACCTCGACCAGCATCCAAAATCACAGAAAACCTTTATTATAAATTGCTGGAATGAATGGACGGAGGGGAGCTACCTGGAGCCCGATACGATCAACGGGATGGCCTACCTGGAAGCCATTGACAGGGTATTCGGCCACGAACAAAGTAAAAGGACAACAGCAGTGAATGAGACAGATTCAGAATGACCTGATTCAAAATTAAATAACACTAATACACATATAACTAAAGAAAAACAGATTATTCACTAAAACAGATCAAAATGAGAACAAAACTACTTCTTTTATCTACGATGCTCTGGGTAGTATGCCTTACGGTAAATTCCCAGGCACCCAGGCTCATCTTCTCTGAGTGGGCAGCCCCTGCGAATGGGGGATGGGGTCACCATTATTTTGAACTGACCAATGTGGGAGACTCTACTCTCCATCTCTGGGATTTCACATCCAAGAACTTTGGACACTGGCAAAACATTAATAACAGGAATCCTGCCCATTATACCCTTCGCTTTAATGAAGTGGTGGATTCAATGGATGCCTTCATTGCTCCGGGAAAATCCTTTTTAATTTCCCTGACCTATGAGGGTGTGAATGATATCGGCGAACCGCTGGGAAGACCTGCTCTGAATGCCGTGTCGGATCTGCTGATCTATATGTTAGAAGACGGAAACGAGGATCTCGAACCAGGCGAAGACAGCGTCAGTGCTTCCACGAACTGGTTCAGGGATGAAATGGCCAATAATGGAGAATGGAAATCACTATGGTACCATCCTCCCGGTGGGGGCGATGTTCTATGCGATGCCATTAATAACTGGATCAATGAGGCAAACGGGAGGAGATTTACTGAAGGGGTCTGGGATGTGGCTGGTGTGCCGGATGCCGTTGCTACCCAGGCTTTTATCCGTAAATCCAATATAACCCAGGGAGATACAACATGGTTAGACTGGCCTATCTCGGCTGGAAATGACCGTGATGAATCGGAATGGATGCCCGTGCCCTATGATATGGTAAACGCCTGGAACCCGGTGGTCTTCAGCTCGGCCGGAAACCATCCCGAAACGAATGGCTCATCCACTATCCAGATGAACTCGGATGAGGTCACCATTGATATGGAGGCCGGGACCATCACAGTTCCCTGGGGGATCAGAAAAGGGGCCTGGAGGGTAACAAACAGCCGTTCCCAGGGCATCTTTGATGCAATTACCTGGGGTGAGGGCATGGCCTGGAACTATGTAGAAAATGGAGATACTGCCACCACAGCCTGCCAGGACGGAGATACCCTGAATGCCTATGCTTTTGGAACCGAGCTGGTCCATAAGGCATTTAAAATTATTGCTGCAGATGCTTCCGCAGACAATGCACTTGCGATTCCCAAAAGGGCCTTTGACTCTGAGACCTACATGTCCTGGCTCTGGGGAAATGAGGACGGGACCACCCCTATCGAGGACAGGACCCTGTACCAGCCCTTTGAGATCACGGAAAATGTTCCGGTAATTGATTCGATCCGATATATTCCCTTTGCAACCCGGACCGATTCACTTCTTGCGTATATAGAGATGGCACCAAATGCAACTTACGAGTTTGTCTGGGTTGACGGTGTGGAAAGAGTAGATCTGAAAGATGGTGATATCCTGCGGATTACGGCGGAAGACAAGTCAACAGTGAAGGATTACTACCTTGCCCTGGAAGATGTGGTTGTAAGCGCCAATGCCTTCCTGTCTGCCATCACATGGCCGGATATACCGGAGGATCTTGGATGGATGGGATGGTCGGGAGATACTATCCCGGGCTTCAATCCTGCGATCTTCAGCTATACCGTGACGGTTCCGTTTGGCACAAGCAACGTACCGGCACTTTCCTACATCAAGGAAAACCTGAATTCAACCGTTGTGGTTGACAGGGCCAAAACACTCAGAGGTTCAAGGGAGGACAGGACAACCACCATTACAGTGAGTTCACAGGACACCACCATGGAAGACGGGGTTGTGAACGTGTACATGATCACATTTGAGGCAGAGGTACTGGAAGAGGATATCCAGCCCTACCACGCTACTCCAATCATATCTGAGGTATTGTATCGGCATATGAATATTGGAAGCTTTATTGAGATTGCCAATGTTGGCAACCAGCCCATCAACCTGGAGAATTATATGATTATGGTTCCCCTGGCAGCTGGAACGCCGGATGCAACTCTTCAGCTTGGTGCAGGTCCTGATTCCACGGACTGGGTTTTCCGGTACAGTAAATACATTCCGGGTTATAAATACGGAAGCCTGGAAGAGTGGAGGAGCGGTGGATTGAACGCCAAACTGAAACCGGACCTCGATATTGAGACCACCCTGGACCCGGGAAAAACCTTCGTTTTGGGGATGTTACACCCGAATATGCTCACAGATCCCACAAACCATGTACAGGAAAACCAGGTTAATGTCCATTGGAGCACGGAAGTTGAAAATCATATGGGTGAATTATGCATGCCCTGGCCGCCAACAGGCGGCTGGCGTTCAACCGTTCCATATACGGCACAATACAACCCCATTATGATTTTTGAAGTCCAGAATGACTCCATTTATGATGCCTCAAAGGGAATCTACGACATTGAAGATTTTGAACTGGTAGATCTCTTCGGCGCATATACATTTTCTGCCTGGGATGTCGGGGATGGTAACCTTGCCAATAATAATGATGATTACCGTAAGAAGCCTCATGCCTGGAGACCCAACCTGGAGGAGAACGGCGGATTTGAAGATGCAAGGGACTGGTATCACTACTGGCAGGGCCAGCCCGGTGACGGTGCACGTAACCCGGTAGAAATGAAAGAAGATATCGGGAACTACAGTTTTGATCCTATTACCGTGTATATGTCAACGGTAGCCTCGGCAGCCTATCTTGTGGATCCCGGTTACGAAGGAGATCTCGATATTGTTGGCGTTATAACCGGATCTACGGTTGAGGAGGTATTCACCAATATCAGCAAAGCCGATACCGGCCAGGTCCTTTCCGTGATCAGCTCAGGAACGGGACTCGAACTGGACTCCGCAGATCTGGTAGCAAACGGGGATACCCTTATGGTGGTTTCTGCAGACCAGAACAATATGACCAAATATGTGCTCGCGGTTGCAACCGGCGGACTGGATAATGACGCGGTTCTGACCCCCAAAGACGGATCAGGACTGACTATAGCCAATACCGCAGAAACCGGTACAATCGAAGGCGTGACACCCGGGATGAACATCTCCGATGTTCTTGCCAAGGTGGAATCACCGGCGACCGCAACCCTCAACATCATTGATGCGGACGGTAATCTTGTTCCACTGAAATTCCTGAACCCTGATACCGTAATGGTACCGACCCAGGTATTGGGCGAGATCTATTTTGAATCTGTTGCCCAGGACCAGAAAACCATCATCACCTATGAACTGGTGCTGGATATCTCAGACAGTGAAGCCTGGGTAAGTTCAAATGTTTACGGTGTGAACCAGGAAAGAAAAATAATATCTCATGTACCCGAAGGAGTTACCGCTCAGGTATTCCTGGCAAACCTTATCCCCGGCGGAGATGCCACCATAGAATTAATGGATATCGTCGGGCAGAGTCGTGAAGAGGGATATGTGGTCAAAGACGATATGCTGAAAGTCACCTCCAAAGATGAAAGCGTATCGGTTGTTTACACTCTTAGATTCCTGGGTGCTGCATTGAGTACCGCAGCCTATGTTACTTCAGAAGTCTATACGGTAGGCGAGGATCAGATCTCTCAAATACCTGCATACACAGCTGTGGAAGCATTCATGGCCAATCTGGTTCCTGCACCGGCTTCTGTAGTCATGCTGACTGACGGTTCCGATGCTCCGAAGACAGAAGGAGAAGTTGTAACAGGTGACAAGGTTGTGGTGACTGCTGAAGACGATGTAACCACCAAAACCTACACGGTTGATGTTCTGGTCTCCGTTAGAGACCTGGTTATCGACAGGATAAGCCTTTACCCGAACCCGACAGATAATGTGTTATATCTGAGCGAGGTACCGGCTGGCTGCACCATCCGCCTTGTCAGTATTACTGGTCAGACTATGAGGGTAATCAAAACTGAAAGTGATCTTCTCGAACTATCCGTTGAAGATCTCGCGAAGGGATATTACCTTATCAGAGTTGTGGACAGGGATCAGAACTCAAGGATAATCCGATTTGTAAAGAACTAGTGTAGTAAGTTTAGTGAAGATTAGTTACAATCAGGGCGGCATGGGCCGCCCTGATTTTAAAACCATTCGGCAATCACAATTGTTGCTTCAATGAGATCATTCAACACGGTAATAGCAATTAGAATTACATTCGTTTTTTTTCTCCTCTCATTCCTGCTCTGTAATTGCACGAAGCTGGAAGACCAGGAAAAATACCAGAATCCGGAATGGCTGGCAGGGAAACTGTACACTCTTATCAAAGAAAATGAGAGCCTGTCCGTATTTGCTTCATTGCTTGAATATACCGGATACGATACGGTATTGGATCTGACGGGAAGTTTTACGGTATTTGCACCGGATAACCAGGCCTTTGAATCCTGGTTAAATGAACACCCGGAATACGGGGACGATATTACAAAGATGCCTTACAGGGAGGCAGAGGCCATGGTCCATTATCATATTATTCAGAACCGGTGGAGCCGAAAGCAGCTGCAATCCCTTGATATTTTCGGATGGATCGACAGGGATGACCCAGGGAATGACAAGCCAAGGGGATACAAACGTCAGACCATTTTCCAGAATCCTGACCGGAAGTACTGGATCAAGGAACAGGATGGAAATATTATCACCATTGTCGATTCTACCCGGAGCACTGATTACCTGACTGTTTACAGTTCCTCCAGAAAATACATGCCCCTCTTCTTCACTGAATATTTCGAAATCAATGATCTGAATACCGGTGATTATGATTTTTATTTCAACCGTTCTTTTGACGGCAACGCCATTTTTATTTCCAATGCTAAAACCATCCAGGATGAGATCCCGGCAGAAAATGGATTCGTCTATGTTGTCGACCAGGTGATCAAACCTCCCCTTAACGCTGAAGAGTACATGAAACTTGATCATTCAGGGGCATCTACCTCAGACTTCCTCGAATTGATCTATGAATTAGGTCCCAGATTCAGTTATAATGAAAATGCGACAATTGAACAGCCGGAGGCTCTGGCGGGCGGATCATACGACTCATTGTTCAACCTGAACTACCCCCAGCTGACTTTCAATATACATGAGGAGCTTACCGGTCCAAGCACAAGCAATCCCGATTATACGGTACGATATCAGAACGGTTTGCTGGTTCCGACAAACCAGGCATTGAAACAGCTTATAAATGATGTGGTGACGGCGAATAGTGGATATCCGCACTGGCCGGAATGGTCGGTTGTTCCGAATGAGGTCCGCCGGATCATTGTGAATGCGCATATGTCGACAAATCCAATTTACCGGACCAATATCCAGGATGGATTCCTTAATGGATCGAACGATAAAATGACCCTGGATGAATCAGCGATCAGGGAGAGATATTATGGCAGTAACGCTTCCATACTTCTGCTTGATGCTTCCATAGTCCCAAGGGCCTTTACAAGCATTACGGGTCCCGTTTACCTCCGACCGGGGTATTCAACCATGCTCTATGCAATGGAAGCTTCAAAAACTATCGGATACCTTAAAAAGGCAGAAAAGGATTTTGCTTTCTTTGTACCGTCCGACGAGAGTATGGCCCTTGATTCGTCGCTGATATTGAACTGGATCGACAAGGACCAGAACCGCTATAATTTCACTGTTTTCGTGCGGGACGATGAAATTGTACGTGGTGTCGGTACAAACGAGCTAACTAAAAGAATATTAAACCAGGTAGCTTTAAAGCAGCCTGCCCGGCTGGCCAGGCGTGAATTTATCGAGAACCTTTCAGGAAATTTCCTGGTATTTGATAATGAAAATCAGACAGTTACCGGTGGATTAGAAAATACATGGGGTTATAATTCATCAAATTTCCCTATCCACCTGGAACCGGTTCTGTTTGAAGAATCCACGGACAATGGAACAGCCTTTAAATTCGACGGATGGTTCAGAACACCCACCAGATCCATCTGGTCTGTAATATCAGACTTTTCCGGATTTAAAAAGCTTATCGACGATGCCGGATTGAGTGATCCCAAGTATTTCAGGTTTAACTTCCTGACCGAGGGAGAGTATTACACGATCTTTATTCCCACAGATGAGGCGCTGGCTAACTCGGGAGCCGATACCCTGTCCATACCCGATCTTCAACAGTTCATCAAAAGCCATTTCATAAAGGGAGAACGAATCTGGACGGATGGATCCGTACCGGGTGGAAACTATGAAACCCTCCGGGTCAATGAAGATGCAGGTGATTTCGGAGACCGTTTTTCAAAGCTTAAGCTGGAAACCGGAATCGACTTTATCCGGATACTGGACTCGGATAATAAGCTGTATTACCATATTGAGGAAAAACCGGACAGTACCAATATTATGATCGCCTACACACCTGTAAATAGTCCCGGACCACACGATTATTCTATAACCGGAGTGGTCCATTCCATTGACACTGTATTGCATAAAGCGCTGGAATCCAGATGAAACAAATACTGACCATATTCATTTTGCTGAGCCTGTTCTTACAGGTCAATAATGTTATAGCTCAGCAAAGCAAGGTTATCCGGGGTACCATTTCGGATAGTGAAACGAAGGAGAGGATCATCGGAGCCACCGTAACCGAATATGACAAGGATAACCGGATCATCGGGGGTACCATTTCGGACCCTAACGGGAACTTTGTGCTGAATGCAAAAAATAGCCTTAATGTATTCCGGGTAAGTTTCATTGGTTACAAAACCCTCGAATTCAGGATCGATGGCCGGGAGACCATTCTGCTTGAACTTGTTTCGGAATCCATTCAGATGGATGAAGTCATGGTTGTCGCCACCTCAAGCCGCGATCCTCTGTCCGGAGTAGCGGAACGTGATGTGACCGGATCAAGGGTTAAAGTAGATATGGTCGATTCCAAACACCTGGGAGCCATTTCCGCAGAGGAAGCTCTGCAGGGACAGATTTCCGGTGTGGATATCATGGCTGCTTCCGGGAACCCCGGATCCGGTTCGGCCATTGTAATCAGGGGACTCTCCTCCCTCTCCGGTGGCAGACCGCTCATCGTCGTGGATAATGTCCCCCAGGTTGTCCGCATCGACCAGTCCTTTGATTTTGCTTCCGCCGACCAGGAGGACATCGGTGACCTGGTCAACATAGCACCCCAGGATATCAAATCAATAGAGGTTCTGAAAGATGCTTCCAGTACTGCCATATGGGGTTCAAGAGGTGCAAACGGGGTCCTGCTGATACAAACGCACAGGGGGCGCCAGGGAAAGACAAGATTCGAATACCAGGCCAAGTTTACCCTGACCCGGCAACCTTCTCCCATCCCCATGCTGGACGGTAATGAATACATTACCATGCAATTGGAAGAGTTGCATAATGAGGATGGTTTATTTACCCTGCCCCGGGAACTTGCATATGACAGGACTTACAAGGATTTTTACAATTACAGCGCCAATACGGACTGGGTGGATGCCATAAGCAGGGACGGCTTTATCAATGACCATTATTTTAAACTATCCGGCGGTGGTGAAAAAACCCGTTATTTTGCCTCGGTGAACTTCCTCGATAATAAGGGAACAACCATAAATACTTCCCTGAAAAGGATAACCACGAGAATCAACCTGGACTACAACGTATCCACCAAGATAAAATTCTCGGTCAATTTTAATTATTCAAACAGCTTCAAGGAAGATAACTTCGTGGTCAGCGGCCGCAACATCCGGTCCATGGCTTATATCAAGGCACCCAATATGAGTATCTGGGAATATGACAGTTATGGTGAACTGACGGGTGAATATTTCACCCCCATACGAAGTTATCAGGGAAATGGCATCACATACTATAATCCCGTTGCCGTAGGAAACCTCAGTGTCAATGACAGGGAGGAGAATGTTGTAAATAACAGCTTCATTCTGAACTATAAAATGTTTTCATGGCTTCAGTTCCAGCAAATGATCTCCTACCAGTACACCGGGGCAAAAGCGAAGCAGTTTCTGCCCTACAATGCGATCGGGGTCGACTGGATAAATAATCTGAATAACAGGGCCGTTGAGGGCAACTCGACCGCCAACAACATTACTTCACGCTCCCAGCTCTATTTCCTGCCAAGGTTCAGGAATACGGCTCATTCACTGTCGGGCGTTCTTACCGCAGAATTTGAAATCGGGGGAGGGAGCTGGGTATCGGAAGGGATCGGACTTGGCCCCAGCGTTTCATTACGAGATGCTGCGCTCCATGCACCCATTTTATGGCTGCTCTCAACCAAATACGAATCCAGGGGTATAGGCTTCCTGGGCAGCCTCAATTATAAACTCAAGGACCGGTACATCGTCTCTGTAAATGCCAGGGCTGACGGAAGCTCAAAATTCGGTGTGGACCAGCGCTGGGGACTCTTCCCCAGTTTCTCGCTGGGCTGGCGGTTCTCCAGCGAAGAATGGATGGATAATATTAACTGGTTGAGTGATGGCATGATCAGGGCAGCCTGGGGACAGACAGGTGCACAGCCCGCTAATCCCTATGACCGTCATGCCATCTATGATGCCCCAAGTCCGAATCAATACATTAATAATCCCATCATAGTACCGTTACAGGTGAAGCTTGATAATCTGAAATGGGAAACGGTCAGTTCCTGGAACCTGGGTATTGATATTGGACTGTTGAGAGAACGGATTACTCTTACGGGTGAACTGTATAATAAAGTAACCGAAGATATTTTATGGAGGAACTATAAGATCCCGAATTCAGCCGGGTTTGACAACATCAAATGGTATAACGGCGGGATTGTACAGAACCAGGGTTGGGAATTCTTCACCACGATTAATGCAATCAAACAGAACAGTATAAACCTGAATTTCAATTTCAACATTGCCCAGAATTTCAACTCATTCGTCGCCTTCCCGGAGAATTTCAATAATGAGATTAATACGAGTATTATTCCCGGCAGGTATCCCGTAAAGGCAAACCTCGGACAACCCATTGGTTCATTTTACGGATTCAGATACCAGGGTGTATGGCCCTCAGACGAAGATGTGGTGGCTCTGAACAAGGATGGTGATGTGCTTCTGGATATTTATGGAAATCCGGTTCCGCTTTCATACAAGGGCACCTATGAGTTCGTCGGTGGCGATGCCCGGTATGAGGATATCAACCATGACGGCAAGATCGACCTGAACGATGTTGTTTACCTGGGAGATTCGAATCCAAAACTGATGGGTGGATTCGGGACATCCCTTACCTGGAAACAGTTCTTCCTTTCTGCCCAGTTCCTGTACCGAACGGGATATCAGATCGTTAATATGATCGCCATTGAGACAGAAGGGATGCGCGACCGGAACAACCAGAGCACAGCAGTAATGCACAGGTGGACCTACCAGGGACAGAATGAGCCCGGAATGCTGCCACGGGCATATATGCAGCATCCTGCAAACAATCTGGGCTCAGACCGTTATGTAGAGAACGGGGATTTTCTGCGCTTGAACCATCTTACCCTGAGATATGCCCTCAAGAAAGATCTCTGCCGGCGCATGAGGATACATTCACTCGACATGGCGGTAACCATGCGAAAACTATTCACCCTTACAAATTACAGCGGCCAGGATCCTGAAATCGCCCAGATATCGGACGATCCTTTCTGGATCGGTGCAGACAGGGCCAGGACTCCCCCGCCAAAATCAATCATGCTCAGCCTGGCAATAGGATTTTAAAAGACGGTATTGAATATTGAAAATGAAAAGAACTAAACAAATAATATTACTCTCACTGATACTGGCCTTCAGTTCCTGTGAAAATTTCCTGGAGCTGATCCCGCCGGACGGACTTGTCAGTGATGAGTACTGGAAGTCAAAGGAGGACATTAAAGCGACCCTGATGGGTGCTTACCAGAAATTTGCCAGTCTTGATGACCGGCTGTTTATCCTGGGAGAGGTAAGGGGAGATATGATTGTCCAGGATGTGCGGACAGACCTCCATGTAAGGAATATCATGAACGGTAATATCTACCCCGACAATACGTATTGCAACTGGACGGGCTTTTATGCCGTTATTAATTTCTGTAATTATGTTCTGAAATATGCCCCCCTTGTACGGGAAATCGATCCCACCTTCACAGAATACCAGATGCGAGGCTATGAAGCAGAAGCTCTATTCCTCAGGAGCCTGGCCTATTTTTACCTGGTCAGGTCCTTCCGGAACGTACCATTGATACTTGAACCGTCTGAATCGGACGGAGTTGATTTTTATCAGCCCGCTTCAACGGAGGTCACTGTTCTCGGACAAATTAAAGCGGACCTGCAGGATGCCAGGCTTTTTGTTACCGCAAGTTATCCCACACCTGAAGAGAATAAAGGCAGGGCAACCAAAGCGGCGATCAATGCATTACTGGCTGATATCTGCCTTTGGAACTTTGAATATGAGGAATGTATTGCCTATGTGAAGGCCGTAGAAGAAGAAGGATTTGTTCCTGTAACACCCGCATTCTGGTACGGAATTTTTTATCCCGGAAACTCTCTGGAGGGCATCTTTGAATTTCAGTTTGACCAGGCACTCGACCAGCTTAACAAAACATATAATGCAACCTATTATCAGGATCATTACAAGGGGAGTGAAAAAGCACTGGAACTACTCGGCAAAGGAGAGGTAACCGGACAGGATTATGAGTTTATACGCGGACCCGGTTCCCTGAACGAAGAGGTCCAGAAGATCTGGAAGTACTGTGGATCGGCGGGAGATTCCAGATCACTCAGACCCAGCTCAGAAAGATTCAGTTGTAACTGGATCGTTTACCGTATGTCGGACCTGGTGCTTATGAAAGCAGAAGCCTTATCACAGATCGGGAGGTATGATGAAGCACTCGCCCTGGTGAATGATCTGAGGCAAAAGCGGCAGGTAGGGATTGTATCCACGGGCTACAATGCCTCAGCCTTTGAGGACCTGATCATGGAGGAACGCATGATCGAACTCGCTTATGAAGGAAAAAGATGGTTCGACATGCTGAGGATGGGGAGAAGGAATAATTATCAACGAAAAACAGATTTCATAAATCTCGTCATTGAAAATGTACCTTCTACACAAAAACTGGTACTCGCTTCAAAGCTTATAAATCCTTTGGGCTGGTACCTGCCGATCTATTTTGATGAGCTGGAAAGGAATAGAAATCTTGAACAAAATCCCTATTATGCAGAGTTCAGTACAGATTAAATGGTGGATGTTGATCCCGCTGATCCTGATAACCTTCTCCTCATGTACCCAGGAGTTATCGGATACAGGGTTTTTTGACGAGGAGGATCTGCTCTATTCCATTGCCGAATATATTGAAGCAAATCAGGATCAGTTTGGAAAGTTCATGGAGATCGCAACATCTGCCGGTTCATTTGATGCGCTGCATGCCTTCAATCCCTGGGGACTGGGATTTACCCTGTTCCTTCCATCAAATGAGGCCGTTGACGATTATATCTCCAGGAGCGACGACTATCAGGACCTGGAATCACTGGTACAGGATCCGAGTTTTTGCATGACCCTGGTTCAATACCACCTGGTAAACAGATCCATCCGAAGCAACGAGTTTCCCTACGGTGCATTTACTGATTCCACGGCTTCGGGCGATTACCTGACCATTGCCATTGAGGTAACCGAAGACACGTCCATCTACAGGGTGAACAACCAGGCTGCCGTAACCGAGCGTAATATTGAAGTAAGCAATGGATATATTCATGTGGTGGACTATATGCTTGATCCCATTTCTTTCAGCAGCTATGACTGGCTTGCTGATAATCCCTCCTTCTCGATCATCGCTTCCCTGTTTGAAACTACAGGATTAAAAGATACCATGGGCATTTTCAAAGAATCAGGTACCGGTTTATGGGTGAAAAATACCTATACCGTACTTGCAGAGCCAGACAGTATTTACGCCAGGGCAGGTATTGAAAACCTGCAGGAGCTTATTGAGAAGGTCGGGACCCCGGGAATGGAACCGGATGACCCGGACAATGCACTTTACCAGTTTGCGGCCTACCATATCCTGGATGGGATCCACTTTCTTGATAATATGAAAACAAAGATCTACAATACCTACGCCCAGGCACCCATCTCTGTAAAGAGCGGATACGACATCCAGTTCAACACCGGTGTTGATACTTTTCAAATGATCACAACCGCAACAGACACCAGTTATATAGATTATATTCTGCCCCTGTATAACCATAGCAATATTAACACCAAGACCGGGGCTGTTCACGCCATCAATCAAGTAATGGAATTTTTCATTCCAAAGATCTCACCTGTTTATTTACAGTTTTATGAAGAGCCTGAGATTAATTCAAGAAAAAATATACCGGGAACCTATCCATTCGCAGATAAAGACTTGTTTTATTTCATTTCCTGGGATGGACCCGATGAGATAGGCTATTTTAAATCTTCCTCTGCAATTGCATCTGTGTCAGATAATGATTATCTCTTTATAAACGGGGATTTTTCAATTGATTACGTGATCCCTAAAATTCTTCCAGGCACCTATACCCTGGGAATAAAAGCGGAGTCCAGAACTCCTCGAAATGCAACCGTGGAGGTCTACCTTGACGGGAATAAGATTGGAAGCAATTACAACCTTACCCAGGGAGGAACTGCAGAAAAACCATTTCAAATATATGATGTAGCTGTGGTAGAATTTACAGGGTATGAGGAGCATACTGTCTCTATTATATCACTTATTCCCGGAGATTTTAAATGGGATTTTGTCTCCCTGTTACCAAAAACGAGCAAATGATGCATAAGCGAGGTCTGCATATAATCATTCCTGTCCTGGTATTATTATCAGGGATCCTGGGTTGTACCGATCCATGGAATAACTATTATGAGGCGGAGGATGCCCGGGTCAATATGAAGCTCTGGGATGCCGTTAGACAGGAACCAAGGTTTTCAGGTTTCGTTAATGCAGTCGAGGCCGGTTCACTTGACAGCCTTTTCAATAATGGCATCACCCATACATTATTTATCCCTGACAATGAGGCACTTGCCCAGATGCTCGATACTGCACATAATCCCGAACAGGTAATCTCATACCATATATCCCCCACACTCTTCCTGCCTGGAATAGTACAGGAAAAAAGAAGGCTTCAGACCCTGACTGGTAAATTTGTAATGCTTGAGATTTATGGTGATCAATTCAGTATGGACGGAGTTCCCATTCAGTACACAAGCCCGCTTTACCTTGATGGCAAATACTATGAGCTCTCCGGGGCGGCATACCCCCGTCCAAACATGTACGAATACACCGAGCGTTTTAGTCCCTTTATCAAAAAGTATATCGATTCAAGGGACTCAATCTTCCTGGATATGGAACTAAGCACGCCCATTGGTTTTGATCCGGCTGGAAATACAATTTATGATTCCATATTCGGAAGTGTAAACCTATTTGAACAGGAGTATTTTCCTGTATCAGAAGAATTCCGGAGTAAAAATGCAACCTTCCTGCTTTTTACCCAGGAACAGTATACATCTGCACTCGACCAGATGGCGTCTGTGATAGGCACACCGGGGGGGGGTGCTAATATTTCGGAAAAATGGCAGCTGGAGGAATTGATGCCGGAATTAATGAAAACAGCCATGTTTGAAGGTATGCTTGATTACTCTGATCTTATGAAAGGCCGGCTTGAAAGCATAACCGGTGACTCGGTAGATATCGACTACATGAATATCGATCCCGATTCAAAATTTATATGCAGTAACGGGCAGACCTATCTGTACCATGAGTTTTCCATCGACAGTACATTTTTCATGGGAGGCATTCAGGTTGAAGGAGAATCCCTTATAGACACATTGGGAATCGGTACCTGGACCTGGAAACACGGAGTTTTGACTACCGGGATCAATGTATCCCCCATTGGTTTGGAGTCAACTACGGCATCCAACGGGGCTGTCCTGCTGGCACCCTTCTCAAGGGGATTCACCGGTGAGTTCTCAATGGAATTCACCATTAAGAATGTCCTCCCTATGCGATACAGGCTCATTTGGAGCTCCAATTCCAGGCCCTCAGGCCTGTTTGCCATCTATGTCAACGATATATATATCGGCGAGTTCGATTCCAATAAATTCAGATCAACTGTGCAGAGTGTCACCGGAGAATACTTCCGGCCTGAGAATGGATTTAACAGGAAAGATTTCTGGGTTGATAATCTGACCGAGTTCGGTGATGTAAAAATCAGGTTTGTGTACCTCGGTCCCGGACGCGAGGAAAACAACGGGCTGAATATCGATTATGTTAAACTTATACCTGCAATCTAGTGTCGATTTCAAAACATATACGCTTTTTATCCTGGATCCTCCTGATGGCGGGCCAGATAAACGGGTTTTCCCAGGACACTGCCGAAATCTATACGGCAGACTCTGCCTATACTTCAAGCGGACAGGTAATGGGTATGGATGGAGACCCGGTCGCCGGGGTTACCATCAGTGTTGAGGGAGCACTTGATGTACCTGCAGTCTCG
The DNA here is from genome assembly GCA_024244665.1 of Bacteroidota bacterium. Next base: position 14,699 of record JAAEOI010000023.1, on the reverse strand, counting down.
GACTCATCCGGCCATTTTACACTCCAGTCGAAATCCCTGGAATCCTGGCTTCTGATTGTACCTCCGGATCAATACAAGCAGGCAAGGATATTTCAGAATGGAAGAAGTACTCTCTCAGTCTTTCTTACCCCGGTCGATCTCGAATCCATTCATGACCTTGTGCAGACCCCGTTTGGTCCGGCTAAACAAAAAAATCTCATCTATCCTGTAAATATTGTGGAACCCGGACTAATGGTCTACCGCCCGGATCAGAATATGGATCAAAAAACAACGGGACTTATGGCAGGCTTATTCAGCACCGGTCATTCAGGTATGCCCGGAAGCGGGGTTACTTCTTATATAAGGGGACTGAAATCCATGCAAACTACCAACCAGCCATTATACATTCTGGATGGAGTACCTATTGAGGACGGCGGCATGCTCAACTATCATCTTGACGGTCACGCATACAATCCCCTGTCATCTGTTGATCCCAATGATATAACCAGTATCAGCATTTATAAGGATTTCGCAAGCGGTTCCCTGTATGGTATGAGGGGATCCAATGGTATAGTTCTGATCGAGACACTGAAACCAACTGAGCTGCGTACCACAATTGATGTTGGTCTGCGTACAGGAATGGTTCTCGCCCCGCCGCAAATTCCACAGCTTAATTCTCTTCAATACCGCAGTCTTGCCAACGAGGTGCTTCTCTCTTCCGGAATGTACGAGGAGAATGCCCCTGAGACCTATCCGGGACTTTATTTGGCGGAACCCCAGGATGGGTACTACAGGTATAACCATGACACAAAATGGCAGAATGAGGTATTCAATAACGGCCTTCTGTACGATGCATACCTCAGAGTTAAAGGAGGTGACGAGATCACAAGATACGGTTTATCGGTTGGATATCTTAACCACACCGGCACCATTAAAAACTCCGGTTTTGACCGGTTCAATATCCGCCTTATCGGGACATTTACCATCTTCAAATGGCTTCGCATGTATGTGACATCCAACCTTACCAATACAGGATCAAAGCTGAAAGAATCATCCCGTGTATATCAAACGAGTCCGGTATTGACCTCCCTGCATAAATCTCCCCTGCTCAACCCATTTGCTTATGATAATGTGGGAGCCAGACTGAAGATCTTCGATGATATTGATGAGCTTGGGGTGAGTAATCCCTCCGTGGTCATTAATGATATTTTGGCAGAACTTCAGTCCACCCGTTTCATTACTTCATTCCGGGTGGAAGGAGATTTTAGCGAAAATCTGAAATGGAACAGCCTGGTGGGACTGAACTACCTCGCATCCGAAGAGGATAACTTCATTCCCAGCTATGGAATGGAATTGTTTTACGACGGCGAAGTTTATAACCTGTCCAGAAGTATGAGAAACCTTTATTTCTCAATCTATAACAATAATTACCTTAAATATTCCGTGAAACCAGGTGTAAAAAATGAGATAGATCTTACAGCAGGAATGAGTTTCAATACGAACCGGAAAGAAGAGGACTGGGCCATATCAAAAAATGCAAATGAAAACGATGAATATACTTCTCTTCAAAGCGGTACAACATACCTTAATGAATTAGGAGGTTGGAATGAACGATGGAACCGGATGTCACTGTATGGACATGCAGCCTATGCCCGATCGGACCGCTATCTCTTTCAGGCCAGTATCAACAACGAATTCTCCAGCAAAACCGGCCAGGAAAAGTCGACAGGCTTTGAGGGGATCTACTACCTCAACGATGTTCCGGTGGGACTATTCTATTCCCTTGGAGCAGCATGGAGAATCTCCGGGGAAAGATTCCTGAAATGTATTTCCTGGATTGAAGATGCCAAACTTAGGATCACCTGGGGAAGTGCAGGTAATGATGACATCGGAAGTGCAAGCGCCCGCAGGTATTACACTTCGGTACTTTTCAGGGAAACTACTGGGATTATCCCGGGTAACCTGATCAACCAGTCCCTGCGTTATGAGACCAGCTATCAGCTGAATCCGGGCTTCGACCTCACCCTCCTGGGCGGGCGGGTCGGTCTTTCTGCAGACCTGTATCGAACCAATACCGAACATATGCTGGTGTTTAAACCGGTCGAAACGTATACCGGATTTACCTTCGCTGCTGCCAATGATGGAGAACTTCTGAACCAGGGATGGGAGTTGAGCGGAAATTTCAGATTGATATCCGGAGAAAGGATCAGCTGGGATGCGGGGTTCAATATATCCTCCTCACAGAATGAAGTCCTTTCCATTACCAATGGCCAGCTTATCACTCCATTCAAAGGAGGTCAGTTTATCTCAAAAACAGGGGAAGAACTGCAAAGCTTTTACGGCTATATCTATGAAGGCGTTTACGAGAACAGTGAAGCGGCAGCTGAGGCCGGCCTGGTTAATGAGTCAGGGATTCCTTTTAGGGCAGGTGATGCCATCTTCAGGGATATAGACGGATGGGATCCGGTTCTTAGCGAACGTACCGGTCAGCCTGACGGGAAGATCGATCAATACGACCGGACCATTATAGGATCTCCTGCACCTGAACTGTTCGGTGGGATATATACCACCCTGCGCTGGAAAAGGTGGAGTATAGGAGCCTTGCTGCAGTTTGTAACCGGACATGAAGTTTTTAACTACCTGAGATCGCAGAATGAAAAAATGTCTGATCTTTCAAATCAAAGTGCCCATACGCTCAACAGGTGGCAGTATGAGGGACATCAGACAAACACCCCCCGTGCATTATGGGGAGATCCGGTAGGGAATACGGACTTTTCGACCAGATGGATCGAGGATTGCAGCTATATCCGGTTAAAGAACCTGAGAATCTCCTACCGGATTGACAGCAAAGTCCTCTTCCTGAGGAATGCTGAAATATTTGCCTCGGCCAGCAATCTCTGGACATTTTCGAAATACCTTGGATACGATCCCGAGTTCAGTTTTTCATATCATAACATGGAACAGGGGATCGATTACGGAATGACACCGCATACACCTAGAGTGATGCTGGGCTTTAAAATGGGACTGTAAGAATTATGAAACTGAGCTTGAAGAAATACCGTTTATCCTGTCGTAACAGCATTTATGCCGTCATGATCATATTGGCCGGATTGCTTGTCTCCTGTGAATCCTTTTTCGAACCCGAGCAGGAAATGGTACTGGATTATGGCGAAGCATTCAACGACTGGAATGAATACCGTGCATCCGGACTTGGATTGTATAAGCTGCAACAGGATCTCACAGACCAGATAGTCATCCTTGGTGAATTAAGGGCTGATCTGCTCGAAGTGACCGAAAATGCTAACCCCGAACTCCTGGAGGTGTACAATTTCAATATCAATCCAGACAATAGTTACGGTTCCCCTATCCCTTTTTACAGGCTAATCGGAGCATGCAATAAGCTGGCCGGTCAACTTGAGACCGAACATCCGGAGGTGCTGGTTCCGGAGGCTGAGATCACTCCCTATACCAGACTCTACGGTGAGGTAATCTGTATGCGTGCCTGGGCCTATTTTAATGCTGTCAGGATATTCCAGGAGGTGCCTTATATATGGCCCGAGCTGACATCTGCCGAATCCATCGAAGAATATGTAAACACAGGGTTCACAGTGATCGATACGGTCAAAATCATCTTTAACCCTGACGGGTATAATAACGACACCATTTATATGGACACTGTTCAACTTGACCGGGCATTTCTGGACCTGAATGCTGTCATTGACACATTTACAACACAGATCAATGAACGTGTGAGGGAAGTTGGGGTAATTCACTGGCTCGAGAACGATGACAAGACCTGGGATTTAACTATCTGGACTAATATCGCGAAGGCCTGCCTGATGGGGCAAATGTACCTGCACGAGGGTAATCTCTGGGAAGCAAGGAGGTATTTTGACCAGGTCCTCTATTTCCATGAGAATAGCACGGGTTCAACCGGTTTCTATGTTCGGTATGGCCTTGACACCAGGTTCGGAGCGGTATACGACAGGTATGGTAATTTCTCACATTCATCATGGAAGAATATGTTCACCGGACTTGATCTGAATGAGCATATTCTTACCATCTGGTTCGGCAAGGCTTACCGGCAACAGAACAAACTTCAGAACTACTTTTCCATTGCCGAACCCAACCGGTATATGCTGAAACCAACTCATTTGGCTATTGAAAACTGGGAAGCAATCTGGAAAGCATCTCAGATAGATATCAAAGCCAATCCTGACCAAACCATAATGGAAGAAGTTGGAATGCCAGGTGATTTTGGCCGGGGATACGGTGCTTCTTATGTATATGTCAAAAACGGATATATCCTTGAGTTGGAAACTGTCCAGGAGATGCTTGAATTCAAAAGACAGGGTGAAACCAGGCTCGTGAAGGATATTATGGAGGGGGTAGATACCGTTGTATACAAATACACCCTTGGCCGGAATGAGTTTGACCGGGATGCCTTTTTTCCTATCTACCGGGCTGCAGGCATCCACCTTTACTATGCAGAATTAACGGCGCGTGGAGTCTTCAAACAGGGTGAAAACGATTACCGGGGAGAAACCACCACAAGCCTGAGCATATTGAACAATGGCAACTATCAGGGTTCACATTCCAGGCAGCAAGGCATCAGGGGAAGGGTTGGATTTGGCAGGGGATACGATGCCATACAGCTGGGCAATATCATTTATACGAACGATCCGTATACCAATGAGATTACCGGGTATCTGGACTATACCGACAACCTGGAGGCCAAAAGGAGGTACCTGGAAGACCAGATGCTGGACGAAAAGGCAAGGGAGATCGCTTTCGAAGGAGAACGGTTTTACGACCTGATCCGACTGGCAAAACGCAGGGAGGATCCCTCCTACCTGGCGGACAGGGTAGCTGCAAAATTCAGCGGGGCCAAAGCCGAACAGATCAGGCAGCTCCTTATGGATGAGTACAACTGGTACATCCATCCCTGGTAAATTAAATGAGAATGGACGCCTCTCCCGACGGGTGTCTGCCTCACTACTCTTTAATTACAATACACTCAAAATGGTAAGATATTTCAGATTTATACTCAGCATTGCAGTTCTGTCCCACGTATTTCCCTCACTCCACGGACAGTCAGATAAGTGGCAGGATTACATCCTCACCCCTCCCTCAAAACAGTGCTTTGCAGTGGGGGTTCATGAATCCCACGGAGAGGTAAAAAACCAGGATGCCCCGGAAGGAACCACAGGGCGGATCGGAATTCCCAAGGATATTGCCGGGAGCAAAATCAAGGTAAAGGTAAATAGCAGAAAAAGAGAGCTTGATTCTGAAAATGAAAGTTACTTTTACATTGAAAATCTGTCAGCCGGCACATACACCATCGAAGTATTCATCCAAAATGAAGTTTTGCCCTAGGACCCAGATCCAATCCCGGAATTAACCCCGTAAAACAAACCAAATAAATATAACGCTATGAAAAAGATACTGATAATCTCACTATTGCATATTTTGCTCTTCTCATTCACCAGCATGGCGCAAGACCGTCCCAACATCGTCCTGATCATGGCCGACGACCTGGGTGGAAGAGATTTGCCTGTTTATGGCAACCCCTTTAACGAAGCACCAAACATCGATAAGCTGGCTTCACAGGGAATCCAGTTTAACCAGGCCTACGCCGCTCCGGTATGCTCTCCCACAAGAGCCAGCATTCAATCGGGACAATACCCTGCAAGGGTGGGGATATTTGATTTTATTACCGGTCACTGGCGTCCCTTCGAAGAGGTAAGGGTTCCGGTTCATAAAGTACAACATTTGCCGGATGATATCTCCACTATTGGGGATGCCATGCAGGCAGCCGGTTATAAGACAGGCTATTTTGGCAAATGGCACCTGGGTAATGATGCCAAACATTTACCCGGTGCACGGGGATATGATAAGGCCCACATGTATGCAGGGGGTGGCTTTTACAAGCCTGTATTCAGACCAGAGTACAAATCACCAGAAACTAAAAGACTGAGCGAGACCCTTACCGATATGGGAGTCGATTTCATCAAAGAGAACAAAGAGGAACCATTCTTCCTGTTCATCTCTCATTACGACGTACATGTACAGTTGGATGCTGACAGGGATATCATTAATAAATACCTGGAAAAAGAGGCAGATCCGGATTATGCCTGCAATGCCGTATATGCAGCAATGATTGAGCATGTGGACCAGAGTGTGGGTACCATCATGAATACCATTGATAAGATGGGTCTGGCCGACAATACACTCTTTATTTTCTTTTCGGATAACGGCGGTGTGGACAACCGCTTTGATAACATACCTTTGCTGGGTGGCGAAAGTGTGGATGTCTATCCTGAAGGACATCCATTGCAGTATATCGCCACCACCAATGCACCTCTGCGGGCAGGAAAAGGCACCCTGTATGAGGGGGGAATTCGTGTTCCTTTGATTGTAAGATGGCCCGGGAAGGTGAAGCCGGCATCCACATCGGATGCGCTTATCTCCAGTGTGGACTTCTATCCCACATTTCTGGAGCTGGCCGGTGGTAAAAAACCAAAAAAACAGGTGCTTGATGGATTCTCCATGGTTCCGGCACTAACGGGGAAAAGCTTCGATCCAGAGCGTGAAGTCTTCAATCACTACCCGGTTTATCACCACGAGCAACCCATGTCGGCTGTGAGAAAAGGAGATTGGAAGATCGTGGAAAACCTTGTTTCGGGGGAGTTTGATCTCTACAACCTGATTTACGATGTAAATGAGATGACTGACCTGAAATACAGCTATCCTGAAAAGCTGGAGGAGATGAAAACCGTTCTGAAAAAATGGCAAAAGGAAACCAACGCAGCCATGCCGGTTCCTAATCCGGACTTTGACCCGTCTAAAAGATACGAGTGGGGGAAGCACCCCGACAGGAGGTAGTAGAACTGATTAACAACACCTGCTCAGTGCTTTCCAATGATTTTATCAAATCGACTATCCATACATACGCTTATATCCGTAGTTACGAATTTACCATCCAGGAAAAGGCTGAAGATTGTTGCCGGAGTCGGAGCAGACTGGGCTTCTTCCATAGTTTCAAGTTTAATCACCTTGAGTGGAATATTCCTTTTATTGGCTGTCTCAACCAAAGATTCTCTGACATGGTATTCCGAATAAGGACATCGGTTTGAGAAGTACGCGACAAGACCTTTTTTGTCTGGGCACTCCCCACTCTTGACGGAGTTATTAAAACAAGGTCGCTTGACTGTTTTGCTAAAATCAACAGATATAAGACTAAAACCTGATGCAGTCCTTTCAACGATCTCAAATCCCTGTCCCAACAACCATTTGGTGTCGCTCATGAAGTGAAACTTCTTCGTTCCAACTATTGAAACTAGGCCATCTTTGCCCTGGCGCCTGGCTGTTTCGGCCAGCCCTTTTAACAATGCCTTACCGTGTCCATTACCTTTATATTTGCCAGAAACCCAAAAGCAGTATATCATCATGTAGTTGGGAGCCTTTACCGGAACCCATGCATTCTCACCGGGACCATATTCTATGAAAACTTTAGCACGTTCATTTATTCTTCGAAAAGTGAACCCATTTTCAAATTCCTTCATCAGCCATTGCTTTTTTAATGCATAGCTTTCCGTGCACTTTTTATCGGAGAAGGCACAGCATATATGCTCGGAATCAATGTTTTCTTCTGTTATATTAATGTAAGTCATATCGGCTGCTTGTTTTTCACTGGAGAAGATGGAGTCTTCAATGGGGTGAACTGAAGGATAGAGTCTCCGCTTCCAGGTAATTCTGTGTTGAAGATCGCCAGGTAGAGTTTATCCCCTTTTACTGTAAGGTAATATGGGGTCATCCCTCTGGGAACCAAACTACTGAGATCAGTCCAGTTTCCTGTAACAAGGTCCCCCAGCTTCTTGAATCGAATGAATTTATTCTCATCCGGATCGGTTCCGCGGGCATACTGCTTCGTAAAAAAGCTGGTCGCATACCAGAAGCCGTCAAAGAATTCGGCATCGTTGAGCACCAGCCCGGTCTCTGTCCAGGACCCTGCGGGCCCATGATGACCCGTTGGATCGAAACTATCATAGATGTTGAAGGTTGGAGTGTCCCAATCCACGATTTCCACGATCCGGCCTTTTTCCGATCCGATCGCATAGAGTTTACCATTAGCAAAGGTCAGTGCCCGTGCGTACCCCTGAACGGGCACCGATATCGCACTCTCATTCTCGCCGATCGAGGTGAAGCGAAAGACGTGTCCAGAGGAGGGATTGATCGCATAGATCCAACCTGTGGTAGGATCGAGCAAGATATCGTGCGGTCGTTTCAGCGGAATGCCAGCAATGTTGTTAGTCTGGGCCGTGATGGTTCCGCTGGAGAGATCAGCAAAGGCGATGATGCGATGATTTTCCGTGTCATTGGCGTAGTATAACCGGTCTGCCGGGTTGTAGACAACAGAATGCGGACCGCTCAGTGACACCGGCGAAATCTGAAACGGATCTCCGGGGCTATTACGGTACACGAATCGGTTGTTTTTCAGGTCGGTAACAATCTCCTGATTACCCGGCCCGAACGCCAGATGGGTGGAAAAACTGAACCGTATAGGATCACTACCCGGGGCATACGTCGTCACTTCCAGACCCAAATTCACAGGACCACTCGGATTCTCGCTGCTGGCAACGCAGGGTGTCGAGGTGGCCTCATGAGGTCCGTCGTCTGCAATAACACTCATCACACAAAGGCTCAAGGCCCCTGCACATAGGAATATTCTCTTCATCATTATTCTCATTTGCTGAACGCAGCAAGGATTGCAACGCACATCCGTCGTAAACTCCGATTGGCAGAGTATCCTAAACGGGCATTGATAAGGGCGTATCTGGTCATCGTATTTCCTTCATATAGTGCATTAATATACTTTTTTCGTCTTATTGTAATCAAAGCCTGGCTTTTCTTCGCGGACAAGCATGTCCATATAATTTGCAAATCGCTGCAGTCGGGTTTCGGGTTTCTTCGCACTTGTCAATCCGTACGTAATGGCATAACGACTCGATTTGTTGAGCGTTTCAAAAAACTGTTTCGCCTTTGGCTTGCTCTCCAGTGCTGCTAGGAAATCCGTTGGAACTTTCATTTCGCTTGCCACATAGGCGTTCTCCCACCGGCCATCTGCTTTGGCGGCACGAATATGCACGAGCCCAAACTCGGTCATCCTGCCCTCGCTTATCAAGCGTTCCGCATGCTCTCTGTTTCTTTTTGACCAGTTGCTCCGCTTTTTCCTGGGAGTAATTCGCTGGTAATAGGCTTGGTCATTGATTGACTTCTTGACACCATCGATCCAGCCCCAGCACAGTGCCTCAATCACGACATCGTCCCAAGTCACGCTCGGAATGCCACTCTTTTTCTTGAACATCTTCACCCACAGCTCACTTTCGGTGGTGTGATTCACCTTGAGCCACCGGCTGAGATCTTTCGGCGTTGCAAAGGTCATGATTTTCGCTGGAAGAGTCTAAAATTACTTCATTCTGGGCACAATCTCATATAACCATTGGCTTTTTAGAAAAAGTTATAACAGTCCAAAATACTAAGCGCACATTGCTATAAGCCAGTGCTTCCATTCTCTGTACTTACTAACGATCTGTGCAAAATGCTTTTTAATGCATTTTCACACCTTGTTATAGCCTGTTTTTTATACACTTGCCCAATTTTCTTCAATAATTAATCTAAGGAACTCTCAAAATTATATACTCCCGATTCTACTCTAAAAACAGTAACTTCCCCTTCATTTTTTAGAAAGCTAACTCCTAATGCATTTTCTATATGCAAATCGCCTTCAGTACAATTTTTACCAGGAACGTATACCGTTGCAGTAGAGTTGGCAGGTATTTCAACATAGTATGTTAATTTACCATCTTCTGTTTTCCAGTTACTAACAATTTTGCCATATGGAGATTCGTAACTACAATTCACCCAGTCGACACTTTTAACGATTCCAGGCTTCAGTTCAAAATGTTTGAATCCCGGATTCTTAATATCTGGCAGGATGCCACCCAGGCCTTCGAAGAACCATGAGCCCGGTGTTGCGGTAACAAGAATGACATGGGATCCCCATCCACTCCAAGTCTCAGGCCATGTGGTCAAACCCATTTCTTCAATCAGGAATCCCCACCCAGGGTAGGTGGTTTGTCCCATGATCAAAGCAGCAAGATCATTTCGACTCTCTTTGATTAAAAGATCAAGTAGTGTAAACGTTCCCAATAGCCCAGTATTGAGATGCCCGTTATTGGTAACCACAATCTCATGCTCTAATTGCGACATTATTTTTGGGCGCAGCTCCAAAGGCGGGATGTCTGCATAAAGAGTCATCGCTAAGCTAGACTGGTTGCTGTGTACATATTCGCCTTTATCTTCCAGGAAGAATGTTTTATGAATTAGAGGTCGAAGCGTTGCCAAACGTTCGCTACAATACTTGTAATCATCTGTTCTTCCAATACTTCCGGCATAGTCTTGAAGTTGTTTCCACAACAGTACACGATAGCAATTGTTGAAGAATTCCCTTTCATCACTTCTGTCCAAATTAAAACCTCTACCTAGTTCTTCACTCGGACGAGCCCAGTCGCCTATAAACATCATATCCTCCGAGCGCTTAGTAGGTGTGTATGATCGAAGGATATCTTCTTGTGTTTTGCTTTCAAGGAAGTCTACATACTTGCGAAGTTTGTCGTACATCTCTTCAACAATTTTTTCTTCTCCATAGTAGAGGTGCATTCTACGAACCAATTCTGTTACTTGTCCACCCCAAGCTGGTCCACCGCCATGGTCTTCAAAAGCCGGTGCAGTATGGCCAAACCATCCATCTTCGCGCTGCCCATCACTCCAATCACGAGTCCATTTACGAAGGTTTGCATCGCATTTAAAATTGTATAAATATCCCGAAAGGTGAGCTCCACCATCCCCGTAACCCGATTTCTCACGCGCTTCACCAGTACCAAAAGCCAAGCATGGACTCTGTGTACGAACCGTATATCTGGTTACTTCATGAATCTTGTTAAACAGTTCGTTGGAGCTTTCAAATGAGCCTGCAGATTCTAGTTTAGGTTCAATCATCATGGCTTCTGCATCGTCTTGGGTAGGTGGGTTGGTTAGACCTGAGATTATAGCAAATCGAAAACTATGGTAATTAAATCTAGACCGGAATGAATCTATTTCATTCCCTGAGGAGATATAAATATCCTTTTGGTTAAAAGTTTGGAAACCATCAGGGCCAACATCAAATGAGAGTTTTCTCTCCCTGTCGTTATCATTAATATCGGCATAGTCAATGCTTATTTCCTGACCAGCTTTAAGATCGTGCATCTGTAACCGCATCCAGCCAGTAAGTGGCTTGCCAAAGTCAAGAACCCACCTCCCGTTGTCCAGCTGGAATATTTTCTTTGGTTTAATTGGTTCACTTAGTTGGGCGCCTTCACAAGCCTGCCACGAATGTTTTACATTAGGAGCCGGAATCTCAATTGCATTTAACCACTCAGATTCATCCAGGTTAGCCAAATCCCACCCTTGAACAAACTCACGGCCGTCAAAACGTTCACCTCCGAAGTCGTTCCATGCCCAATGGCCTAGTTGTGAGATGCAGCTCTCTTTAGTAAGCCAGGTAGAATCTGTTCCAATTGTTCTTAAACCAGACGCTGTTTCTATATCAAGTTGCATCCGCAGAACAGTTCCGTCGAATGGATTCCCATTCTTGGTCTGATGCCAGCCAGGACCCATCCAAATTGCCATGCAGTTGTTTCCATTTTCTAGTAAGGAGGTAACATCGTAGGTGTTAATAAGATAACGTTTATCAATCTTAGAAATCCCCGGTGTAAGCACATTAGGCGTTACTTTTTTACCGTTAATGTGCAATTCGTAATAGGAGGGGGTGTTCACATGCACTACGGCTCGTTCCACATCTTCTTTTAGTTCGAATGTCTTTCGCAACCAGGGGTGTGATATAGTAGCGGGTACGGAATCAGCTGTCCAATCTTCGTTTAATTCGAATTTATTTCGCAACCAAGGATTTGATGAAGTATCATGTGCGGAATTAGTTACCCAGTTTGCCGTCCAGTCTTCGGATTTTAGAAGTCCCATCGACCATTCAGACGGTGCACTCCACGATGTTGGATTTCCGTCAGCATCCCATATTCGTACTTTCCAAAAACAATGCGCTCCCGATTCAAGTTCCTTTCCATTGAACACAACATGAATAGATTGATCTGATACAACTTTTTGAGTATCCCAAAGATCTCCTGTGTTTTCATCTAACTTACTGGCCGAACTGGCTACGATAATTTTGTATGCTGTTTGTTTTTGACCACGTTGGTTCGATTCGAGTTGCCAGCTCAAGCTAGGTTTCTTTTCATCAATCCCTATGGGATTTTTCAGATATTCACATGTCAAATTGGTTATGGTAACTGAAGACTCTTTACAACCAAAAAAGGATGTTGCGACCAGCAAAATTGATGCGATTAATAATTGTGTTTTCAATTTTTTTGTTCTGTTTTTTTGCATAGCTATAACTTATAATTATAAAACCTCCCTGTTTTTCAGTTGATGGTTTTTATGGTGTATAGAACGGTGGAATTAAGCCGCCGCTTGCGGTCGGTTCTAGTGATTTCTTCCACGTCCTGAAACTCATTCAACCTATTACAGTAATAATATAATTAGGATAGCAGGTACTATTCTTTTATCAATTTTTGGCATCCAATTATCTGACCCTCACTTCTTATGAATACAAAAAATAGTCCTTTCCCTATCCGGGAAATATCAATTGGAGAATAGGTGGATTTTGTTGATAGAAGCAATCTACCGTTTATGTCATATAGCTCAAATGCAAATTCAGCAACCCCGGCGATGCTAACTTCAACAAAGTCTCTAGCTGGATTTGGAAACAAATCAATTTTGAGGTATAATTCATTGCCTTTAATATTTGTCCATTTATAAACATAGTTGCAGGAATCTACAATTCCTGTGGAATACAATCCAAGTTCAGAATCTTGATAACACCTTAACCCACTTGTGTAATTTGCATCACATGCAACATTCGACCAAGGATACCAATTAAACATATATTGTATATCCCCAATTTTCTCAACGATAGTTGATGGATAAGATTCAGGCATATACTCGTCAATCTTGTTGTAGGTTACATATAATCTTCTTAGACTCTGATTGTTTATAGAAGTGGTTGAAATTGAATCAACAGTAATTGTAATTGTATCTATCTCATGCTCTTCATCGAATATTTGGATATTCCACGAATCTGTTGGTTTAGAGTTTATTACATATAGTATCTGAAATTTATCAAACGCTTCATCCAGAAAGTATACTGTATCATTACTGGAATATAAGTATTCGATGCTAGGTCTGTTGTAACAACCAACCTTGTGTCGTTTAATAATTTTCTTACAGTTCTGACCTAGAATCAATGTGTCTTTTTCCGATGTGAATTTTATGTAGTCAATGTCTCCAGAGAATGCAAATTGCTCATTATAAAACCATTCTGCCCCAATTGGAGCAAATTCTTGGCAAAAAATAACAATCGACATAAATGAAAGGAGAACTGTAAGGACCGTTTTACGCATGACACGAAGTTTTTACCGGGGTAATTATTAATTTTGTGGGCTAATGCTTATAGACGTTTCGAATTGCTTCCCAGGCAATAATCTTGTACTTAAAAATGTAAAATAGAAACTAGAAAAAGTGATGTATTTTGCTTATATTAAAGGTATTAAGACTAAAAATATAAACAAAAAAACATCACTTTCTAGATGAAAAATACGAAGAAGAAGTTAAAGAACCAATCTAAAGTTGTTAAGTCCTCATTTCAACAAGTTGATGTTGCATCTTCTCTCAGCAGAACTCAAGCAAGCTTGGTTCTGCATTCGTTCATCGCAACATTTACAGGCACTAACATCACAAAGTATTCCGGTCTCAATACCGTGGAAAAATATATGAACCGCCAGCACATAGTGAAATCCATCAGCACCTTGTTTCCTACCGAGTGGCACAACACTACCAAGTTCGGTGTCAACCAGGTATTGCTGGCTATTACCCTGGCTTCGATCAGCGGGATCAACCGGATCAACCGGATCTCTGTCTTTAGCGGGGACGGATTGGTCAAAGCATTACTGAAGCTGGATAAGGCCATAAATGAGAACGCCATATCGGCCACGTTGAAGAGCCTGGGACAAAGCGGTGCACGCAAACTACAAATGTTATTGTTGTCAAAAAACTCCGGGTGGTTGCGTGAAAGCGGACTGGAAAGAATCACACTTGATGCCGATTCCACCCTTAAATCTGTCTGTGGCAACCAGGAAGGTGCCGAGAAGGGATTTAACACTACTAAGAAAGGAGCCAATAGCCATCACCCGCTACCGGTTTTCGTAAGCGAGATGAAGCTACTTTACCACACATGATTCAGGACGGGATCAGCGTATACAGCCAATGGTGTTTTGAGTTCTTAAAGGAGGTACAATCCAGTCTTCCCGGGAATGTCAGGAAAGTGTTCTTCAGGGCAGACAGTGGTTTCTTTTCAGGGAATTTATTTGACTTACTGGAACCCCTTTAGGGCTCACGGAGTAATCCTATTCCTGGAACTATCTGATTAAAGTGAAACTCAAAAATCTGGAAAGTTTGCTGAAAGCTCAGGATTGGACCGATGACTTCTGGGCAAATGACATACTATGGCAATTAAGCGTATTTGCATACAACATATCGGTGATGATGCG
>JAAEOI010000022.1 GCA_024244665.1 Bacteroidota bacterium | reverse complement strand
GTTAATGCCGTCTCTCATATGCCACTCATGGGCTTCACCCCAGTTAACAGCATATTCATAATACTCGTCCCTGGGATCAATACTGTAAAGGGCCATCAATCCGGTGTAATAGGTGCCCCTGGTCCACAAATTACTGGGCCGCTCCTTGTTGGTAATCACATTTACTCCAGGATCGGGCCATCTATTCATCAGATAATCGTTGGAACGGGTCATTTGTTCCAGAACCTTTTCCTTTGATATTTTTACTTCTTTCGGGGGAAGGAGGATACATGAGCACAGCAGAATACCAGCGGGGATAAATAGGATTTTTCTCATACCTGAAAGAATGGTTTTAAAGTATTTCTGATTGGTTTAAGGGTGTTAAAGTAATTGGGCCCAGCAGTCCGGAAGGCATAGGGTCTGCTCCGGAAGCATCATAAGGCTCGTAACGTATATTCACAAAATTTATCTCATGGAAGTTTTTCCAGGTAATCCCTTTTCGGTCCAGATCAATAACCTGGTTGAAGCTCAGGTTCCTGACCTCGATCTCTATGGTATTTGACTCTTTGAAAATACCTGCAGGGACAATCAGTTTAAAAGGGACACTCCATGAAAGTCCCACTTCCTGCCCATTGATCTTTATCCTGCCCGTTTCCCTTACATCTCCCAGGTCCAGCAGGAAATCTTTTTCCAGCAGTTTCCCCGCTACCTGGAAATCCTTTGAATAGGTCATGGTACCACTGAAAGTTTCCCAATCCTCTCCAAGGCCCGTCCATGAAATCAGTTCCTCCATTTCTGCCTGTTCTGGTATCTTCGGGGACCCTTCTAAAGGTGTCAGAGTCCATGGGCCGCTAAGCTGGATTTTTTGAGATTCATCTGGCTCTGTATATTTCCATGCCTGAATATTTGAGGCCTGAATTTCCGTTTTGCCAGGAATGCATGTGAGGATGCAGCTTTCACCCGGGTCAAGTTGAATGTAGATCTCAGTACCCGACTCACCGGCTTGAGTTTTTGCCAATCCCCGCTTATCATTCAGGGGATCATGGATTTCAATATGTTCATCCGCAACACTCACCTTGATCCAGTTTTTGCAAGGGGAGGGGGAGAGGTTGGTCACAAAATAATAGGTCCTGTCACCGGAGGTTTTCCGGATAAAACTCAATCCCTTCTCAGAAAAGCCCTCAGCTTTAATCCCAGAGCTCATAAGCTCATTTTTAACCTCAGATGTTATGATGGCTTTCCCGGATTTTTCCATACCGGCCTTAAGCTCTGCAAACATTTTGCGTCTTTCCTCAAGCTGATGCAATCCGGGTACATCTTCCGGGAGTTGTTTCTCAAAGATTACCGGGACTCCCTTCTTTGCCAGGTCCGCCAGGCGCTTTAATGTTTCAAGTGGAATGGTTTTACATTCCGGAACCAGGATGGCTTTGTATGATGAGTTTCCTATCCGTGCTTCCTTTTTGCCTCTTACCAGATCCTTGAGTTTGAGATCGGAGATATAGTCAAATGTATAACCGGAATACCAGAGATCCTGTATCATAGCTCCAAAGGGAGTTTCAATAAGCCAGTCCCTAGCTTTGTGGACCTCAAACATTCTTGGGAAACTTCTGGCATCGGGCATGGCCCAGACGTCATGAATGGGGAAATAGACAAGAATATCGTTATCGGATCGGGTGTTTTGCAAAATATGCTGGCAATTGGCCACGTACCTGTTTAGTTCAGGAAATTCATTCCAGAAATGGGAGAGTGGGCCAAAATTGGTGGAGGCATAAAATAGGTTTCCGGGGAAGGGTTTTTCAGGCGGGGAATAGGTTATCCCATGGTAGAAAATATGGTTGATGCCGGAAACAAATAATTCATCCATTTGCGGCTTTACCTGGGCCAGGGAAACTTTGAAATGATCCCCCAGCCAGGTGGCAGACTCCGATGAGACCAGCCTTTTTTCGCTAAGGTTTGCCGCGGAAGAGGCAAATTTAATGGAGAAGGGTGTGGGTTTGCCAAATACCTCTTCCTGGTAGTCTTCATCCTGGCGCAGACCGGGAATTGGAAAATCACTCCTGCCGAAGGATTCTGTTTCAGGGATGTCGGACAATGAATAAAGATCGATGAGGTTGCCGGGTGAGCCATGCGCCTGGTAACGAGTTAGCAGACCAAGAGAATGAGATCCTTCTACCCAGTCTGCTGCAAACTCATCCCGCAGAAGGTCAGAGATGGTTTCCTGGACATCGACACGTAATCTCTGGCGGACATCAGATTCCAGGGTGTCCGAAAGGTATTTGATATAGGGTAACAATGAATATCCGCGTAGTTTCTGAAAGTGATCAATGAAACCTTCAGTCCAATTAGCTCCATATACCTCGTAGGAGTCATTGTAAAAAGATCTTACATGTCCGCTGCTGAAATCTGTTTCCCCGAATGCCTTTTGGAACTTTTTAAAATAGAATTGAGAGGCCTCTTTGCTGAAGTAATCCACCACATATCCCTCTCCTCCGGGAGCGGCACGCTTAACCTTCTGGCGGGTCATTCTCTGAAATAAGGCGTATACTTTATAGTCCTGAGCTGGAATTTCCCAATCTACCTTCCCTTCCTTGTTAAGGGTAAATGGAATGT
>JAAEOI010000021.1 GCA_024244665.1 Bacteroidota bacterium | reverse complement strand
GTAACTTTATTCTTGTTTCAGATTGGTGTTTTTTTCTTTTTTTTTTCTTCGCTTAAAGAGCGCCCCAACATACTTTTTATCCATGTGGATCAGATGCACTGGGAGGCTATGTCTGCCTATGGCAACGCCAATGTAAAAACTCCTGGAATGGACAAGATAGCCGAAGATGGCTATTCATTTCGTGCCAGCTACGCCTCAATGCCTCAATGTTGTCCGGCTCGGGCATGTTGGTACACCGGGCTTACATCGGTCGAAACAGGCATGCCTACCAACAAAAATAAACTACGTCAGGACATTCCAGACCTCGGCCAGTGGCTCACCAAGCACGGCAACTATAAATCTGCTTACTCCGGCAAGTGGCATGTGAATGGCAGGGATGTGACCAAGAGCTTTGATTTGCTTTACGGTAAGCCAATGGGCAAAGGGGAATATATTGACGGAAGCGTAGCGCGTGCGTGTATGGGATTCCTTGAAAACTACTCCGGTGATGAACCCTTCTTTTTGAATGCAGGATTCCTCAACCCGCACGATTGTTGTTACTCGTGCGGTGCTGCAGGCGGTCAGGGCAAGTTAGGTTTTGCCGGGGAGATTGAAGACCAGTTGCCTCCGCTACCCGAGAACTGGGTAAAGCCTGAGAAACCCTGGGGATTTACCGGTGACTGGACGGAACTTGACTGGCGCTATTACATTTACACCTATTATCGTTGGGTTGAAATGGTGGATGCTGAGATAGCCAGTCTTTACGATGCGCTGATAAATTCGCGATTTGCCGATAATACTGTGGTGATTTTCACCTCAGATCATGGTGACGGACTGGGGTTTCACGGAAAGGTTAGCAAAGGATTTATGGAAGAAGAAAGTTGGCGGGTACCGACAATCATTGTTGACCCTGGCAAGGCCTTGAAGGGTGTGCATGATGTTGAGCACCTTTCAATTGGTGTGGATATGGCAGCAACAATCTGTGATTATGCAGAAGTTCCCATGCTGCCGGATATGACAGTTGGCAAGAGTTTGCGTCCGATTGCAGAAGGAGAGAAAGTTGATGATTGGCGTGAATATATTGTGGGTGAATCCTTCCTTGGTACAGGACGGGTGGCAGTACGAGACAAACAGTACAAGACGATTCTCTATTGCGATGGCAAGCCAACGCAGATCTACGATCTGAAAAATGACCCCCTGGAGATGAATAATCTTTCGTCCAGGCCTGAGGGCAAGGAAGTGTTTGCCAGGCATGAGGAGTTTCTTTCCGAATACTTAAATAAGATTGAGGTTTTTGAGCCTGAGAATAAGGACAGGGAACATGAAGTTTATTTGAATTATTATAACAACATTAAGAAAGGAATTGGACCTGCAACTGTTGACCAGACTGCGCAAGGTAAAACAAGAAAGATGATTGATCGCTCCCTTGTAAATTCATATGTAGAACCCAACGCAATTGAGCCGGTTACCGGGTATCTATCGACCTTCTCTCCATTGTCAGGAAAAAATATGCAGGGCGATTTTACAGCACATTACGAACTGGTTGCCTGGATGGGTGCTGCTGAAAAGTCAAAAAACGCCCCCATGGGTTCTTTGGATGTAAGCTTCGATAATGGGCAATGCAGGACCATTGAAACGCGCGACGGCAGAGGAACAGTTGCTGCCCCCGGCAGTACAGTCAAGACAAGTATGAAGTTGTCAGGTGAGAATAATACCACAACTCAATGGACGCTGGAGTCTCAGGTAGAGGACAGGGATCATGTTAATTTCATTGAAGAGGGTCTGTGGGCCGGGAAAACCATAAATGTCAAGACAAAGTCGTGGAATCGGCAGATGACGACTTCAAATCCACTGATCCATCGTTGGGCACTTTTGCCACTTCTCGCCTCCGGAAGCATTAAAGAAGCCCCACTGGTGTTTGATATGCTCGATGATTCTGCACTTCGCCCTAACCAAACCCTGAGTTATAAGGGCAGGATTGATGTCCCTGTTGAGGGTGGTGAAGTTAAGATGGACAGTTATGTTCAGATAGGGGAGAGTATTGTGCCTATTCATTACCTGGTAGACGATAAGGGGCAGGTACAGCTCATCACAATGGGTACAGTGAACTGGGCACTAACAGCTAAGTAGCATGAGAATCAGCATCACCATCCTGCTTACCATTGCCATGATGTTTTTGTCAGTTGCCATGACTGCTGCAGACAGCAAAGCTTACGAACCCATTAGTCTGCATCCGGATAATCCCCGCTACCTGCTCTGGCGCGGCAAACCGACTGTGCTGGTTACTTCCGGCGAACACTACGGGGCTGTGATGAATACCCATTTCGATTACGTCACCTATCTGGATGAGCTTCAATCCGTAGGTTTGAACCTGACACGCATTTTCAGCGGAGTGTATTGCGAAGCAGAGGGAGATTTTGATATCGAGAACAATCCGCTGGCCCCCGATCCGGGAGATCTGCTCTGTCCATTCGCCCGCAGCGATAAACCCGGCTATGCCAATGGCGGCAACAAATTCGATCTGACTAAACTGAACGACGGGTATTTTGCACGCCTGAAGGATTTCGTTACAGAGGCAGGCCGACAGGGCATTGTTGTGGAGTATACTTTTTTCTGTCCCTACTATTTTCCCTCACAGTGGGAGCTTTCACCTTTCAATTCCGACAACAATGTCAACCATCTGGATCTGGGGGGTGATGTAACCAGGGCTTTTGATCCCTTCGGGCGTGAGGTCCTGGCCCATCCTGATTTGCTCAGACTGCAGGAAGCCTTTGTCCACAGGGTGGTAGCTGAACTCAGGGATGCGGACAATCTATATTACGAGATATGCAATGAAGCCTATGGCGTGGATGTGGAGTGGCAGCGGACAATCGCAGAGATCATCCTGGATGCAGAAATGGAATTCACGCACCAGCACCTGATAGCCCAGAACATACAGTCGGTTTTTACACCGGTTCATCCGGCTGTGAAGATTTTTAATTATCATCCGGGAGCGGTCAATACCTCGGTACGGGAAAATCACGGGCTTGGCCGGTTAAGTGCCCTGGACGAAACCTCGCCAACAGGGAAACCCCGGGGCACAGATCAGACAACCTTCGACTATCGCCGTTGGGCGTGGACTCATATGCTGGATGGGGGAGCGATCTACAACAACCTGGACTATTCCTTTTCGGTTGAAGATCCCCGAGGTAGCAAATCCTGGGGCCAGGACGGAAAGATGGATAAGGTGCGGAAGCAATTGCGGATACTCAAAGACTTTATGGAAGGATTCGACTTTGTCTGTATGAAGCCTGATGCCTCCGATGTGAGCTGGTCGGCAAGCGCTGATGCGGTTCATGTGCTGGCAGAAAAAGGGGAAGCCTATGCCATGTATATTTACGGTGGAACAAAGGCAAGATTGATGCTCGATCTGCCTGCAGGCCGCTACCAGGATGAATGGGTGAATACGCTCAACGGAAATTTAGATAAAGCAGAAGATATCACCCACGAAGGAGGTGCTCTGACGCTCGTTGGTCCGGATTACAAGGATGACATCGCCGTACGAATTCAGAGAATTAGGAAATAGAAGGATATCAAGCTAAAATTATTGAAAAATGAGAAACCTGTATCTACCGGCTCTAATTGCCGGCATGGTATTGCTTTTTGGCTGCAAAACTGAAACCCCTGCCAGCGAACGTCCCAACATTGTCTGGATAGTGCTGGAGGACATCACACCCATGATGGGATGTTACGGAGATGAGTATGCGAAAACTCCGGTATTTGACCGGCTTGCCGCGGAAGGTATCCGCTACGAAAAGGCCTATTCGGTGGCCCCGGTGTGCTCGCCCTCCCGTTCAGGGGTGATCACAGGGATGTACCCTACCTCGCTGGGGACGATCCATCACCGGAGCCACCGTACAGGTCCGGATTTTCTGACCATGATCCCGATCCTGATGCAGGAAGCCGGTTACTATACCAGCAACAATGCAAAAACCGACTATAACCTTCCAATTGATCCCTGGGAGGAGCGGAGTAAAGAGGCCCATTGGCGGAATCGTCCTGACAAGGATCAACCTTTCCTGGCAAAATTTGACTTCGGGGAATGCCATTCCAGCATCACCAAGATCCCGGAGGATGTGATTGTCGAAAAGCGCTTAAACAGGTTACAAGAAGAAGATTTTCACGATCCGGACAAGGCGCCGATTCCTCCCTATCATCCGGATGTGCCGGAGTTCCGAAAGGCCTGGTCCCGTTATTACGATGCGGTAACCCAGGTGGATTACCGTACAGGGGAGATCATTGAGCAGTTAAAGGAGGACGGACTCTTGGAGAATACCATTGTTTTTGTCTGGGCAGATCATGGTGTGGGTATGATCAGGGGTAAACATACAGTGTGGGAACAGGGCACGCACGTTCCGTTGATTGTGCGATTTCCTGAAAAATTAAAGCACCTGGCTCCTGGAAAACCCGGCTCGGTGAAAGACGAGCTGATCTCACTGATCGATATCGGGCCAAGCACCCTGGCATTGGCCGGTGTGGAGACACCGGAATTCATGGATGGCATACCTCTGCTCTGTAAAAGCAGGGCCGAGAAAAGGGAATATGTTTTTGCTGCACGCGGCAGGCTTGACAGCCGCTTTGAAATGATACGCACGGTTCGTGATGAGCGCTATCGCTATCACCGCAATTTTTTTCCTCATTTGCCATACAAGCCCCATGAAGACTACGAATTTGGTGCTCCGGTTCTGCAAAAATGGGTAGAACTTGCCCGAATAGGGAAACTGACCGGGGACATGGAAATGCCCGCCATGCGATTTAAACCCATAGAGGAGCTTTACGACTCTGAGAATGATCCGCACATGATCAATAACCTGGCAGGAAATCCGGAATATGAACCGGTGCTGGAACGGATGCGCCTGGTACTTCATAACTGGATGATTGAGTCCCGCGATCTGGGGATCCTTGAAGAGGCAGAGATGATGAAGCGTTCAGAGGGGAAAAAGCCTCAGTGGAATGTGGGGCAGGAGCTGGAGAATTACGAGAGGATCCTTGAAACAGCGGATCTGATGTACCAGGGTGAAGCGGCCATACCGGAGTTGCTGGTCAGGGCCAAAGATCCTGATGCGGCCATCCGTTTCTGGGCCGTGCTGGGACTGGCGGTATGCCAGTCCGGTGATGAGGTCGTGATCGGCGGACTGAAGGCTGCCCTGCAGGATGAATCGGTCAGTGTGCGCCTGAGCGCCGTGGAAGGGCTCTTCAACCGGAGGCATTACAAGGAAGCCCTGCCGGTGGTCATTGCGGCTCTGAATGATCCCATCATCCACGCGCAGGTCAGGGCATCGGGCATCCTTGATTCCCAGCCACCGGAGGCAAACGACCAGCTGCAGGCTGCCATTGAACCCCTGAAACTTTTAGCAGAAAAGATCGACGTATGCAAGATGCAGGGAATTCCCTTC
>JAAEOI010000020.1 GCA_024244665.1 Bacteroidota bacterium | reverse complement strand
CAAGCACGGGCCGTGGCTGGAATCCCGCATCGGTTGTCAGAGCTGTGACTCAGATAGATGGAGTTTCCTTCGCATTTTACTCGTTGCATATCAGTAAATCGGGCGCGACGGATGGCCATGCGCATTACCTTGCGACCAAGGTTCTCCCGAAAGAGAACACGGAGAGGGTGATCGTTGTCGGGGATTTCAACAACAACATCGGCGATGCTGCCATGAGCACGGTCAAGGGAGCGGGATTCAGACCCACGTGGGAGGATCTGCAGATTGATGTCTCCAGGGAGTTTACATACAACGCACAAAACCCCGAAAAGAATCTCGGTGTTATTGATCACATCTTATACAACACCTCGGCTGGAGCCAAGGTAACAGACGGAGGCATCATCGAACTAGAAAAGCCTTTGTCTGACCATAAACCCATCTGGGCACAGATAGTGTTCCCCCGGAATCTCAAGGAAGTGGCTGGTTGTCAGACAGAAATCGATGCGAGCGGTAGCAACGCGGGGGAAGGTCATAGCGAATAAAACATTAGATTTTAAACAGCTTTCTAAGTATCTAAATATCAATATCATGAAAAAGTCCATTTTTCTCATCGCCCTGCTGGTTCTTCAAGCTTCTCAAGCCATTCAGGGCCAGATGAACACTAACAGTTTGATGAAAGTAGACTACAGAAGTCTGGTTTCAAGAGCTGATCTTTCATATGACGTTCCCGCTACCCGTAGTGAGGAAGGTATGCCCGTTGGAAACGGCAACATGGGGAGCCTGGTATGGACAACTCCTTCTGCCATGCATTTTCAGATAAACCGGAACGACGTTTTTGCCATGGGATGCAATACGACCAGTTTTCAGTCAGGCCATACAAATTACTCCCATGGATGTGCTTACGTTGACATTAATTTTATTGACTATGGTGATGAAGTTTTTACCGGCAACTCATTTAACCAACATTTATCTGTTTATGAAGGTCTGTCAACAGTCAGGGGCAATGGCATCACTGCACGTTCACTGGCATGGAATAATAAGGATGTGATTGCGACAGAAATAGTGGATCAACGGAACAATCCCTCAACAATCAACATTGACTTGCGAATGTTGCGCTATGCCATAAATCACATAAAAGGGAAAAACTGGGAGCTTACAAGCCAGCGTGCAGTACAAATAAATACAGGTGCTCACTCTGCCAAATCACGTTTAAGCATCCGCGATGGACGTATCATATTGACACAGGAATTCAGGGAGAAGGATTTTTACTGTGCCTCTGCTGTAGCTATTGGGATTAGCGGGCGGAAAAGTAAAGCAGCCTATTATAATGAATCAACAGTACGTTTGTCGGCTGAACCAGGACAAGGGAAGTTCACCATTTTAACTTCAAGCGCTTCAAGTTTTAATCCGGAAGAGGATGTTGCCGATCTTGCTTTGAAACAAATGGATGCTGCCCGGACAAAACCTTTCGACGAATTATTGGAGAGTAATCGTGATTGGTGGGGCAACTACTGGTCAAAATCTTTTATTCGCCTTCATAGTGAGGATGGGGTGGCGGATTATATTGAAAAGAATTATACTTATTTCATGTATATCATGGGATCATGCTCACGGGGAGACTATATGACCGGGTTCAGGGGGATGTTATGGTACACCAATGGAGATCTGGCAATGTGGGGCTCGCAGTACTGGTGGAATAACCTGGGATTGTATTTTAACGGCCTGACTCCTGCTAACCATCCGGAGCTGCTTGAGCCGGTTTTTAAAACTTATAGCCGCTACTATGATTCATATGCAAAAGCTGCCAGACAGCAATGGGGAAGTGAAGGCATCTGGATTCCTGAGACTACCTGGTTTAATGGATTGGAAGATCTTCCGGACACTATTGCCAGTGAAATGCGGGATTTGTACCTGGCCAGAAAACCATGGGAAATGCGGTCGAAGGGATTTCAGGACT
>JAAEOI010000019.1 GCA_024244665.1 Bacteroidota bacterium | reverse complement strand
TCGTTAAAGGCAAGATGATTGCTGCTTCCCGGGGTCGGTGACCATGGCATGTTTGACATAGTGATTACACGGCAACCCGGGAGGCCCTGTGCTTCTTTCGGAGTATTGAGAGTATGCCGGACAACTGAAGAAGGAGAAAGGCAAATGAGACACAGGGAGTCGGATAGCCTCGTAGTACCGAAGACGGCGGGTAATTCTGCTGGAGGAAAGGAGGCTACACATGGGAGCATGGTGTGAGGAAACACTGGCCGTTCACAGAAGCGGAGAACCAGTGGTAACGAAATTGCACCGTATAGCAGAGAAGGCCCGCAAGGAGCCTGGATTTAAGTTCACCAGTTTGTATCACCTGATGAACGAGGAACTATTGCGGGGGTGTTTTCAGCGGCTGCGGAAGGACGCGGCTGCCGGCATCGACAAAATGACCAAGGATTTGTACGCTGAAAATCTGGAAACCAATCTGGCCAGTCTGGTGGAAAGGTTGCATCGGATGACGTATATTCCTCAAGCTGTCAGGCGGAAGTATATTCCAAAGCCTGGCAGTGCAAAAGGACGTCCCTTGGGAATACCCTGTTTTGAAGACAAACTTGTCCAAGCAGGCCTTGTCCGGATACTTGAGTCGGTATATGAGCAGGATTTCAT
>JAAEOI010000018.1 GCA_024244665.1 Bacteroidota bacterium | reverse complement strand
CATGCGACAGGATTTTATCATCCACATCCTTGTGACCGTTTCTGCAGGAATGATTCAGCAGTTCCGCTTTTGCGACCTGGACGTACAGCGTATCGTTCCGGATGCGCTTTTGAATCACATAGAGATTGTAGTAACCTTCCACCTGGTTACTGAAACCGATCTCTTTGTAAGCCTTTGCACTGTCCACCCGGCAATCAATCATTTCGCCATGCGGGGTATAGCAGTAGATTTCGGCATCCTGAAGTTCTGAATTCAGGACATAGTGTGAATTCAGAACACCATTTCCCTTTCGCAACCATTGAACAAGTTGAACCTGCCCACGGCCGGCACTGATGGAAGACAACCTGTGCATTCCATTGGGTTTGATCTTGCCTTGCCGATCATCAGGTGGAATATTGGACAGCCACAGGGCCTCCTGACCACAGACAAACAGGCCGCCTAAGATCCACAGGGTGCATATCGATACTAAGAGCTTTGTTTTCATAGCTATGCCTTTAGAAATTTAATCCCAGACTAAGGGTGAAATTACGAGGGAGTCCTGGATAATATGATTTTTCCCATGAACTAGTCCTGGT
>JAAEOI010000017.1 GCA_024244665.1 Bacteroidota bacterium | reverse complement strand
TACCCCATAGAGGCGCCGGGGCTGCTGAAGTTGAGACTGGAAAAAATATTTCACAAATGTTCAGTGGAGATATCAAGGCCTTTGTTTTGCAGGATGTTGAACCTGACATAGATTGTAGCTCCGAAGCCAGAAAAGCACTGGATGATGCACATCTGGTTATTGCTCTGACACCGTTTAAAGATGGTACAGTGAGTGAATATGCCGATATCATGTTACCGACTGCTGCATTTTCTGAAACATCAGGCACCTTTGTTAATGTTGCAGGAACCTGGCAATCATTTAGGGCTGCAGTAGCCGCAAAAGGTGAAGCCAGACCAGGATGGAAAATCCTCAGAGTACTGGGAAATCTTCTCGACTTATCAGGATATGATTATGTTTCGTCTGAAGAAGTCAGAGATGAACTTCAACTGTTAATGGATTCAGTAACACCACGCACTGGAGATTGGCCAATAGCAAAATCACTGGATGGTGCAACGGGTATCGCTAATGTTCGCTCTATCTATCAGGTTGACCCACTGGTACGTCGTGCAAAAGCACTACAGGCAACCCTTGATGGGAGAAATGGAACCATTGCAGGAGAACAATCATGATAGATTTTGTGCTGGACCTGCTCTGGATATTAGTAAAAATTGTCACCATTTTGATCCCGCTGGTATTAGCTGTTGCCTATACCACTTATGCGGAAAGAAAGTTCAT
>JAAEOI010000016.1 GCA_024244665.1 Bacteroidota bacterium | reverse complement strand
CATTCCTCGTGCCGAGATAAATCCGAAACTTTGGGAGGTAGATAACTACTGAAATTAGTTAATGTTGCCCAGTGGGTGAGAGCAGTAATGTTCAAATCCCACCTACCTAGAGCCTAGCCGGCAGGGTAGTAGTGAAACCTGAGGGCAAACCCGGTGACGGGAGTCCGAAGCCAGGTGGAACAAGGATGCAGGGTCTGTATTGAGCCCCGAAACATGTATAGTTGTGGTCCGTAAGGATAATCCCACAGGAGTGGGAGAAAGCCGACGGTTTGGAATGGCCGGAAGGCAGCAGGCCTGTGAGCATTTTGGCGAGCTAGCAGGTCACCACCGGGGTCTTAGACCAGGTCATGCATTCACAGGGGTAGCTCGGGAACTCGGGAGAGCCAGTTGTGCCCTTGTACCGTAAGGTCGGAGAAACCTTTTAAACTCCAGGCATCCATTGAGAAGCCCCGCTTCATGGATGAGACCTATTGGTGTGACGAATAAAGAAGGGCGATACAAGGTATCGTGGAAGGATAGAGAAGATCGAACAACCACGAGACAAGCTTCTGGTAGTCTTAGCGGATCATAGTACCGAAAGTCAATATGTAGAGTATTTGACTGTGAAGGTGGGGAACTTCTGCCCAGAGGACCCACTGTAGGGAAGGTGAAGCAGGGTATAACATTTCTTTGGTAGGAACTATGGGAGATACTCAGAGATCACAAACCATATCACCAGACAGCCAGAGAATTGCTGAGCAAACAGTTTCAAGCGATGTTGGGTTTTCAGGTACTAACAGTGATAATTTTCCTGTGTTAACAGGACAGACATCACTTGAGTGGCTTAAGGTGCATGCACGGGCCGAGCCGAACCTGGTTTTTACCGCACTTACTCATAGGATAAGCTTTGATCTGTTAAAGCGTTCCTATGGTCAGGTACGCAGGAGCATGAGTTGTGGTGTTGATGGTATGACAGCAGAAGAATATGCTGTAAACCTTGAGGCCAATATATATGGCCTTCTTCAACGTCTACAACGAGGTCAGTATGTAGCACAACCTGTGAAGCGTATCTGGATAGACAAGGAAGGTGGAAAGAAACGGCCCATTGGTATCTCGGCACTGGAGGACAAGATTGTTCAGAAAGCAGTAGCCAAGATACTTGACGTTATTTACGACAGGAACTTTCACGGATTTTCTCATGGATTTCGTGAGGGACACAGTCAGCATATGGCATTGCATGAACTGCGTGCGCAATGCCGAACGCAGAACATCAATTTTGTAATTGATGCAGACGTCAGTGGATTTTTCGACACCATTGATAAAAAGT
>JAAEOI010000015.1 GCA_024244665.1 Bacteroidota bacterium | reverse complement strand
TCCCTGTCAATAATGGTAATCTCCAATTCAGATTCGGGTACTTCATTGCGAAGCATGTTGGCAACGATTGTCCCGCCGGCACCTGCACCAAGTATTAATACTTTTCTCATGATGGAATCCTCCCTTGAAATGAATCGATTAATAGAAGACTAACTGGATAAGAAAGAAATGTCGACAATATACCACAAGGTGGTAGGCTGTCAATGGAATTTTCAAAACCCCAGGTCGACCCATACTCTTTGAAAAAGGATTAAACCTTAAACTGTTCCATCTGTTTGCCTAAGCTGTCTGCAAGGTCCGTAAGATCAAATGCGCTCTTTTTAATCTCTTTGCTGCTGGTATTCATCTCATCCGAAGACTTATGGACCTGCTGGATGGACTCTGTAATCTCCTGGACGGCGGACGATCCCTGGCCCACCTGTTCATTGACCTCGCTGATACCCTGGGAGACATTGGCTGTATTCTGGGCAATTTCCCTTGTGGCAATGGATTGTTCTTCAATGGCAGAGGCAATTGTGTGAACGATATCATTCACCTCAGAGACAATACCTGAAATTCCCTGAATAACTGAAACCGAAGCCGTGGCAGATTCCTGAATTTCATCCACCTGGGTCTGGATATCCATGGTGGCCTCTGAGGTCTG
>JAAEOI010000014.1 GCA_024244665.1 Bacteroidota bacterium | reverse complement strand
TTGCCGTTGATGCGCTGATGGTGCACTACAGACACCATGATCTTTTGCAACCCGGCGTAAAACGCCAAGTCCTTTTCATCCTGGCGCTGCCCATACCCATGGGATCGCTGGATACGGCGGATGACCTCAATGTCGACATCAGGAATACCGAGTGCCTGAGCAAGGGTCAAGATATGCGCACTACCCGTCTTGGGGCGTGCTTGCCTGGACAGTAAGACCAATCGCTCCAATCGGCAGTCGACTTCTACATGACCGGGTATTTGCAGAAAGCTGATGGCGCCTTGGCGCAAAAAGGCTTCCTCCCATTCCCGGATGGTGTCGCGACCAACGCCTGACTCCACGGACACGTTTCGCTGTGATTCGCGTTTCCTCCAGATCCGAAATAGGGCATCATAGGCCTCAAACTGAAGTTTCCTGATTTTCTATGGAGCCTACCAGTATTGGCGGGGGCCAGTTAGTTTAAATGGGTTTTGGCCATAAAGAGATCAAACCCGCTAAAAATGGTTTCCCTTTATACACTACCTGAAAAATTTCTAGGAAACTTCAGGCCTCAAAGAATGGCTCATTTTCATAACGGAAGGGGGTTGGTGTCTGCTTTTCTGTTGCGGCTGAGCGAACGAGGCCATGGACGATAGCGAAGGTATGGAATGTGGAGTCCGTGAAAACCACGGTCAAGTGCAATCGCTTTGAGTGTTCATAAATCGCCACAGGGAGGTTTATCTGCTCATGCTTATAGTATTCACATGCCAGCACGAAATATCAAGCAGTTATCTCACATTCATCGAAATAACATCCACAACCCATGGAGGCGCAAATTCTATCTGCATGTTTTGTAAGGAGTAACTTGGTTTTGCGGTCAGATGCGCCTGATTACTTTATGGGCGTGCACTTCTCTGAAGTTGAACACTTTATAAGTGTGCTGTCATTCAATCCATCCTGTTGATTTATAATGGACATTAACATTCTCTTGTAGGAACGTTGGTGCTTTTTGGTCTAAGTGACACTTGATAACGGACCTGAAGAACTGCCGGAAATGTCTGGATTTAGGCCAAGTTAGTTCAAAACCGCTTTTCTTTAACAGATCTTGAAATTCGGAAAGCAACACTTGGGAGTTCCTGACCTGTCTGGGCATGGCCTTCCTTTTCAGGGAAAAGGCACACAGGGAACCGGCCGCTTCCCCAATGGTCCATTCAACCGGATGAAGCCGGTAGCATCCATTGGAGATGTGAGTTGTTCCAATATTCTTGCATCCCGGGATCAGGTTCTCCATGCGTACGGGGATCATTGATCCCAGGGGGACCTGGAATGGGACACTGACCATATCGATGTAGTTATCCCCGCCTGTACTGGGATGTAAGTCAAGGGGATAATATCCGATCCCAACAGCATCATTGTAGGTCTTGGCTCTTGCCTCAGCATGTGGTTTTCCTGTGATTCGCATTCTGTCCTCAAGCGAAATATCCTGTTCCAGTATGGTAGTTTCGGCCATGATCCTTCGGGATTCTCTGATATAAGGAAACTTAGCCAGCCCATCTTCAGTTCCTGTAAGGTCTTTTCGCAAACGTAATCCTTTCCATCCCTGAAAACCGTCCGGTCGAGGTGCCTCTGTCTGGAGCCAGTAAAGCAGGGACAAGCTCAATTGCTTGGCCTTATACAGATTCTGTTTCCGTACATGGGCAGGAACATCCGTAATATTCCCCAGCAAAAAATCGTTCTGAGGCCAGTTGATCAGGCTTATATCACTCAGGAAGGTTCCCGCTTCGAAATTGTCCCGGTCAATGATTCTGCGGTACAGCCAGAGATTAAGGGGGTCCGTTTGGGGCGCTTTTTCTGCTTTTCCGGAGGGGACAAAAGAGAGACTTTTTGGAAGCAGGGTTCTTGGATTAGAATATTCAAATGAGATCAGCTTTCCGGGCCATGCCGGATTCATGGAGGGTACGTGTTCCTTCCAGAATGGGTACATGACAGGGGGCTCAATAGTATGGTCCTCTCCCTCCAGGTGGTCCACGGCAAAGCAGTGGGTCAGGGCCTGGATGTTTGTGGGATCCTCCTTTTCAGGGGCATGTCTTTCACCTGTTTGTTTCTGGGATTCCGCTCCAATGATGTACTCGGTTCCGGAAAGCTTAAGCAGATTACCCTCTTCGCTGGCATCAATGAAGAATGCACCATTTAATACAGTGGTTCTTTTTTCCTTCCCTGTATGGCAGTTCACAGCCCGGATGGAATCTCCGTCCGTATGGACTTCATATGGTTCCGTGTTGAGCAAAAGTTTCAACTGACCCTTGCTTATTGCCGGGGCAAGCATGGATTCAAGAACGGCCACTGAAATCGCTGGTTCATGGCAAAGCCTGGATACCGCTCCGTTTCCCGGATTCAGAAATTCCGCTTTCCTGGCCATTTCGGATAGCGGATAGTTCTTTTTATAATACTCCCTGATCAGGCTACGGTACCTGGCATAGCTTGCAGTCCGGCCATGGGACTCTATCCATTGATGCTCGTCAGGAGGTACAGCCTGCTGACTCACCTGTCCCCCGATCCAGTCTGTTGGTTCAGTCATGATCACCGAAGATCCATTCCTGCATGCTGCAAGAGCTGCCGCACATGCACCCAATCCTCCACCGATAATGATGATGTCACTCTTCAATTCATCTCCCAAAGCTCTGTTGAGAACAGAGGCCAGGCTAGAATTCCAGCCGACGGAGCTGATTGTTCCGGCGCCTAGAATGCCGCATTGCTTGATGAACCTTCTTCGACCCATTATATTTCAACACCCGTTTTCCGGGTTTCAATCGCTTCCTCGGGATGCTGATGGCTTAAGCCTGTGATAACAAGATCTCCCTGAGCCGGCTTGCAACGATCCTTTCTTGTCCAGCCTGCATCATCCAGGTGGTAATCCCTATGGCTTCTGCTCCACCCACCGTTTCAATGGAAGGATGACCTTCTCTGAGCTTCTGCCTTACCTGGTCCGAAGTCCACCCAATTTTGTCTGGATTCAATGAGATTCTCAGTGAAGGCACATGATTGGCAACCTTCGGAACATGAATCTCAGGATTTACACCCTCGATCGAAGCCACTGCATCATGAATGGTTTGGACCTGCATCTCCCATAATGCCCAATCCATCTCATGATCACGGGATAGATAGGATTCTATGGTGACAAGCATGCCTAGCACCTCTTCCTTATTCACTTTCATCCCCCTTCCGACGGTATTCCCCCTTGGTGGCGCATGAAGCCGGGCTGCATCGATATACTTCTTTTTGCTCAGCAGCAGTCCTCCACTTTGAGGTCCTCTAAGCCCCTTACCTCCGGAGAAAGCCACCATGTCAAAACCCATTTT
>JAAEOI010000013.1 GCA_024244665.1 Bacteroidota bacterium | reverse complement strand
TTTTTCCAGGAAAACGCGGTGATAACCCGGCTGAACAATCTCACTGTTATGGGAAAATCCCGATTTCCAGCCTTCATGCCAGAGGGAGGGATCGACCTCTCCGGTAGCAGGCATCAGTTCGACCCCGGACAGCATCCATCCATGAACCTGAGGAAAGCTAAGAATCTCGGTGCTGTTATAATTATACCCTCCACCCATCTGGTTCTTATTGCGGGTCAGGGGTGCTGAGCTTATCATTCCGAAGGGACGGCTGCCCGTCACAAAAAAGAAGTAACGACCACGGGTGGTTTCTATATAGGGATCCACCATTGAGACAGGATCAAGTGCTCCTTCGGTTGAGGGAAACACTTCAATCTCTGACAATCCGATATTATCACCTGTTCCATCCATCACCACAAACCGAAACCAATCCACCTCCTTTGCGGGGAATTCCACCACACAGGCACTTCCGTCATTTGGAATCAAATTTACACTCAATTCGGTGCCATCACTGAATTGAATCGTACCTCCCCCAAGATGGGATTCCAGGCCGGCCCGGTCATAAAACACTATTTTATCTATCAGTTGGGATTCATCCCAGTTTAGCTGGAGCCAGGGATAATTAATACCTCCCCAGGGGTTCTGCCTGCTGTCGGATGCCCACTCACCAATATCGGGAATTCTTAAAAGCCCGTCAGTGACATTTACAGCCGGATAATTTGCATTCAATTCAACGGAAGCACTCACCTTTGCCAGTGGGGCAATATTGCCCGGTCCGGCATGTAAGGTGAGATTTAATGAAAAAATAAAACCTGTCAATGATAACAGGTATACTAACCTGTTTTTCGCATGAGTTCTTGCCATTTCTATCGCAATAATTTTTCTATTCGCTAATCTTAATAAAACCTACACCATCTGCTACAATAAAACCGTCCGAATCTCTATTTGAAATTGTTACAGAAGCCGGCTTGTCCTTAACAAGTGGATACGCTCCTATCTCTACCGCAAAACCCAATCGATCCCCCTGCCTGAAATTCCATTTTACAACATCTTCACCTTCTGAATGCTTTACTGTAATTGTAGCATTGGAGGCATTTTTCTCATCTGGAAAATACATCAAACAGATTTTATAGGTTCCCGACTCAACAACCTGTAAGTTATAGGTACATTGAGCCCCCTTCTCTGGAGAAGCTTGTTTATGCCTATACTTAAATAATCCTGCCATACCAGAAACACTGGTCTGTTCCCACAATCCTGAATATTGGACAAATGCTTTATCGGAAGACTTGATTACTCCTCCGGTATTTTTAAGCTGCCGGGGATAAATGCGGTTAGAAGCAGTGCCTTCCGGTCCCATTTCGTTCAGTAGCGGAGGTTCAATACGTGTTTCTGAACTCAGGTTATTTTCTATGTCCAGGTTCCAGTTGCCCATAATAAACTTTACCGCTTCTTCTCCGGTATTATATATGAAATTATTCTTAACAGTAGTATGACTTGTCGCCCAATCAAGAAACACACCATTAGCCCAGGGATGCCGTATGGGTTTTCCATCAGGCTTTTGCTCATAGCCCCAAATATCATAGAGATAGTTGTTGAGGACAAAGTTTGGAGCATTAAAACGATTCATGGATGCAAAATGAATGCAAGCCCCATCTATGGTTGTCTGCATGCAGTCGTGTATTTCGTTGAACTCAACCACATTGCCTCCCTGGTTCCTGAAAGTAAAAATACCGTTTCGGGAAAGATCCTGAAAATGGTTATGTGCAATATAATTTCCCGGCATCATGGCCATGGAGGCCGGTCGTGAATCAATATGAACACCTCCTCCGTAGTAACGGATTTGCCCGCAGTGTTTCACTGTATTATGGGTTATATCGGTCAGATAGGGAGCTACTTTTGCAGCCGCCTCACCCGGTGTATAGATTTTGGAATCATCCATATACGAGAGTCTTGATCCGGTTAACAAAACGCCGCCACCACCCGAATTTATAACTGTATTGACATGAAATACATTATTCTTACAATCCAGATGCAACCACAAAGCATAACCCCCAATATTTTCGAAGTGGCACTTCTCAATCCGGCAATTCAAAACATTCTCAAACATCACTGCTCCATCGGTATGCACCCTGGCCTCTATCTGTCCCAATGTAAAAGTTGTATTGCGAAACTCCAATCCTTTGAAGTTGACATACTCTACATGTGTCCCATTTTCAACTTCTCCTTTTAAATAGACAATGCGGTTGAGACAGGGAGCAATAATCTCCTGATTATTGGGATCCTGCCCTGGCTCAGGCATATAAAAAAGTTGTCCTTCTTCCGTATCCAGATACCACTCCCCGGGCTGATCCAATTCCGATTTAACTCCTTCAATCAAAAACCAGTTTCCTTCAATAATCTTCCCATGTCGTTCGCGGGGTCCAAAAAAGATAACAGATTCTTCAGTGTCCACATCAGTGATATCATTCCACTGGTTAAAAAAGCGCCAGTTGGAGACAATATTAATCTGTGCATCGGATTCATCACCCCAGCTTGCTTTCACCTCACCATCGCTAAGTTTAATATGTTCCATCGATCCATCAATGGCATATAAAAAAGAATTCTGTTCATCTGCATTGGGAAAACGTGCCCGTGTAGCCCTTTTACCATCAACATAAAGCTGCCTGAAATGCCACGGACCATCAGGATTTTGCTGATAGGCTTCAGGTTGAGTCAAATCCCTTACCCATCCCTTTGCCTCAGGTAAATCGACATACCATGTTTTACCATCTGAATCTTTTTTCCACTTTCCATCTATGGCTCTTCCCCCACTTAGGACAACTCGTTCGTTTTCCGCAGCCCGCCAGGTAACGGGTGCATTTTTTGTACCCGAATCCTCTGGTTTAAGTTCAAGGGTTTTTTTGAGATGGTAAACCCCTCCCCGGATAATAACCTCAACAGGAGTGGTGGAATTGATTTCATTCTTGCCATACTCCCTGACAGCGATCTTCGCAGCTTCCAGGGTGGCAAATGGTTGCTCCAGACTTCCGTTATCAGAATCACTTCCATTCAGTGAGACATAAAATCTGACCGGCTCCGAAGTTCTTACTCTTAAGATCACTATTTCACCTTCGCCCGTACCAAACTTCAGCCTGTCACCATTCAGTACCTGCTCTCTCTTACTACTGCCTGATAAAGAAACTGATCTCCCGGGCCAGGGATTCTCCATAGTACAATCCCTTCCCCTCTCACTCACAATTTTGACATATTGAACCACACCCTCTTTCAGCTCACTGGAGACCAGGAATGCACCGTGGGTCCTCAGGGAATGAAAGCTGGCATCTTTTCCTTTTGGCCAGACAGGAAACACACGGAGCACACCACCGTGACCCATGCACAGCATTTCGTTGATGGTATTGGGCACAGTACTGAGATTTTCGATCCCATGTGGATTGTCCAATTGATAACCATTGGGAAAGGTATGGGCGACATAGAGTTGTAGCTGTGCCAGGATGGTATCCGGATCATATCCAACCCTGACCGCCGCGGGGAAGAAGCTGTTGGAGCCATTGCCATCGAGCCAGCGCTGCATGACATCAATGGTGTTGTGCGCAACCATGAGCAATTCAGGATCGCTGTCAAGTCCAATCTGCCCACCCGGATAGATATGCTGGATCCCCAGGGTATTGTTTTCCCACCAGGCTGCGCCTTCTTCTGTATATCTGAAAACCTTTTTCCCTTCGCGTTCCTGGTAATTGTACCCTGAGAGGTGGTCCAGAACATGCTGCCATTTTTTCGTATGGTCAGTATCTGCATCCAGTTCTTTGCTCATATCAATGGCAGTCTGCATGACAAGACGAACAAGGCCAAGAGTGAGTATGGGATTCACATTCTCACCTGAGCCCTCATGAATGGCATCGCTGTAAATTACATAACGTCCACTCTCAAACTGAAGGTAGTTTTCCCAGAATGTTGCCACGCCTTTCACAAAAGGATAAACTCTCTTTATATACTCCTGATCATAAGTATGGTAAAATTGCATAGCCATATTTACCACGCAGTACGACGAGTTGCTTTTTTGGTTAAAGAAGAGCCCACCGGCCTCTGACAAATCCCTTTGCTTATAGGTGGTAAATTCTCTCATCCACCTGTTTTCCCTGGTTGTCTCAATTCCCAGAGGGCCAATCCCTACCGGTAGCATGATTCCTTCTTCAATGCCCGTAATTTTTTTGGAATAGAACTTCCCTCTTTCTGTCATTTCAAGTATGGGGGCATTGTAGGGATCCGCCTGTTGGATATGGTTTGAAGAATACAAACCATAATATGGAGCCATGTGATTATAATTCAAATGATAGTCTCCGTTCCAGGCAGGACGTTCTCCGGTGACACATGTCCCGAAGATCGAAGGGGGGAAATCCGGATCCCGGCTGAAAGAGGCCAGGTTATAATTTGATAAATAATAGTGTTTTTCGATAGGATCATCATTGATATCCACATAAGACATGGACCAGTATTCCTGCCACCATTTTTCGTGTGAGTTCTCAATGTCCTCTGCTTCTTTTTTGTCAAAACTTGCAAGACGTTTCTTTACAGCAGCCAGGCAGTTTTCACTTTTGAAGTTACTGGAAAAGGCCACTACAATCCTGACCGGTTCTCCTTCTGTGAGCTTAAATGTGTTATCGCTGCCACTAATAATCCGGCTTTCAACTGAATCATTCTCCTGCTCACAGGAAGCAAACAGGAAGCATGCAACTGAGAT
Organism: Bacteroidota bacterium; assembly: GCA_024244665.1. The sequence goes on along the minus strand of JAAEOI010000013.1, from coordinate 21,963 downwards.
AAATAATGTTTTAGTATTTATCTGCAAACGGGCAATGCTGATCATTATAGTCTGTGTAATTTCATTCTTTCAAAGCATAGATCTCGAAATCTTCAAATAATCCATAATCCAGAAAATCATATTCAATACCCGGAGGCATGATCTCTTTGCCCTTTCTGAAGGCAGGGGGCCTCATAAAGCCCCTTGCATACACATGATGCGGACCGAAAACATTTTTAAGACTGGCATATACCACCACCGACACTTCATTGTTACCGCTTTCCAGTTCGATCATTTTTGTATAGGGTTGTGACTGGATCACTCCCACACTATTGCCATTCACAAGCACCTCTGCAACAGTTCCATTCCACTCTGGCAATTCAATCTCATAGTCACCGTCATTCTTTATGCTGATCTCTTTTGTATACCTGACCGATTCACTGTAGAATGGAAGGCCCTGGTTTTTCCAGCTGCCGGTTGTGATCCCGCCGGAAGGGATCATATTCCAGCCCTTTTCAGCTGACTCAAGTGAGAAATTGCCTAAAATATATACTGGTGAAGGATCACAGCGGTTATCAAAATGATTCATCGACAGCTTCACCACATTTTTCCCGGTCTTTACATATTTTTCAATCTCAATACAATTGAAATCAGGATCCAGCCATGTCTCATTGCCTGCCTTAACTTCTTGCCCATTAATGGAGATATTGTAGAATGAAGCCTGTTCCACCACCAGTTTCATATTCCTTGTATCCGTCCCGGTGGCCGTGTTGAAGAGATAGCTTAACTCAAAACGTTCCCCCTCTTTGTGCAATTTATTCTGATCCAGAAAAAGCGTTTTATACTGGACCATATCCCATGGACTTCCACGCTCATAGCCAAATCGCTTATATATCAGATCTGAGGCCCGGGCATAGTAAAGGGCTCCTTTTTTCTCTCCCATAAGGTTCAAACTTACGTAATCAATGTTCAATACATTGGGATGAAGCTGGTCTACCTTGCTTTCCGGACTTGCCACAAGATTTTTCTCATGCTTTACGGCTTTGTCTGCGGGAGCAACAGTCTTCTTATTGTGGACATATAACATGGTACTTCCTCCCGGGAACAGATGCACGGGAAATGTGATTTTATCACCCTTTTTTTCATAGTAAACCGGGCTCACAATACCGGTTTGGGGGCAGATGGACTCAAGCGATGCGCCTTCAACAGTCACCCTTGTACTGGCTTCTTCCTCAAGGCTGAAGTTTGAAACAAAAAGTACCTGTCCGTCTTTAAGCTGGCGGCGCATGTGATGTACCCTTCCTGTAGCTGAAGGTGTCATTTGAAAATCATCCCTCAGGATATACTCTTTTACAAGCTGCTCATTCAGGGAGGCATGGTTTATCCAGTTCCCGCTCTTTGTCAGCTCGCTGAGTGCCTCTGATTCTGCTCCATCAATTAAGCCGGGGGCACTGCCTATTTGCAACAAGGTCCCTCCATTTGCTACATACTCCTGCAATAAGTCAAAGCTTGCCTGATCCAGGTTTTCCATTCCATCCGGAATTACTACCAAATCGTAAGCCCTTTTATTGATAATGAAGTTCGTCCCGCTTACCCTGCCATGGTCTTTAATTACATTCTCGCACCCAAGGTCATACTCTGCCTGCTGGTCTTCCAGGAAATTGATCATCCCTTTAAAAGAATTTCCAATCTCATTTAGTTTCTGGTCTGTCCCTCCACCATAGTACATCCAGACGGAAGTTGTGGGTTCCAATAACAGTGTTTTATTTATTTGTCTGCCTGAAGACAAAGCCAGGCTAAGACGTGCAAAATAATCCATCTGATTCTTGTAAAGATCCCAGTATGGATCATAGTTCAGGAACGACTGCGGGTAGTTCTGTTTTCTGTATCCCACCAGGGATAGCTGGGAGATATGCTGGTTCAGGAAATTTACTCCCAGGGCATATTCCCAGTCACCCAGCCGTTTCATATCTTCAAACCTCAGATCCCATCCGGCTCCTCCATAACTTTCACTTAGTGTTCTGTGTCGCTCAAACTGGTTTGCTATTGAACTGACCTCCTTCACTGTAATATTATTCCCAAACTGGTCGGGACGTTTTTCCAGTGTATTACCCAGCATGTCGATCCCCGGCATCTGGTGCCAGGCATACATGGCCATGTTATCGGGACCATGATAGATGTCGGGCCAGGTGTTTTCCCAGTAGTGCCCGGTCCATATCAGATCTCTCTCCTCTGTATATTCATACCAGGGTTTTGCCCACCGGTTTATAAACATTTCCAGCAGAACGGAACGATAATCATGCCTGGTTTTTTTCCAGTCCCCGGTCTCTTCGCTTAATGACATCAACTCATCTTCAAGGTTATAGCCCCATCTTTTCCTGAACTCATCAAACAGGTCAGGGGTGTATCGTATCCCGCCTTCTGATCCAATCTGTGGTTCATCGGTAAAGATTCCCGGGATTAGTTTTCCAAATTCATCTCCTCCTACTTTTTCATAACCTTCCATGGTTACTTCCATGAATTTCTCTGTTACCCCTTTTGCTATTAAATCCACGTAGGAAAAACCTGCATAACTGGAATAATTTACCGCAAAATTTCTCAGGTATGATACCGCGTAGGCTCCCTCTTTACCCTCCTCCTGTTTCGATTGGTCCGTTATATTCACCCAGGTTTCTCCAACTTTCTTATATACAAATTTCACGCTTTGCAATTCCGAAGCAGACAGATCCAGCCTCTTCATTTTCCTGAAGGTTAAGGAGGTCCCCTGGTTGTAAGATTCCGGCATTTCATTGAAGACATGGCCACCGGCAAAACCGCTGGGACATACATTTTCATCATATATCCATACATTCAGGCCGATCTCTTTCGCCTTCTCCATGGAATAGGCCACCAGTTCAAACCATTCGTCCGATAAATATTCAGTGACCAATCCCTTCCGAGGATGTATATAGACACCTCCAATACCCTGCTTTTTCAATTCTGCAAGGCTGAGATCAATGTCTTCCCTGCTGACTTCATTGTTCCATACCCAGAGCGGAGCGGGGCGATAATCCACACCCGGATCTTCATACTCGCTTATTAAAGCACTATAGTCATTGACCCTGCCATCACTAATTGGTTCAGGTTTATCACTGCATGCTGAAGCAGCAACCAGGAGAGTTAAGAATAATATTCTGCAGTACATAATTATTGCGATTAAATTGTATTATTAAAAATCTGATCCCGGCTCTCTTGCCGAATAGCCTTTTTCACGGTATTCCTGTAACAGGCGCTCCATCTACAAGGCCCAGATGCCATTTCCCGAAGATGCCTGAAACCCATTTCTCCAGTAAGCAAAGCATAGCGTGAAGGGCTGCAGGAACTAAGAAGAGACACTACAGCCAGCATTATTGTGATGCAAAATATTTTCATAGATATCAGTTTTCAATTACGCCATCAAGATATTCGATGATACACTTACTCAGTTGTACATTTCCCTCTTCCTTATAATGCACATCGTCCGACCCTATTCCATTCTTCTTATGTATGGCAATGGACTTTTTATAAATATCATTAACCAATACCGCATGTTTTTTCATGACCTCCTTTGCCACCCTGTTATATTTCTTTACATCTTTTTTAAATCGGCCACCCTCGTTTTCAGGAACATAGGTGGTAGTTACAAAAATTAATTCAGCATCACTGATCTCCTTCATGATTGTCACAATGGAATCAAGATTCGCCCTGTATTCATCAATGCTGAAGGTGATTTTTCCATTTACCTTATCCCTGTTTCCATATAATTCTGAATCTGGATGCCTGTAACACAAATCCCACAGCCCAAAGTTAAATTGTATAATATCCCAATCTTCATCACCTGCCCATTTTCTGATATTTTCAAGACCCATTCCCGAGTGCCCGGCATTGCCTGGATTATGAGCTACAATGGCTTTGTCTTTGAAATATTCTTTCACATAAGGAGTATATCCACCCGAAATGGAATCTCCGATAATCAGGATCTTCGGCTTCTGAATATTCGCGGCCGACCATACAATAGCCAGAATTACTATGCTAATTGCGAAATACTTTTTATGGACCATTATGGCATCCTTTTAAATCTCTCGTATTTGATTTTCCATTTTCCACTGCCGTGGAAACCCGGAGCATTTACTTTTTCACTACCATCCCAACCTCCTGCCATCATGGCTACCGCAGTTAAGAGGCCACCATTGGCCGGGAAATAAGGATAGGGGCCTTTCATACTGTAGGCAAGCCCGTGCTGATCAAAGCCAAAATTTTCATGCAGAAGAAGGTCTATAGCCTCATCCGGCCTGTTTAAGCGGGCAGCGGTCATCGCCAGCATGGGAAAATCCCACCCCCAGGTCCTTTCGAATTTCCATACGGAGAGTATTTTATTGAAGGTGTTTTCGAGTATCTCTTCGTCAACTCCATCTCCGGGTAACATCCCATAGGTGCCAATAAGTGCAGGATGTTCATAATTGTATTTTGTCCACATATCCAGTACGCCTTCACTCAGCAGGTACAGATCATTTTCGACAGGCAGCGGAGCAAGATTTTGTACTACTTCATCTATAATATCGGGGGATTCCAATCCACATCGAGCATACCAGTCTTTTGCTACCCTTAGACCAAAGCGCCAGTAACCAAGTTCAAATGACGGATTCAGGGTTTCCCAATATTCCAGATTCTCCGAAACCGGAATTAATGGCGGACCTAAAACATATTGTTGTTTGACGGAATCATAATGAGGAACAGAAACAAGGAAATCAGCGGTGTTAAATACAATCTCTTTCCATTTCTCCAGGGTGCTTTCATTTGGATGTAACCTGTAGTCCAATTCTGCAAAATAGATAGGGTGCGGTTGTTGCCAGATTAAAAAAGCGTGGCAGGGATGAGGCCATTCAGAATTATTATAGGCAGTGCATTTGGGCCACCTGGAACCTTCAAAGCCTTCATTCCTGGCTCTCTCTTTTGCCTTTTCCAGGAAACGATTATAAATTTCAAGACTTTCCTCCCACTGCTCCCAGCGATCCCATAAAGCCCAGTGCACGCCATGCCACCAGATCATTTCAAAATGAAACCGGCCATACCATCCATTATTTACCAGGCCGCTTTCCTGTGGAGGCAATGAACCCGCTTCATTCACTTTCATCAGATATTGAGACAGAACGACTCTCCTTTCCAGTTCCATCCACCTGGGATCCATGCTCTCTGAAAGATCGATTGCTGCACCCGTATTCCAGAATTCAGCCCAACCCTTTGTACTTGCTTCCAGGCACTCTTCTGCACTCAATAAATTTTCATCAATTTTTTCGGATGAAAATTCACACACAAATTGCAGGCTCCTGCTTCCGGGAACTAACTCAAACTGATGTGGATTAAAGTCATCATTTTCAAATTGAGATTCTGTAAACCACTTTAAGGAAACATAATAATCATCATCATCTAAATTCCTGTAAAAATCCACTTTATTACCAGTTTCATTCATTTGAGTTTGATGTGATGAATACTGATCCCAAATACCCACATAATCTCCTCCATCGCTATTATCGGCCGAAGCATAGGGGAACTCTATCTTAACTGACAATTGACCCTGATCAATAAGGTCTGATTCAACACTTACAGCGATTAAATCCCTGGTAGGATGACACGCCGTTTTCACATAAGCAGGGATTCCTTCAATTTCAAAATAACTTGAAATAATTCCGGTCCACACATTAACTTCCTGATGGCAATTTTGGAGATCTTCTGAACGGACCTCAGTACCATCAGTCTTCTTTAATGAAAAAGCAATCCTACCAAGATTTATTCTGTGAGGATTCCCTGAAAGCCAGTCAGACAGGGCCCGTTGCTCCTCATTGTCATCATTCACAAGTGGATACTTAACCATCCTGCCATAGGTATCCACCATCTGCCCCCTGAAATTTTCCACTTTTGTACCCGCGGGTACAGGATCACTATGCCATCCCCAGTGAGACATGGTGTTGAAGGGAACAAAAGTTTGTAAGCCGGTGATATCCACAGAAAACGCAAACTCTCCATTTCCCACCTGAGCAGGACTCTTAATATCCAGTTTATCTGAAATAATGGTATGCCTTTCTACAACACCTTTTCGATCAATTGATTCCTGGAAATCAGATGAACAAGACAGGGGCAGAAGAAACAGGATAAAAACAGATAGTTGTTGAACAAATTTTATCATAATTCCTTTTTTTTGGGCTGATTCCTGATAAATATGTAAAAATACGCTATTTCAAATTCTTTCTAATCTCATTAGCAACCTGTTCGGCTAAAAATTGAGAGCCTTCAGAAGTAAAATGAACATCATTCTCCCCAATGGCATACTCATTCTGTCTGGGCTTGATCGATGTGTATAAATCATTTACCTGGACCTTATGCTTTTTCATCACCCTTAATGCAGCTGTTCGATAGGCTTCTTCGGTAGTTGAATCAATTAATGTCAGGTTGTTTCTTTCAGGGGCAGTACAAGCAGGTGTAGTGGTAGCCCAGATAAGTTTAGCCCCTGTCTGTTCAAGTCTTGCAAGCAATATTTCAAGATTTCTGGCATAAACATCAGGTGTCCGAAGGGTATCTTTAAACCGCCATCCATACATGTCCCACAGTCCCCAGTTAAAGTGAATGACATCCCAATCTTCTTTACCAAGCCATTCATCAATCATTAATAGCCCGGTACCTGTATATTCTGCATTCCCTTCATTATGAATTACAATTGCTTCTTCTTTCAGCAATTCTTTTACATAAGGGGTATATCCCAATGAAATAGAATCGCCGATGATTAAGACTTCCGGCCTGGAATTATCTGCACATGATAAAATAATGAATACCAGGAATACTAAAATGTATCTTCTCATTTTGCTTAAGAATTTTCAGGTTTCAAAAATCTGTTAAATGAATGGTTCGTTTCCCCCCCCGTTTTATGTCCAGGTTTATCACTTCACCCCTGTACCGGAGCTTACAGGGTTTTCCTTGTTCCGAGCGTATCATGGCCTTTGTTAACTCATGGTTCTCCCAATTCAAATTGATTTCATATCCCCCCCGTGCCTTCAATCCTGTTACCTCACCGGAAGACCAGGCCTCCGGTAGTGCGGGCAGCAGGTGAATTGTTCCGGAGTGACTCTGAATGAGCATCTCTGCAATCCCTGCAGATCCCCCAAAATTTGCATCAATCTGAAATGGAGGATGCAGACCAAACAGGTTGGGAGCTATACTTTTAGACAGAACGGTATTTAAACTCTCTTTGGCCTTATCGGCTTCCCGCAATCGGGCATATTGATTGATCAACCAGGCGGCACTCCATCCCGTGTGTCCTCCTCCATTTTCAATACGGAAATCCAATGATTTTTTTGCGGCCAGTGCCAGTTCTGGTGATTGTTCCAGATTTATCTGGAAACCCGGGTGAAGTGCGAACAGATGTGAGATATGACGATGTCCGGGTTCGACCTCGGGGAACTCCTCTGCCCACTCCATCAGACGACCATCGGAACCTATTTTCGGGCCTGCCAGCCTTGCCAGTGCATTTTTTACCTCAAAAACCATTTGATCCTCCTTGTTCAGTTCCCCGGAAGCAGAAATAAAATCAGAAAACAGCTGCCAGATCACCTGCTGATCGTGTGCCGGTCCCATGCTGAACTGGCTCTCACTTCCATCGGGTGCAATAAAGGTATTCTCGGGCGAAACAGCTGGTCCCGATACCAACTCCCCGCTTACCGGATGTTCCACCAACCAGTCCATGTAAAACTCCACAGATCCTTTTAATACCGGATACATCCTTTGGAGAAACTCTTTATCCCCGGTATAGGCGTAATGCTCCATTATATGCGAACAGATCCATGCACCAGCTCCTGTATGCATTCCCCATGATGCCTTATTACCAGGAGATGTAAACCCCCACACATTGGTAATTGGATGAACGATCCAACCTTTTTTATGGTATTGGACAGATGCCGTCTTCTGGCCGGGTTCAACCAGCGATTCTATCAGATCAAACAATGGCAGCTGTAACTCGGAGAGATTGGTAACACCTGCCAGCCAGTAGTTCATTTCCACATTTACATCGGTATGGTAATCGCCTGCCCAGGGTGTCCGAAGTTTGTCTGTCCAAACTCCCTGCAAATTTGCGGGAAGAGTTCCCGGGCGGGATGATGAGATGAGCAGGTATCGGCCATATTGAAAAAACAGTTCAACCAGATGTGGATCTGATAGTGTCTCTTTGAAGCTTTCAACCCGTATATCTGTAGGTATTTCGGTCAGGGGTTCCGGTGTAATATCAAAGCTTACCCGGTTAAAATAGGGCTGATACTCCTTTATATGACTCTCCATTAAATCGTCAAAGGATTTTGCAACTGCCTTTTCGATATTTTCATTGGTTATTTTTTCATAATCGCGTCCCTCATAATCAGGATAGCTTAGTACATAATCAGTTGAAGCAGAAAGATAAAGTATCACTTCATCCGCACTGTCCACAATGATTGTTGAATCACTGTAACTTACTGTCCCCTTATTGTTGACCGCTTTTAGCCTGGTCATATACTGCAGTCCTCCTCCTCCCGAACCATCCGAAAAAGCCCCTCTCATGATCAAATGATCATTTTCCGAGTAGGTACGGAAGCGTTCCGGCCGGTCCAGGGAACATGTAAATGATATTTTTCCGGGTTGATCGGCAGTGAAGCGGGCAACCATCACCTGGTCGGGGAAACTGGTAAAGATCTCACGTTTGTAATTTACCCCTTCCTGGGTATAATCCACCCTGACAACTGCCTCCTCCAGATCAAGTTCACGGTGATAATTTTCGTACGAGGCCTGGTTCTTTTTATCGATCCATAAATCCCCCAGAGTCTGAAAGCGGCCATAAGTTCCATCACGCCCCCAAACAAATCCTTTGCATACCTGAGTTTTGTCAGTAAGTTCGGTGGCCTCTTTGTACTTTCCTGCAAAAAGAAGTTCCCGGATTTTATCAAGCGATGCATATGCATCAGGATTATCATTATCTGTAAGCCCGCCCGACCAGATACTCTCTTCATTGAGTTGAATGCGTTCACTGTTTACATCGCCAAAGACCATCACGCCCAGGGATCCGTTTCCAAGAGGAAGTGCCTTGAGCCACCCCCTGTCAATGTGCTTTCTTTGCGGATTGTCAACTTTGGCAGGCTGATCGTACCAGAGTTTTAGATGCTCTGTTTCACCCGGTTCTGTTGAACAGGAGAAAAAAGTGAATCCCATCAGGCAAATGATCATATACCTGAATCTCAAAGTTATTCCGGACCCCATGGTTTTCCTGTTTCCATTCTGATCAATCATAGTACTATTATTGCTGTGGTTTATAATCCTGTGACCATCGGGGATCTTCTGCTACCCTGTGAATGTATGGCAACACCTCTGTCCACCATTTTTCATAAGCCTCTGACATATTATAAACTATCTCCGGGAATTCAGTAGCCAGATCATCCTCCTGGGCCGAATCATCATCTACATCATAAAGCGCCCATTTGCGCTGAGAATTAACTGCATAATGAAAATCAGCCTTTTTTGAATACCCTGCACTGGTACTACCATCAATCACCTTTTGGAATATGCGGCACTCACCCCTGCAATCCTCTCTCCCACAGGTCTGACTTCTCACCAGGATATAGTGATTCCAGTGCACAGAGCAGAAGGCATATTTATGTGCCGCCACCTCTCCTCCCCCATCGGGCCAACGCCCCAGATGACTGATTATCATACGGTAAGGCAACTCCGCCAGGTCTTCTTTTAGCAAAGGCAACAGACTAACTCCATCCAGGCCACCTTCCGGTTCTTCGAACAAGCCTTCCCCTGCCAACTCTGCAAGGGTGGGCAGCAAATCCACATGGGCTGCCAGATTATTAATGGTCCGTGGCCTGATATGTCCGGGCCAGTGCCACAAGGAAAGGGCCCTTGTACCTCCGTACCAGGGTGTGGCTTTGCAACCCCGCATGCCAGCATTGTAATTATCTACTCCCCTTGTTCCTCCATTATCGCTTATCAGTATTACCACTGTATTATCATCCAATTGAAGTTGTTGCAACTTCTCCATCAATCGGCCAATGTTGTCATCAATATTGGAGATCATGGCATAAAACACATTCCCATTATTCCTGTCGATGTATTCCTGAGGTGCTTTTAAGGGAGAATGCGGAGAATAAGTAGGGATATAACAAAAGAATGGCCTCTCATTGTTTGATTCAATAAATTGGATCGCTTCATCAAACAGGATATTTTCCCGAAAACCCTCTGTCTGTTTTTCGACACCATTGAAGAGCAAAACAGGATCGAAATGAGAATTCTGAGTATCATCAACCGAGCTTACTGAAACATCAAATCCCCTTTTCTCCGGTCTGTATTCCCCCCGGGAGCCGAGATGCCATTTACCGAAAATTCCTGTTGCATAACCGGCAGACTTTAATACCTGTGCCACTGTTGTAGACTCTAAACTCACTTCACGACGCCCCGTAACTGTATGTGTAACACCAGACCTGAACTCATGCCTGCCGGTCATTAACGCACAACGCGTGGGAGCACAGGTCGGACTGACAACGAAGTTTGTGAACCGGGCACCCTCCTGATACAATTGATCCATGTGCGGAGTCCGGAGAAAAGGATTCCCATGCGACCCAAGGTCCCCATATCCCTGATCATCAGTCAGAATAAATATGATGTTTGGTTTTTCATTGGCTAAACAGTTGCCTGAAGCAATAGAAATAGCCAGTAATAAAACAACTCTGTAATTCATAAGGAAATTTGATGTGAATCTGGTCTCATTTAGTCGCTTTCAAATCCTGTTCGGCGAAATCATCCCAGTCCTTATTCAGAATGGGCTTTAGAATATTCCTTACTTGCTCCACAAGCTCCCAATTCAAGGATTCATCCACATAATCGGCATTCATTCTAATCCTGTCAGGATTTGCAGTGCTTATCAATGTGGTTGGAATATCTTCACGACTGACTGCAAATTGCACTGCCAGTTTTTCAATGCTTGTTCCCTGCTCCATGCAATATTTAACAGCCTTATCAATAATGGCTTTATCCTCATCACTGGCCGGGTGCCACGAAGCCACACCCCGGGCACTCAATAATCCTGAACTCAGAGGAGCAGCATTGATCAAACCAATATTTTTTTCCTTTATCAACGGAAGCAATTCTAAGAGCCGGGTATCATTCAAAGAAAATGAATTATGGTTCATTACAGTATCAATTTCATGACTTTCAATAAGCTTACGAATGAGCTGTATAGGATAAGTGGCAATTCCAAAAAATCGAATTTTCCCCTGTTCCTTTAGTTTCTGTAAGGCTGGGATCCCCTCACTCAATGCCTGCTCAAGAAAGAAACAATCATTGTATTCAATATCATGAAGATTCAGAATGTCAAGATAATCAACCTTTAAGCGTTTCATACTCTCCTCTGCAGAACGGATAATCCGGTCAAAGGAAAAATCAAATTCATTCCAACCAAACCGACCTGCTTTGGTGGACAAATAATACTCCTCCCGAGGTATATCTTCCAGGGCCCGGCCCATGATTCTTTCAGCTTCAGTCAAGCCATAGAAAGGAGAACAATCAAAATAATTTATACCAGAATCGAAAGCATTGTGAACCGTTTCTATACCCTCCTGTTCATCTATTTTCCTAAAAACAGAGCCAAGAGATGAACCTCCGTAACTCAGTATTGACACATTGAAACCTGTCCTTCCAAGCTTTCTGTATTTCATACTTTCACCTGTGTTTTTATTGTATCCTCACTATTTCCGGCAAATTGAATCGCCCTATCCAGTTCTATAAAAGGGAAAGTACGCGATATCAGACCCTTAACATTAAGCTTCCCGAAGGAACACAGGGTCAGCACCTCATTATAAACATCATTAAATCTGAATGAACCTGCGTAGTTCAATTCCTTGAAAAGTATAAGCCCTACCGGGATCACCTCTTCGGGAGGAAGTATTCCAACCTGAATGATGGTACCACCTATCTTTGCTAAATGAATTCCCTGGCGCAGTGCATGAACAGAACCTGAAGCTTCCAGTACTATGTGAAATCCCTCAGGGGCAATCTCCTTTGCACGATCAATAAAATCTGCCTTTGCAGGATCCAGGGCGCAATAAGCCCCTTGCTTTATGGCAATATCCCGTTTTGCCAAAACGGGATCAGCAACACAAACTTTTTCAGCCCCCAGTGCAATCGCAATGGTTAGGATTAATTGTCCGATTGTTCCTGCACCTGAAACTAATACGGTCTTTCCTTCCACACCACCTGCGCGTTTAAGGGCATAGTAGGCCACGGACATAGGCTCAAGGAGGGCACCGACTTCATAAGAGATTTCATCGGGGAGCTTGAAACAATTCTTTGCCGGCATAACGATATACTCTCTGAATGCACCATCTACAGGAGGGACATACATTGCGCTGCCAAGAAATGTCATATTGCTGCATAAATTCGACCGGTCCGATTGACAATACTCACAGGTACCACAATTCATAGAAGGATCTACAGCTACCCGGTCATTCTCCTTTAAGCTTTTGACCTCAGAGCCGACTTTAACAACATCCCCTGAAAATTCATGCCCCAATACAAAGGGTCGGGATGGAGTAAAATTGCCCACCTTCCCACTGCGATAGTAAGCAAGATCTGAGCCGCAGATACCCACTTGTTTCACCTTTATCAAGACTTCATCACTCTTTATAGCAGGAACAGCTCTTTTCTCTATGCTGATATCCTTCTCGCCGAAAAGCACCCATGCATTCATCATCTTTTCACTCATCCTGTCTTTATTCTTATAAACTTCGAGGACCTCAGTCCGAATGTCCGTTGCAGCAAAAAATTAAACCGTAATTTATTCAAATTTTCTTACAACTGGAGCGCTAATATGTGACTGTTTTTATGCCCGATATGGATTTTATTTTATCGTAAAAACAAATATAAATAATTTTGCACTCCACTGGGGTGAAACTTGAAAAACAAACCTTTGGGTATGGATTTATATATTGTTGATCGCTTCATTCTATACCGGATTCAAAATAACTCCACAAACGATAATATTCCCGTTTTCTGGTTCTATTATCAATGACATCAGGCCTGTCTCTTCTTGCTTGATTGTGGTGCTTACAATACTTTCCCCCGTAACAGTGAAATGCCTTTCATTCCCGTTTATATCTACTTTAAATGAGGTCTCACTGTTTTTTTCAGATGCAACAAGTATTTCTAATTCATATTCTCCTTCCCAAACGGCGCTGGCGTTCCTGACTCCCCTTGCTCTCATGATAGCCTGTATGGGAATGGTATCTGATTCACTGACCTTTATTCCATACTGAAATATTTCCACAAACGGTTCCAAATTATCATTTAGACCTGGTTCCCTGGAAAGATTTACCACAGGAGAGACAAATTCCCGTTCCCCCAGACTTTCCCAGAAAATACCCGAAGGGTCAATGTGATAAGTAAGATTAATCCCGTTCCCCTGTGCCAGGTCCTCATAAACCACAGAATCGATATTTACATAATAAGGTTTTAACCTTGTTCGCTGTTCGAATGACAGGTAATCAGGAACATATTTGCATGCAAGCCTGTAGGTATAGGCCATCTCTCCCCTCTCAGACTTTACAATCTGACTTAGTTTCGAAAAGGTCCGAATACATTGATTCGGGTCTCCCCTCTTTAACTCTTCCTGTGCACCCTTCATATCTCCTTCATCCAGAAATTTTTCGGCATTCAGGAGAAAAGGCTGTGTTTTACTGAAATCGATAATAAACTGCTCCAGGGTTTTAAAATAGTCAATGTATTCCTTCTGCTTTTCGGTCATATTGGAGACATCAGCTCCATCAAGGATTGCTATTCTTTTTTCACATTCAACAATCGTCCTTTCAAAATCAAAAACTGCTTCGTCCATTCCGCGATAAAAGAAATTCTTCAGTGTCGCTCTGCCAAACATAGGGGCATTTGACATCCATTCCTCAAAATAAACCGACATGCTTTCTGTGCCAAAATAGTGAGGTGCTGAAAATCTGATGGTCTTATCCAGGGATTCGTTCACTGTGGCACTCCATACCTGCCTGCTCATGCCCTTAAAGAAAAGATCCAGGGGACGGTTCATCCAATGAAAGACACCAAATGATTTGCATTCTCCCTGCTGCAGTTTTGTATATAAATTCTCAGTAGGCTTATAGGGCCTGCCCACATACATACCGTCATCATGATGGGCCCAGATAAAAGGGACAACTCGTTGTTCGCATTCGGGTGATGCAAATTCATGAAGGATGACATCATCCTCCATCATTGACTCTTCAAACCGGCTGTTCCAGTCGATGGGCATCAGCCTGATATCTTCTGGCAAAAATGCGGCAGTTGGTACCACAAAATAGTGATTCCAGCTTCCGGTTCCAATGGTGATATTCTCTTTGCCCATATCCTTGAGAATCTGTTGGTATCCGGCAACAAGCCTGGCTGTAATAAATGACCCGATTACCTCCTTCTTATCCAGGGCTTCAAGGTTCGGATTTTGCCTGACTACTGAAGCATACTCTTCCTGCCATTCTCCGGGTAATTCGTTTAGTCCGGCATTTCTGAAAAATGAAGCACCTCTCCTGAAAAATGTAATATTCTCTAACATTGGGTAAGAAAAAAGCAGCCCTTCCAACTGGGCCTTATAAAAAGCATATCCCTCCGGTGTATCCGGGAGGGGGATCCAGACATCGTCCTTTGACAGATAGAATTTTTCATCTTCCGGAATGCTTTGTATCATCGAGTTTTTCAGAAATAGCAGGGGCATATCTATATCTATTGCATAGTTGACTTTTACACCTCTTGCCAAAGCATAAGAGAATACTTCAGCCATTACTGATTGTGCTATTTCTGTTCGCCGGTCATCAGGGACCATGGCAATTTCGCTACCAAATACCGCATTATCAAAAATTTCACCTCCGGGTAATCTGCGTACATCATTTATCGGGATATTCCCCCAGTCGCGACCCTTTGCCGAAGTATTGATATACCCTACTTCCTTTTTAAAACCCCTGTATTCATAGGTGTGCATTGGATTATTATGATAGGAATGTATCATAACTGTGTTGTATCCCATCTTCTGAGACCTGTCGATCCATTCCAGCCAGTGTTGCTTATCCCAGCCCGAACAACCTGATATAAAGTTATGCCAGTTAAAAACAAAACGTTCTTCAATTAATGGTTCATTTGAAAAATCCCAGCCACTGAAATCAAAATTCTCCTTTTGTGCAGGAAGCATTTCATCTGAAAGGAAAAAACCACAACCAAGTTGCTCCAGTAAACCATACACCCCATATATCAGCCCTGTACTCCCTTTTGAAATGATAGAGGCTCTATTACCATCTGACTTTAGAATGTAACCTTCATCGCTGTCTGGTACTCCTTCAATTGTATCTGAAACCACAAGATAGATTGATTTGCCCCCCACAGACTGCTCTCCAATAGCGAAATCACAATCAGGATAGATTTCCGATAAGTAAGCCCTCAACTCTTCTGCTGCAAACTTTTCAATATGATCCCCATGCGTGCTTGTAACAATGGTGATCTTCTCTTTGCAGGAAGCGAATAAAACGATTGACAGGCAACCCACCAGCCATAAAGCTGGCCTGGGAAAAGCGTGCTGGAGAAATCTTGCTAAGGTGAACATCGAGCTATTTTCTTAGTTAAATTAAAACTATGCGTTAAATTAGAAATTTAAGTTACATTTAATTTCGTTACGTAATTTTGTTTTAGTAAAATTGGAATTGGATGTAAAAAAAAAATATAGAAAATGAAGAGAAGAGATTTTATTAAAAACGCAGCTCTACTTAGCTCGGTAACCTTCTTACCCTCAGCTGCCTGGGCAAATGTAAAGAATGGCAAATTAAGGACTGCTCATATTGGAGTTGGAGGTATGGGAGGGGCCGACCTTGCTTCAATTTCCTCGCATTCAATGGTTGAGGTCACTGCGTTATGCGATGTTGATTCGAAAAATCTGGCTGATGCTCAAAAACTTCATCCGGGAGCGAAAGTTTTCACCGATTACAGAAGGTTATTTGATAAAATAGGAAGCTCGATTGATGCAGTGATTGTATCGACACCCGATCACACCCATGCTCCTGCATCAATCATGGCAATGAATATGGGCAAACCGGTGTATTGTCAAAAGCCACTCACACATCATGTTTCAGAAGCACGAGCCATGCGGAAGCTGGCGAAAGATAATAACTTGATTACCCAGATGGGTATCCAGTGCCACTCCAGCGATGAGTATAGAAAGGCTGTGCTTCTAATTCAATCGGGCATCATTGGAAAAGTTAGTGTGGTAAGGGCCTGGTCTCCAAAAAACTGGGGCTACGACGGACCTGCGCCAGTTGGAAGCGATCCAATCCCCGACACTTTAGATTGGAATCTCTGGTTAGGGACATCTCCTGAGAGGCCTTATAAAAATGAGATCTACCATCCTGAAAACTGGAGAAAACTACTTGACTATGGCTGCGGGACCCTGGGTGATATGGGAGTACATATATTTGATACTCCCTATACTGCTCTGGAATTAGACGTTCCGGAAACCATTACCACCGTGTGCCGAAAACCTACAGGCTTCGGACACCCGGAAAAAAACGTGGTTACCTATGATTTTCCCGGGACCAGGTATACAACGGATAAATTGAAATGGGTATGGTATGATGGTCCGGGTGCACCTGGGATAAACAAAGATTTTGTACTGCCTGATTCAGAAAAACTTCCCAATCAGGGAGCAATATTTATTGGAGAAAAGGGCAATTTATTATTGCCTCACTGGGACTATCCTAAATTGATTGTGAATGGAAAATATGAAAAAATTGATTTCCCCGACCTTGAAATAGTTGACCATTATCATCAGTTTGTGGATACCTGCATGGGAAATGCTACCTGCAGCGCCCCATTCTCTTACGCGGCCCGATTAACAGAATCCATTCTACTGGGTGTAATTGCAAATCGATTTCCAAACAAGAAATTACATTGGAAAATTGAAAAAGCTAAATTTTCGGAGCGAAAAGCAAATAAATTGCTGGAAGCACCCTACAGGACCTTTTAAAAAAACCAGCCTGGATGAATGGTGTTCTAAATAGATGTATAATCAATATTAAACTATAAATCATGTTTCAAAAAGATACTTACATAGAGAGAAGAAAGAGATTAAAGGAAAAAGTTGGAAAAGGTTTGATCCTGTTTCTTGGGAATGAGGAATCCTCCATGAATTATGCCGACAATACCTATCACTTCAGACAAGATAGTACATTCCTTTACTATTTTGGAATTCAGCACCCGGGAATGGCTGTAGTTATTGATATAGACAATGACAAAGAGATAATTTTCGGAGATGACTTTACCATTGATGATATTGTATTTATGGGGCCTAAACCAACTATTGTTGACAGGGCTAATCAATGCGGCGTTGCTTATGTACAAGGAACTACTGAACTTGGAACCGTTCTCAGCAAAGCAAAACAAATGGGGCAAACCATTCATTTTTTACCTTTGTATCGCCCTGAAAGTAAAATAAAATTGCAGGAATTAATTGGGATCGCGCCCCAGGAGGTAGCCAGTAAATTTTCTTTAGACCTGGTGAAGGCTGTAGTTAGTCAGCGCGAAATCAAATCTGACGAAGAAATTGTTGAGCTGAACAAAGCAGTGGATATTTCTGTGGATATGCATGTTGCAGCCATGAAATATGCAAAACCCGGCATGACTGAAGCCATGGTTACAGCAGAGATTCACAAAATTGCCATAGCTGCAGGTGGAAATCTCTCATTCCCGATCATTGCCACAAAAAATGGACAAACCTTACACAATCACTATCACGGAAATACGATCCATGAGGGAGACCTGTTTTTGATTGACGCAGGTTTTGAAACTGAAATGTGCTATGCAGGTGATTTATCAAGTACCATACCTGTGAGTAAAACATTCACTTCTGTTCAAAAAGAGATTTACCAGTTGACTCTTGACTCACACCAGGCCGCTATCGATGCCGCGCAATTGAACAAACCATTTAGAAACGCCCACACCGCTGCAGCCTCCACCATATTCGATGGATTAAAATCGATGGGGCTTACTAAAGGAAATGTGAACGATGCGGTTGAAGCTGGAGCTCATGCCCTGTTCTTCCCTTGCGGGACTGGCCACATGATGGGATTTGATGCTCACGACATGGAAGACCTCGGTGAGGTCTGGGTTGGGTACGATGGAAAACCCCAAAGCACCGAGTTCGGATTAAAATCCCTGCGATTGGCAAAGCCACTGCAAGTCGGACATGTATATACCATTGAACCAGGAATCTATCTAATTCCTGAATTGATTGATTTATGGAGGAGTCAGGGTAAATTCAATGAATTTATAAACTGGGATACGGTGAATAAATACAGGGATTTTGGAGGAATCAGAAATGAAGAGGATTATGTGATGACTGAGAATGGTGCACAATTATTGGGTAAGCGTAAACCCCAAACCATTGATGAGATTGAAGCTATTCGCGCTGAAGCCTACTAATAATTGAATCTATGATAAAAAGAGTACCAGGACTTCTTATGGGAGTTGTGCTTCTGTCAACAGCTATTTTTGCCCAGGATCCGGTATTTACCAGGCAAGACTCGCTCAGGGGTAGTATAACACCGGAAAGGGCCTGGTGGGATTTGACATATTACCATTTAAGTGTGAATGTAAATCACGTCGACAGTAGTTTTACTGGCAGCAACCTGATCGGGTATCGGGTGATTGAAACAAGTGAATTAATGCAGATAGACCTCCAGCCACCCATGCAAATTATAAGTATTTTGCAGGACGGAGTTAAGCAGAAATTTACGAAAGATGGAAATGCCTGGTTTGTACAATTGAATGGTGAGCAGAAGAAAGGAGATCTCAGATATTTACAGATTGAATTCGGGGGCAAGCCGCAAATTAGTAAAAGGCCGCCATGGGAAGGTGGTGTGAGCTGGGGCAAAGACCTGAATGGCAATCCCTTTATTGTAACCGCAAATCAGGGCGACGGTGCCAGCTTGTGGTGGCCTTGTAAGGACCACCCTTACGATGAACCGGATAGCATGCTGATCAGCATTACTGTTCCCGATCCTCTCATGAATGTTTCCAATGGAAGGTTGCGAAATCAAGAGCGTCATTCCAATGGCACAAACACTACACATTGGTTCGTGTCAAATCCAATCAACAATTATGGAGTTAACATAAATGTTGGAGATTATGTGCACTTCAGCGATGTCTATGAAGGTGAGAATGGACCACTTGATTGTGATTACTGGGTTCTTCCCTATAACGAAGAGAAGGCCCGGGAACATTTCAAACAAGCTCACCAGATGTTGGCTGCATTTGAATACTGGTTTGGCCCCTATCCCTTTTATGAAGATGGGTATAAATTGGTAGAAGTTTCATATCCAGGCATGGAACATCAGAGTTCTGTCACCTATGGAAATGGATACAAGAATGGATATGGAGGCCAGGATGTCAGCCGAACGGGGTACGGAATGAAATTTGATTTTATTCTGATCCATGAATCGGGGCACGAGTGGTTTGCAAACAGCATTACAAACTGGGATGAAGCCGAGATGTGGATTCATGAAAGTTTTATTGCTTACTCTGAGAATTTATTCGTGGACTATTTCTGGGGGAAAGAAGCAAGTGCAGCATATTGCCGTGGAACACGCCTGAATATATCCAACGATCGTCCGATCCTGGGTATCTATGGTGTGAATTATTCAGGATCGGGAGATATGTATGCGAAGGGAGCCAACATGCTTCACACGCTCCGACAGATTGTTGACGATGATCAGAAGTGGAGGGAAATTCTCAGGGGACTAAATGAAGAATTCTATCATCAGACTGTAAAATCTGAACAGATTGAAAACTACATCATCGAACAAAGCAGACTGGATTTAGATGCATTTTTCGATCAGTATCTCCGGGATACACGGATTCCCACTTTTGAATACGC
Organism: Bacteroidota bacterium; assembly: GCA_024244665.1. The sequence goes on along the minus strand of JAAEOI010000013.1, from coordinate 1,991 downwards.
ACTATTGAATGGTGAAATGCGTTATCGCTGGGGCAATTGCATAAAAGGTTTTCACATGAAACTGAAAGTCTATCTCAATGAAGAGATGACCTGGCTCGAACCTACTCAAAAATGGCAAAATCTGAGTACCAGTGATCCGATCCGGTCAGTAATCATCGATCGCGATTTCTATGTAGCCGGATTTCCCATATCAGAAACTGAAGCCGAAGGCCAGTCTTTCTCTAAATAAATACAGATCGATTGGCCCCCAACCCCAATCTGTATTACAGGCTGAAGTCTATCCCGTTTCTTGTGAAAACAGGGATATTCTCCATGGAAACCTTATAATTGATCGTCTTGCCACCTTTGTATTTTTTCCCCGTTAATGCATCCGTCCAGTCAGATCCAAGAGGGAAATATACGGGCCTGTCAACGGCACCTTCTATGAGGACAGGAGCAACCAGGATATCAGGTCCAAACATATACTGATCCTCAATTATATAGGCGTTTTCATCATCAGGAAAATCGTAAAACATAGGGCGCATCACCGGTGTGCCATCTTCAGAAGCAATATCCATATGCTTCTGAATATATGGGCGCAACCTTTCCCTTACATCCATGTAATGGGACATGATTTTATATGCATCATCTCCAAAACTCCATACTTCGTTTGGTCCACCGCTACCTGTAAGCTGGCCCTCGATCTTTATCATGGGCTTGTTCACCCCATGGATTCTCATCACCGGGCTAAATGCGCCAAATTGAAACCAGCGGATTAACAACTCGTTATAGTTATCCGCCTGTGGATTAGCCCAAAATCCTCCAATATCAGTAGTCCACCAGGGTATCCCGCACAAGGAGATGTTTAATCCGGCTTTCACCTGTTCTCTCAGCGTTTTGAAATCACCATTGATATCCCCGGACCACAGAAGCGCCCCAAGTCTTTGACTACCGATCCACCCACTCCGGGTAAGGTTTATAATATCTGTCTGACCGTTTTCTTTCTGTCCTTCAAAAATGGTCTGAGAAAGATAATAAGGATAGAGGCAGGATACCTCAAGGCCATTTCCACGGTAATACCTGATATTATGGTATTCAAGAGGTTCAATCTCGGGTTCGGCTTCATCCATCCAGAAATTACGGACTCCCAGGTCATAATAGTTTTCCTGGAGCTTTGCCCAAAATGCCTTCCGGGCCTCCGGATGAAAGACATCAACAAAAGTAAGATCGTCATTTACCTTTAAAAACAGGTTGTTGCCGTATTCCGGGCGAATGGTATAATTTTTCCTCCTGAACTCTGAATAGTTCTCGCTTTGAGGCGCCAGTGTGGGCCAGACTGATACGACCAATTGGATATCCATGCTTTCCAGTTCCTTAATCATTCCAGCCGGATCGGGCCATAGTTCAGGGGTGAATTTCCAATCGCCGGTAACAGGCCAATGATAAAAATCGGCTACAATAACCGAAATGGGAAGCTTCCTCTTTTTATATTCCCGGGCTACCGACAGGAGATCTTCCTGGGAGTAATACCTCAGCTTTGATTGCCAGAAACCGGTGGCAAATTCAGGCATCTTTGGAGTTGTTCCTGTAAAAGTGGAATAATGAGTCACCAGTTCGGCAGGTGTCTCGCCGGAGAAAATTATATAATCGACCTGTTTTGAATATTCCGCATAGAAACTGGTGTGGGTCTGAGATAGTTCAGCACGGCCAACGGCAGGATTATTCCATATGAACCCGTAACCCTTGCTTGAAAGTAAAAACGGAATGGAGATCTGGGTGTTTTTCTGGGCCAGCTCCAGAACGCATCCTTTCAGGTCGAGGCAATTATTGGGATATTGCCCCATCCCGTACAGATGTTCATCCTTATCTGCTTCGAAAGTTATCTTCATTTCAAAATGATCACTCCCTTTGCTTTTATACTGACGGGCAAATTGCGGATGGTGGTGGTGATAGGCTTCGCGAAGCAATACCTCATCCTTATCATTCAGATATGTAATCCGTCCTCTGCGCGA
>JAAEOI010000012.1 GCA_024244665.1 Bacteroidota bacterium | reverse complement strand
CAGGGGTAAAGTTCACCTTTGGAACCAACAACGGAGGCGCCAATGACCTGGGAAGAATGGAATATGGCATCGATATGGTCTACGAATGTGAACTCACTTCTCAGGATATGTGGTTTCCCGGGCTCTAATTTCTACTCTTCTTCAGCAGGAGGGAGGAATACATCCTCAACCACGTGAACCACTCCATTTGAAGCGTCAATCGTGGCCATGATCTTTGAACCATTCACATAGGTTCCATCCTCTTTGACTTCCACATCAACGTAATGTCCGGATGCCATGAAGAGTTTCTGCCCGTCTTTCAGAGTTTTTCCTTTAAAGGTCCCCGGGGATGCATGGAATTGGATGATTCTGATAAGCGTCTCTTTATTCTCCGGTTTCAGGAGATCCTCAACGGTTCCTTCGGGCAGTTTCTCAAATGCTGCATTGGTTGCAGCAAATACGGTCAGGGGTCCGGCATTGGCAAGGACATCAAGATAATCAGCAGCTGTGGCTGCAGCGGCAAGGGTGGTATGTGCTTCTGAACTTGCTGCAATTTGAAGGATATTTACGGCATCGGTTTTGTCAACAACACCCGATTGGCCATGCGTATCGACTTTTTCAACCTCAGCTTCAGTG
>JAAEOI010000011.1 GCA_024244665.1 Bacteroidota bacterium | reverse complement strand
GTTCTTCAGATAATCCTCCACAATCAGATTCATGCCATCCGGATTGTGGTTGGGAACCAGCATGTATACCACATGTCTGAGCCACTCCAGCTTCTTTTCCTCTGTAGTGGTGGCCAGGTCAAAGGCAATCAGGGGAGCCGATTGCGCAGGCGCCACTTCGGAAGAATGCATAGACAGGGTAGCCAGGACGAAAACCTTTCCCTTGCTTGTCATTTCCTTAAGGGCCTCAGGATCTATGTCCGGATTCAGGGCCAGCTCCCGGTTCACCTTTTTCATCTCATCCAGCTTGGAGATATTTTCCTCACTGGATATGAAGGCAATGTACATGCAAATTGCGGATATAGAATAAAACGGATGAAAAAAAGTAAACTCGTCTTCCTCCTGGAATGGGGTACAATAATATGTGCTATCGGACTCATTTTTACAGTCCTGCTTCAGATAGTCTCAAGAAAGCTATTTGTTACTGTTGCGCCGCCATGGACAGAGGAGATTTCCAGGTTCTTTTTTATCTATACCATCAGTTTTGGAGCGGGACTGGCACAGAAGGAGGGTTACTTTGTCAGCATGGACTATTTCTACCGGAAATTCTCTGCCAGGGTGAGGAGGATCCTTGATCTGCTCATCACATCCGTATCTGCTGTCCTGTTCCTGGTATTGACCATTTACTCCGTTCATTTTTTCATACTGGGCCTGTCTGAAACTTCTCCCAGTATCGGCTTACCCATGTCCTTCGCATTTGCCAGCATGTTTATAATGAGCGGAATGGTTCTCTTCTATTTATTGAAGGAGCTGATTCACAGCATAAAACCAGGAACTTCATGATCGTCTTACTTTTAGCCATTTTCGTCATCTGCCTCCTGATAAGGTTTCCCATAGCATACGCGATTGCCGTATCCTGCCTTGTATATATTGTGATCAAAGGCATTCCGCTCATCGTGCTGCCGCTTAAGATGTACTCGGGGTTAGATGTCTTTGTCCTGCTGAGTATCCCAGGTTTCATCTTAGCAGGGAACCTCATGAATCACGGGGGAATTACAGAGAAGATTATCGAGTTCTGCAATCATTTATTCGGTCATGTACGGGGCGGATTGTCCCTGGCCAATATTGGTGCCTCCATGCTTTTTGCCGGAATATCAGGAACAGCCGTATCCGATACGGCAAGTATTGGATCGGTAATGATCCCGGCCATGAAGAAAGAAGGATATAAAGCTGATTTCTCCTGTGCGGTCACGGCTGCTTCTTCAACGGTCGGACCCATTATTCCACCGAGTGTCCCCATGATCATCGCCGCAACCCTGACCGGATTATCGGTGGGAAAACTGTTCCTTGCAGGTGCAATCCCGGGCCTCCTGCTTGGACTGGGGTTTCTTGTGGTAGCATACCTGGTCTCAAAGAACCAACCCCACAAAAGAAAGAAACGGAGTTCGCCCCTGGAAGTATTAAGAGGCTTAAAGGACACCTTCTGGGCTTTACTGATGACCTTTATTATCCTTTTTGGAATCATCGGCGGAGTGTTTACCCCAACGGAAGCATCCATTATTGCCGTGGTTTATGCAGCGGCCATAGGAATGTTTGTATACAGAAAACTCAAGCTGAGGGAGATCCCCCGCATCATCCTGGATTCGGTCAAAACATCTTCTTCCCTTATGATCCTTGTGGGTTTTTCAAACCTCCTGGGATGGATTCTGGTTACCGAGGGTCTGCCCGAAATGATCTCCGAGAGCCTGCTGGGTTTTACATCGAATAAAATCGTCATCCTGATCTTTATCAACCTCATATTGTTACTGGTTGGAACCTTCATGGAAACAATAGCTGCTCTGTTAATCATGTTCCCGGTCTTATTGAATGTGGCTGTTGAGGTGGGGATTGATCCCATCCAGTTTGCAGTAATAGCGGTACTGAACCTGATCATCGGGCTAACCACCCCTCCGGTTGGTGTGTGCCTGTTTGTAGCCTCAAGTATCGGGAAGATCTCCATTGACAAGGTGAGCCGGGGAATTCTCCCCTTTCTGCTGGTGAGCATCCTGGTCCTCATCCTGGTTACATACATCCCGGAGATTTCACTGTTTTTACCGGGTCTGTTTTATGAATAGCATGAAAATCGTAGTCCATGAGTGAGCCATACATACAGCTGCATCCCGGAGACAATGTTCTCATAGCGCTGGAAAACCTGGAGGCCGGAAGGAAGATTACATTCGATGGAAAGGACATTCTTTTAAAAAAGCAGGTACCGTTAAAACACAAATTTACCCTGACTGATCTGCTTTGCGGTGATCCGGTTTACATGTATGGAGTCCTCGTTGGAAAAGCCACTCAAGACATTCCCCGGGGCGAATTGATTGACACCCATAACCTGAGCAATGCACTGGAAGTGTATTCTGACGGGGTGAAGGAGCATCATTGGGCAGAGCCGGACACAGGGCCATGGAAAGCCTGCACCTTCGATGGATACCACAGGAGTGACGGTCGTGTGGGTACAGCCAACTACTGGCTGGTCATGCCCCTGGTCTTTTGCGAAAACCGCAACATCGAGGTAATGAAATCCTCAATGGCTACAGCGCTGGGGTATCCCTCAGATAAGGATAGTTCCCTCGACATAGCCCCCCTGGTAAAGGCTTTCAATGATGGTGCTGGCAAAAAAGAAATATTGGATACCGACATCATCCGTTCTACACGGGATGTGGCAAAGGACAGGCTATTCCCTAATGTTGACGGCATAAAATTCCTGACCCATGACGGGGGCTGCGGAGGGACGCGGGAGGATTCAGAAACCCTGGGGAATTTGCTGGCAGGCTATATTACCCACCCCAATGTGGCCGGGGCAACGATCCTGAGTCTGGGCTGCCAGCACCTGCAGATTCAGCATATCAGAAATGCCATTGATCTATATGATCCGTCATTTTCAAAATCCTTGCTCGTACTTGAACAGCAGGGAAGCAAGAGTGAAGAGGAGTTTATTGCCCGGGCCCTTAAGGAGACATTTGCCGGAATGATGGAAGCAAACAAAGCAGAAAGAAAACCTGCTCCATTGAGCAAACTTACCATTGGCCTTGAGTGCGGTGGTTCCGATGGATTTTCGGGGATTTCAGCAAATCCGGTCCTGGGATATGTGTCGGACATGATCGTGGCCCTGGGCGGGATAAGCATCCTGTCTGAATTCCCGGAGCTGAACGGGGTGGAACAGGATCTGATCGACCGGTGCACAGACAGGAAACTGGCAGGAAAATTCACCCTCCTGATGAAGCGCTACAATCAGCGAGCCTCAGAAGCCGGATCCGGCTTTGCCAAAAATCCTTCACCCGGTAATATCAAAGACGGACTAATCACCAATGCCATGAAATCTGCCGGGGCTGCAAGGAAAGGCGGAACTTCCCATGTCACCGGTATACTCGACTACACTGAGCAGGCCGTGAATCCCGGACTAAACCTGCTTTGCACGCCCGGAAATGATGTGGAAAGCACGACCGGACTGGCTGGATCTGGTGCAAATATGATCCTGTTCGCGACCGGACTTGGTACTCCCACGGGAAATCCTGTTTGTCCCGTCGTCAAAATATCCAGCAATACGCAGCTCTACCATCGGATGAAGGATATCATTGACTTTGATGCCGGATCCATAATAGATGGAAATGAATCCATTGCAAGCCTCGGAGAGAAATTGCTGGACCATATTGTAGAAGTGGCCAGCGGACGCACCTTACCAAAGGCTGTGCAGTTGGGTCAGGACGATTTCATTCCCTGGAAACGGGGTGTTTCACTATAAATATTAGACTAATAAAGAATATGAAATTTTTAAACGGATGAAACTAATCAGATTTGGAAACATAGGAGATGAAAAACCCGGAGTTGAAATATCCGGGACTGGGTATGAAGCCTCCACAGTACCTTAAGGAAGGGGTTCGGTATACAGCTGTTCCCATTTTGCTGTGAAATATGAATACCGACTAATACAGTAACACCCTATTCAGGCAGCCAATTGCTCATTATTAGCAAAGAGTTGAGCTAAATAAGCAAGACTTATTGCAGGCAGTTTAAGAGATTCGCACATTGACTTTTCTCAAATCTCATTTTTACTGGTGATCGGTGCAGACAAGGCAGATTGATACAACTTAATAAATAATTCAAAAATGAACAGGTATAAAACCGGCATCGGAATCCTTTTGGTTGCATGCATGGCATCATGCAGCAGTCCGCGCCCTGAAAAACCCAATGTGATTATCATACTGGCTGATGACCTGGGCTGGCAGGATGTGGGTTGCTATGACATTGATGAACCCTGCCCCTATGAAACCCCTAATATTGACAAATTATCGCAGATGGGGGTCAAATTCTGGCAGGCCTACTCCCCTGCTCCCACCTGTGCTCCTTCAAGAGGTGCCATTCTTGCAGGAAAGCACCCGGCCCGACTGCAGCGTACACATGTGGTGGGAGGTGCACCTCCTATGCCACATAATGAAGCTGTCTATAATACGATTCCCCCCTGGTACAGTGGCAGATTGTCAGTAAAAGAGACAATCATTCCTGAGGTGCTGAAGGCAAATGCATATACTACCGGTCATGTCGGGAAATGGCATATTGCCATTGATCATAATGCGTATCCACAACCCCTGGATCATGGATTTGATTTTTCTGTCTCTGACAGAGGGGTAAACTCGGCGATGAAACCTGACAGACTATCTGATTTTGCAAGCACTGAGGAAGATGACAGGTACCGCATTGATGAAAATGGATATCCACGGGATCCAAATAATGAAAATGCATTAAGCTTCATTGAGGAGTCAAAGGATGAACCCTTTTTTCTGTATTACGCCACATGGCTGGTACATGCCCCCATTCAAACAAGATCGAAACGACTGCTGGAGAAATACTGTGAGAAGCTGAATGTCCCCATTCCTACAGATCCCAAAGGCCTGAGGATCCCCGGTCAGAATAATCCCTACTACGCTGCCATGGTGGAGATGTTTGATTATTATGTGGGGCTAATTATTTCTTACCTTGAATCCACTGACGATCCAAGGTGGAAAGGACACAAACTGATAGAAAACACCTATATCATCTTTACATCCGACAATGGCGGAATGGAGGGCAGCCCGAGAGAGATTTTCACAGATAATTATCCCCTGGACAAGGGTAAAATCAATGCCAAAGAGGGAGGAATCCGAGTTCCCCTGATCATTACGGGTCCGGGTATTAAACCCCGGCAGGAAAGCAATGCGATGGTAAATGGTATTGACTTTTTCCCCACCATCATATCCTGGACAGGAAGCAAGCATCCCAATGAAAAGGAGATGGACGGAATTGATTTATCTGAGCTCCTTACGTCGGATCCCAATAATGGGAATTTGCTGGCAGGCCCGGATGGTAAGGTACGGGACGAAATGATGCACCACTTCCCTAATAGTGCTGCAATGCACTCTACCCTCCGGATAGGAGATTATAAGCTGATTCACAATTTTAATCCGGATAAAAGCCTGGAGCTATACAGACTGTATGAAAATGGAGAAAATAGGGTGGATATTGAGGAAATGGACGATTTGAGCAAAAAACTGCCTGAAAAAGCTGAAGAAATGGATCGAATTCTATATGAGAGACTGAATGGCATGCAGGCAAGTTTTCCATTTCTCAATCCATATTGCAAAAGTGACATTCCACACAAAGAAACTGTTTGTTCAGTGATGGACCATGGCAAAACCGGCAAGGAAGTCTGGGTAAAATACAAGGAGCAAGGTAATATTGTAAAGTCTGCATATTTGCTCTATACCCTGAATGGAGGTGAGAAATCGGAAGAATGGTATCGCAATGATGCCATGGTGGAGCAGGACAATGTAGTCCGGGCAGTCCTGCCTGAAGGATGTACTCACTACCTTTTTAATCTTGTGGATGAGTATAACTTTATGGTGAGCTATCCGCACATGGGAGGGAAAAATGACTACAAGGGAGGTAAGTATTCTGTGAAAGCTCTGGAAGCCAAATGATACAGCAATTATTTTGAATAAAAGGATGTGAAAAAAACTAGCACACTGACACTGCTTTTACTGCTTGCATTTAACAGCCATGCAGAAAAGATCGGACCCTGGGATCTGGATATGTTGTTTCAGGTTCCGAAATGGGAAAAAACTGATATGGCAGCACAGCCCGGGATGACTGGTATCCTCTATGAATCTATCCCGATGGAAGGCAAACGTGTACAAGTTTTCGCATACTACAGTGCCCCGGAAGGGCCGGCCCCCGGGGGTGGATGGCCAGCCGTGGTATGTGTGCACGGAGGAGGCGGAACTGCATTTAACGAGTGGGTGCGGAAATGGAATGATCATGGATTTGCCGCCATCAGCATGGACCTGGAGGGCCATTTCCCCATGAGGAAGCCGGGAGAGAAAAGAGGCCCAAGGATCCCAACAGCTTACCCAGGTCCAGGCCGGGTGGGTGTATTCGATGATTTTGACTTGGCCATTGAACAACAGTGGTACTACCATGCAGTGGCCCAGGTCATCCTTGCACACTCCCTGATCCGCTCCTTCCCCGAGGTAAACTCCGAAAAGACCGGTATTACAGGAATCAGTTGGGGAGGAACCCTGACCAGCACCAACATGGGAGTGGACAAGCGTTACAAATTTGCAATACCAGTATATGGATGTGGTTTCCTTCCCGATTCGGACGGACACCAGGGAGATGCCATCAAAGCCGGTAAGCATAGCAAGGTTGTCAACAAATACTACGACGGTTCGGCCTATTTCAGCAATGTAAGCTTCCCCACATTGTGGGTAAACGGAACCAATGACAAACATTTTTCCATGCCCGCCACCCAGGAATCTTCCCGTTCGGTGAAAGGGCCGGCAATACTTCGTTTTCAACTGAGAATGAAGCACGGGCACTACCCCGGATGGGAACCGGAAGAGATCTATGCCTTTGCTAAAAGCATTGTGACCGAGAGTGAGCCCCTTGTTAAGTTCTCAAAGCCCCAGATTCATGGATCCGAGGCTTCGGTTTTATACACATCTTCTAAAAAAGTAACAAAAGCTGAAATATTATACACCACAGAAACAGGCATTTGGAACCAGCGCAAGTGGGAAAGGGCTCCGGCCGCTATTTCCGGAACCAACATCACAGCTTCAATCCCTGAAGGCGCATCAAGCATCTATTTTGCAGCTACAGATGATTGTAATTTGATGGTGAGTTCTGAATATATTGAGATTGACAATTAATCAAAAAACAGAATTATGAAAATCAGGAACATCTTTATTCTGAGCCTGATGCTGCTATCTACAGCATTCACAAGGGCCTCCGAGCGCCCTAACTTTATTTTTGTTTATGCCGACGATCTGGGCTGGGGTGACCTGGGGTGCTATGGGCATCCCATTCTAAAAACACCCTGCCTCGACAAAATGGCGGCGGAGGGTGTGTTGCTCACAAACTTCTATGTGGCAAACCCGGTCTGCTCACCCTCAAGAACTGCAGTTATGACCGGTCAATACCCGGCCAGGCACAGCGTTCACAGGCATTTTTCCAACCACACCAACCATGTGGCCAACAACATGCCGGATTTCCTGGATCCCAATGTAACCCTGCTCACCAGACTGATGCAGGAAAACGGCTACAAAACCGGGCACTTTGGGAAATGGCACCTGGGAGGGGCTAAAGATGCCCCTACCCCATCAGCCTACGGAATTGATGTGCATTACACAACCAACTCCAGCGATCAAAAACTGAAAGTCCCCAGGCACCAGTCCACCGAGAAAATGGTGGATGCGGCCATCGCCTTTATTGAAGAAAACAAAGATGATGCCTTCTATGTGAACATCTGGACGCTGGTACCACATGCCCTGCTGGATCCCACTGATGAGCAAATGGCTCCCTATGTGAAATATGGCCCCCAGGGAGCAGCAAAAAAACGGGGTTTCTCCACCCCCAGGCAAATATACTATGCAGCTGTCACAGATATGGACTATCACATCGGTCGGCTAATGCAAAAAATGGATGAGCTGGGATTAAGCGATAATACCATTATTGTGTTTTCCAGCGATAATGGCCCGGAAGACATTAATCTCCTGAATGCTGCCCATAGCGGGGTGGGATCGCCGGGACCCTTAAGGGGTCGCAAGAGGAGCCTGTATGAAGGGGGTGTGCGTGTACCCTTCATTGTGAAATGGGAGGGCCATGCTCCTGCCGGAATAGTGGATGATAAAAGCATCGTTGGCACAGTGGACCTGCTGCCCACCTTTTGCAGCCTGGCTGGCATTGATCTGCCCGAAAGCTATCTGCCCGACGGGCAGGATGTGAGCAAAATTCTTTCCGGAAAGCCGATTGAGAGGGATTCTCCCTTACTCTGGGACTGGACCGCCACCCAGGCGGGTCATACCTTTAACAAAAGCCCCGGACTGGCCCTGCGCTCGGGCAAGTGGAAATTCCTGATGAACCCCGACGGATCAAGGAAAGAGCTGTACGATTTTAACGCAGACCCCCAGTGCATGGAAGTGGATAACCTGGCTGATCAGTTTCCTGAAGAAGTAGCCAGTTTCAGCGAGATTCTTCTTAAATTCAAGGCAGCCATACCCCAGGGAGCTCCCACTGAAGTATCAGGATCAAATTACTATCCCATGCCCCTAAATCAAAAATGAAGATAAGAAGTACTCCTTTATTTATTCTGCAGCCGCTTACCACTTCTGTTTATGCTCCCCCCCTCTGTTTTAAGCAAGAAGAGGACGGATTAAAGCATGTTATAATGGGAGAGCATATCCGATTTTTGCACATCTTTGCTCAGAAAGCCGGGGTTTGAAATTATGCTGAATCAAAACATATCTATATCCATTTAACACCAACAAAATGAGAGCTTCCATCTTAATATTTACACTTTTTTTAGGGACATTGAGCAGCAGTGCCCAAATAAATTACCTCAACGAATCCGAATCTGATATGGCTCAGCGCATGAGCTGGTTTACTGATGCGAACTACGGAATGTTTATCCATTTCGGGCTGTACAGTCAACTGGGTGGTATTTACAATGGAAATGATGAAGGCCGTTATGCCGAATGGATTCAGGCCAATCAACAGATACCAAAAGAGGAGTATGTGAAACTGATTCACACATGGACCCCGAAAAACTTTAATGCTGATAAAATTG
>JAAEOI010000010.1 GCA_024244665.1 Bacteroidota bacterium | reverse complement strand
AGCCTCAGGATCGATGGTCAGACTTTCCTGCATAGCTGGCACGACAGCCGGAGGATGACTATCGGAATATTTCACTTCACACCCCAGCATCTCAGAAAGCATGAAGCCTGCCGCCAGGTGCACGGCACCAATTTCGGGTTTAGTTTTGTCGTGGTCAGCTCCAAGCCCGTACTTTCCCCAGCGATCATATAATTCCTTCTCCATTCGCTGTTCACACTCCACCCTTTTCAGGGGATGGAAAAAGAAATCACGGTCGAAAGTAATGCCCGTATGCTTGTTCCACCATTCCGGGGCCAGGACAATATCGACAGGTATTTTTTCGCTTGGATTCATAAGTAAATATATATTAATCTAATTATTATACTGCCTGAATCTTTCATTTTGTATCGCCCGGCAGTGCATCGTTGTCCCTCTTCTCCTGCTCAGCCAGAGCCCTTAGCAAGGCAGCTACCTGCGCGGTCTGCTCCAGGGAGAGGTCCTCTTTTTCATAGGGATCCTGCGAAAGATCGAACAGTTCGATGCGATCCTCATCCTGTCCGCGATGAAGCACCAGTTTCCAATTGCCCTGCCTTATGGCAGCCGATTTTCTGTATACGCCCTGCCAGTAGAATTCGCGGTCCGCCGATTCGGCATTTGAATTTCCTTTGAGCAGAGGCCAGATGTTTACACCATCCCATTTGGCCGAATCCGGTTCTGGTATATCCAGCAATGCACACAGGGTGGGCATCCAGTCGATCACATGAACCGGAACCGTGACTTTTGCAGGTTTAAGCTCCTTCGGCCAGTGGATAAATGCAGGTACGCGTATCCCCCCCTCATACACCTCTTTCTTCCAGCCCCGCAGAGGGTGATTAAGGCCCTTTATGGGTGCATTGGCCCTGCCTTCCGGGTAATTAAGGCTACCATCGCCGTCGGTCCCGCCATTGTCGGAAAAGAAAATAATAAGGGTGTTTTCCCGCTGTCCGGTACGGTCAAGCGCCTCCACCATCTTTCCCACCGTGGCATCCATATGGCTGACACAGGCGGCATACTGCCGGCGACCGGCATCCATAAACGATACGCTGTCCAGCCATGCCTTCGGTTCATCGAAGGGATCGTGAACGGCAGTGAAAGGAACATATAGAAAGAAAGGATCGCAACCTTCTGCCTCTATGAATTTCACGGCCTCCCTCCCGATCAGATCAGTCACATGACCTTCTTCTTCGATAAGGGTATCATTGCGGTGCCAGGTATGCATGTAGGGCTCGGCCTTATAAAGATGATTGTAAGGATGCACTCCGCCTGCCAGGGATCCGTAAGAGTGATCGAAACCAAATTTTCCGGGGCCCCATTGGGGAAGGGAACCCAGGTGCCACTTGCCCGAAATGCCAGTATGGTATCCCTCCGCTTTGAGAACCCGGGCCAGTGTCAGGGTATTCCAGGGAAGCACACGTTCATTGCTTGGCTTGGTATTGCCGAACCTACTCCAGTAGCGACCGGTGAGCAGGGCTGCACGTGTGGGGGTGCACATGGGTGCCACGTAGTGCTGATCGAGTACAAGCCCCTGCCCTGCCAGTCTGTCAAGGTGTGGTGTAGGAATGGGCGATCCCTGGTATCCCGTATCAGCCCAGCCCATGTCGTCGGCAACGATCAGAAGAATATTGGGACGGCTATCAGGCGCCGCTTTTTCTTTGTTGCAAGCAACAATTGATATAAGTGCTAATGCAGAGAATATGAGCTTTTGTACAGTTGTCTTCGGTTTCATTATTCTGCTTTTGAAGTATTTAAATGGGGCTCAATTAATTTCATTGCCATTTTCATTGTTTGATCTATTGTGCTTTTTTTTTTTTTTTTTTGGGCCTACATACTATCTAACTTTTTTAATTATCCTGTTTCTAAGCAAGAATCACTTTCTCTCTTATTATTTTGCCGTTT
>JAAEOI010000009.1 GCA_024244665.1 Bacteroidota bacterium | reverse complement strand
CCCCTTGCCTGGTTTGCCATGAATAAATGGCTTCAGAACTTTGCCTATAAAACAGAACTGAGCTGGTGGGTATTCGCACTTGCCGGAGTAATAGCGCTTATCATAGCCCTGTTAACTGTAAGCTGGCAAAGCTGGCGTGCAGCAAACAAAAATCCGGTTGAATCACTGCGGTACGAATAAAAAAACCAACATGAAAAAGACAGCACAGGTATTTTCACATATCCCGGTTGGATTGGTACCTCAGGATCCTTACTGCTGTTGTATTCACAATAATCGGCGTGATTGAACTTCTTGGTATTGAAAACTTTAGATTCATAAAAATGAGTAATTCATTTCAGTTTGCAATGCTGTTCGCAATATTTGGCATGGTATCGCGCATATATTACAAGTTATTCGAAGAGCAATACGATAAGAGCAAATAATCTAAGCGGAAGCTTCAGATTTCTCAACTAATTTTGCTTCTTTACAGTATGAACAAAAATACTTTGACACCACTGCTGATCCTGCTTTTCTCTGCTTTGTTTATGTTTGCGTGCGATGACAGTGAAGAAGAGAATCCCGATCTGGTAAGTATCGAATACAAACTTACGACCCAGGAAGCGGGTAAGCTGGCGGATATTGAATACACTTCCGGATTCGGGTTGATACTGCTGGAGGATGTCCCCCTGCCCTGGAGCATCAGTTTTGATGCCATCTTTAAAATTGGTGACGAACTTGTCTTTAATGCCGAAAGTGGGGATCAGGGCGAAATGAGTGCTCAAATAATCGTAGATGATGATGTGCTTGCATCAGAAACGGCTAAGTACATTATTCAGATAAGCTACATTAAAGGCTTCAAATAGCAAAAAGGCAGCCACGTCCGGAACCCGGGAAGCAGAAAAGGTTAAAGGCCTGAAATTTGTATACCGGGATGGCAGGGAAGAGTTCTATCCCAGGATATAGATCCCCAGGAGTTAATCGCATGCGAAGAATGATATGCTGTAGTCCTCTTTCATTTGAGCTACTCCTGGCAAATTAATGTTTCGTACAACTCCCCTTAAACTTCAACCCCAATTCAAACCAACAAAAAAAGGAGTCAGATCTGAAAGACCTAACTCCCTCTCATTTAATCGTGGAGGCTACTGGAGTACTCCCTCGCTGGGCTCGGTCGTGATCCAGGATAGGGGGAATCATCAACAAAATCAACCACAGGCTGCGCCTGGTTTCTTTTTATGCCTTTGCCTTCAAGCAAGCTTGAGGCATGGCATAAAAACAAAAACCCGACCGGGAATCCGATCGGGTTGATTTTGCTGTGGGAACTACTGGATTCGAACCAGTGACCCCCTGCTTGTAAGGCAGGTGCTCTGAACCAGCTGAGCTAAGCTCCCTTTTGCGGGTGCAAATATAGATTATCTCCGCTAAATCACAAAAAAAGATTTGTACTTTTTTGTGTATTCAGCCCATTATCCCTTAAAAAGCGAGCCATGAGTCGTACCCGAAACACCCTCATAAGGAGTGTAACAGCTATTGCAGCAGGCCTTCTGCTACTGATTGTCCACTCGTGTAATAATACTGTACCTGAGCAGGAAAAATCCGAACAGATGGAAGTGATTGTCGATTCCACCTGGTATATCATGAATCCCTTGGATATTGAGTTCGACAGCATTGAACAGTTAATGATTGATTCGGACCTGGCCGAACTGATTCGATCGCGTGAAATCTCCTGCATGGCGGTCACCCGGAGCATGGATAAGGTGGGACCCATCTGCCGAAATGCGTTGGATTGTGCCATCGTGTTTAATGCGATCAGGAAGTGACCCTTTCCAACCGTATTCGACACGACCTCATTGAGGATTTCCAAGCCGGATGATGGAGTTTGATGAGGAAACCGCTCTGGCAGTTGCTGCGGCCTACCAGAAAGCAACTACTTTCAATAAGAAGCGGCCCCTGCTCTCTTCCCAATAAGGTGATCAAGGCTATACTTTTTTGAATCCGAGGATCAGTCGTTTATCCATCAGATCAGTAATGAACTGTTCCATTGCATCATCCATGTATTTCCCACTCTCAATGCCGGTGGCCCGGGCGACTTCCCCTTTAAGGTGATTTATGGGAAGGCCCTCCTCCGCCAGGCGGGTGAGGATATAGGTGTATAGTACAGAAAGATTGATGAACTGCACAAAGCCTGTATCGGGCGATCTGAAAATCAGCACGAAATATTCCCCCCGAAGTTCTGCAGCTCTCTCCGCAGGATGCATGTGGACCGGGTATTCCAGTTGGATAATCTCATATTCGGGGTTGAATGCCAGGGGCTCCTCCAGGATGGAACCCTCACTCGTAAAGGCGGGGAAAGCGCGGTTGGGCATGTTATAGACCTCTATCTCCATCCACTCGAAGTAGAGAAGATCATCCAGGAATGCTTTCTGAATCCGTTTACCTGTTTCCTGTCCGGCATGATAGCTGTAGAACTCAAAGGGCATTTTCCAGATCATTGGCGTTGCAGGTACTCCACTGGAGAAAAAATCCTGCACCAGCAAATCCCAGGTTTCCTCTCCCAGGGCCGCCACCGTTATGGGGAAGGCAGAATCCAGCGAATCCCTGACCACATTATTCACTAGCCGCCTGTAATGGTGTAGCCTTCCCGGGGTCACTCCGGGAATATGGATCTCACTTCCTGTGCGGCAGAACTCCCCCAGGTCTTCCTGTATCCTGGCTGTATCTTTATGAAGTTTCATAAGCCACCTCCCAGTGTTTAGCAATCAGGCTTTTCAAATGTACCAGCTCTGCCTGGAGCTGATCCAGCTCATCAAAATTGTAGTCCCTTTCCAGCAGAACCGGTACCGGCTCCATCCTCTGGATGGTCCACTCGAACAGTTCGTAAACCGAGTCTGAAATAGGCTGACCGTGTGTATCGATGATCAGATTGGGTTCCACCTGCTCATGACCGGCCATGTGGATATAGGCCACCAGGTCGAGGGGGAGTTGCCCGATGAATTTCCGGGCATCGTACCCATGGTTGAAGGCATTCACATAGACATTATTTACATCCAGCAGAAGACTACACCCTGCCTTCTCCACAATTTCCGAAATAAATTCAAGCTCTGTCATCTCCGCAGCCACCGGGGTATAGTATGAAACATTCTCGATGGCCAGGGGCCTCTCAAGGAAATCCTGCACCTGCCGGATTCTGTCGACCACATGATTAACCGCATCCCTCCGAAAGGGAATGGGAAGCAGGTCGTAGAGGTGGGCATTCTGACTTTTAGTATAGCTGAGGTGTTCGGAAAAGATCTCCACCCGGTTTTCATCCAGGAAAACCTTCAGCTCCTTTAAAAAATCCCAGTTAAGGTCCTCGGGGCTACCCAGTGATAGTGACAGCCCGTGACAGGTGACAGGGTAAGCTGAGATAGCCTTCACCAGTGTCCGGTTCCAGTTTCCGCCAACCCCCATCCAGTTCTCCGGGACAACCTCCAGAAAATCGGGAGTGAGTACCCTGCTCTCCAGGATCTCCTCCGAGATATCTCTCCTTAAGCCTATGCCAACTTTTCCTTTCATCTTTCTCTGTTTTAAAGAAGAGCCCCGCAATCGCGGGGCTCCTGTTTAGACCGGATCAACCACATTTTCCTTCTCCACATTTGGCCTCTTTACTCTTCTCCTCTTTGGCCTCTGTCTTTTTTCCTGATTTTGCATCAGCTTTCTTG
>JAAEOI010000008.1 GCA_024244665.1 Bacteroidota bacterium | reverse complement strand
TTAAGGAAGATTATCCTGAAAATATTAAATATGCTCTTATTGGTTCATGCACTAACTCTTCATATGAGGATATGGGGCGTGCAGCAGCTGTTGCCAGGGATGCTGTTGCCAAAGGGCTGAAGCTGACGGTCCCACTGCTGGTGACACCGGGATCAAACTTGATAGAAGATACCATTAAACGTGATGGGCAGATGAAGGCCCTGACTGATGCCGGTGCAACTGTTTTGGCCAACGCCTGTGGTCCGTGTATAGGGCAATGGAAACGGACAGATATTGAGAAAGGCGAAAGAAACACTATTGTGAACTCTTATAATAGAAATTTCCGTGCACGTAATGATGGCAACTCCGAGACCCTTTCATTTATAAGCTCTCCTGAAATTGTAACTGCATACGCCTTCTCAGGATCTCTCTCATTTAATCCGTTGACGGATAAAATAGAAACGGCTTCCGGGCAGGAGGTGATGCTGGAAGAGCCATCTGCGGAGGATCTGCCATCTGCCGGGTTTACCGGTTGCGGTAAAGGATATGTGCCTCCCGTGGAAGATGGTTCGGAAGTGAAAATT
>JAAEOI010000007.1 GCA_024244665.1 Bacteroidota bacterium | reverse complement strand
TGAGGCTATGATTGTTCACCGGGGACAAATATTCCTTTTCACGAAAGAGTGGATCAACGCCGGCTCTTCGGTATACAAATTACCAGCCATTCCCGGACATCATGTGGCCAGGAAAGTCTCCCACAAGCAGATAGAGGGGCTCATAACGGGTGCGGATATATCTGCGGATGGGAATACTATCATCCTGTGCGTGTACACCTCCGTGATGTATCCCTTTATTTATATACTTAAAGATCCATTGGAAAAAGGATTTGAGGCCGATGACCTCTTTGGGGGAACCCGCCGGAGAATCAACCTCTCACTTCCCTCCCACCAGGTGGAGGGCATTGCCATCAAAAGCGCTGATGAGATCTTCATCTCCAATGAATACCTCAAACTTGGCTCCTGGATCGAGATTCCTCAGCAAATTCACATATTGCTGAGCACTGAGTTTTAGCTACAGCTTAATCACTTTTTGGGAAGTGACCCGATCTTTTGAAATGATGCTAATGAAGTAAACACCTTTCTCAAAAGATGAAAGATCGATCTGACTGAATCCTCCCATGATATTTTTGCTTAATACCAAGCTCCCATTGAGTGCAATTATTTCGATTGATCGGGGAGCAAAATCTATTGATTTTATGGTCAGTATGCTATTGGTTGGATTTGGATAGATCTCGACCTGACTATTAATCATATCGTCAAATCCCACTCCCAAAATAGAAAACTCCTCAGGCCTGGATATATTTTCTTCCAGATCAGCACCATATAGCCGGTAGACTCCATTATTCAATCCATCTAAAGGGATATTTACTGAAGTGTTCGTAAAGACCCGAACTGATTTAATCGAATCTGCAAGGATGTTGTCAAGGTTTCCATCTGTATTTTCCGGCACCAGGTAGATCCTTCCCTCTTCTGTACTGCTTGCTTCAATAAATGCAGGCTGATATGGAAGATCCTCAGAAACAGTCAGAACAGGAGCAGCACAATCCCTAAAGTAAAGATCCTGGCTCCCATCTGTCATCACTTGCCAGGCAGAGTCTGGCTGGGGAAAAGGAGTTATCCATACACAGACTTCATTTAAGGAGGGGATATTGGAAAGATCCAAATATCCGCCACAACCACAGGTCCCATCCTGGAGGAAAAAATCTGTCAGATTCGAAATATCCAGATGAGATAAGGGATTATTGTTGCATGACAGAAGTCGCAAAGCAGGATTATTGTTGACGCTCAGACTGCTTAGATTGTTTTCTCCACAGTAAAGCTCAATTAATTCTGTATTTTTGGATAGATCAAGGCTGGTCAACCGGTTTCCCACGCAGTTCAGAATCTGCAATGCTACATTTTCTGAAAAATCTAAACTAATGAATTCGTTGTACCCAATATACAAAAGAGTTAATAGCGTATTCCTTGATAAATCCAGAGCGATAAACTCATTTGAATTGCAATTGAGTGTTGTTAGTGCCACATTATTTGCAACATCCAGGCTGGTAATATGGTTACCACCACAATTAAACAGATCCAGAGCAATATTATTTGAGATATCCAGATCAGTTAGTTTATTGGAGCCGCAATTCAATGTGGCCAATGAAGTACAGGCAGAAACATCCAGGCTATCCAAATCATTAAAGTCGCAATCCACTGATTTTAAAGCCGTATCGTTTACATTCAAGCTTAATAGTTGGTTAGAATCGCAATGAAGGAGTTCCAGACCTGAGTTTTTGGAAACATCCAGGGTGCTTAATTGATTATAATCGCAATGCAATACCTTTAATAATGAATTATTAAATAGATCCAGAGTGGATAGCTGGTTGCTTCTGCATTCTAAAACTAATAATGACAACTCGCCTGAAACATCCAGGTGGGTCAATTGATTAAAATCACAAGCGAGTTTTCTAATTGTAGAGTTACCGGGAAGTTCCAGGTTGCTTAAGTCATTTGATCTGCAATTGAATTCTTCCAATAGTTGGTTTTCTGAAACATCCAGACTGATCAAATCACCGCCACTGCAACTCAGAATCTTCAATGCTACATTTTTAGATAGATCCAGACTGACTAAAGGATTATAATCACAAAGCACTACCTCCAGCAAAATATTCCGGGAAATATCCAGGGTTCCTAATTGATTAAGAAAAAGATTCAAATAAACCAGGGAAGTATTGTTGGAAAGGTCCAATGTGGTAAGTTGATTCCTTTCACAATCCAAAGTATCCAGATTTGAAAAAGCTTCAATACCTGTCAAATCGGAAATATCCCTTTCAGATATCCACAATGAAGTAGTTTTACCTGCTTCTGTATAACTGATCAGACCATCACCATTAGTGTCAACACCGAGGTCATCAAGTGCATACAAAAAGGCAGTATCAGGAATGCTGACCGTTTGAGACATCAAAGCATAAGCATTGATCAGAATAAACACAAGGGAAAATCCAATTCTTCTCATAAAACTCTGGGATTCAATTAGGTCTGCAAATTAATACTATAAAGACATTATAGCCACTGTTTAACATCCTTTTAACATCTTTTCAGGAGGACTTTAAGCATTATGAACTCTATGACTAGTGAGGAGCAGTGCGACGAACATTATGGCTCCGTTCACAATAAGCAACTCAAAACCAAAATGGTATCCATTGAAAAGCTGTTCTGAAAACTTGCTTAGCAGGAATGACAGTATGGGTGAGAGAACAGCCAGAAGGGGAACCAGGCGGTCGCGGGGCTGCCTGTGGGTAAAGAGGCCGAAAGCGTAGAGGCCAAGCAGGGGGCCGTAGGTGTAGCCGGCAAAGCGAAAGAGGGCCGAGATCACACTCTCATCATTAATGGCCCTGAATAGCATAATCACAAGTCCGAGTACCACGGAGATGCCAAGGTGCACCCACCTCCGGGTGCGGGTCAGTTGCTCCTCCTCCAAACGCTGCCCCTCCAGGATATCAATAGTAAAAGAGGTGGTCAAAGCCGTAAGGGCCGAATCGGCACTTGAGTAGGCGGCAGCCACCAGTCCCACAATAAAAAAGACACCCACTACCTGGGGCAGGTAGCCGCCAGTGGCAATGAGGGGAAAGAGGTTATCAGTGGCCTCAGGTATCGGAATCCAGCCCGCAGCGGCAAACCGGATCAACACTGCCCCAAGGAACAGGAAGAGCAGGTTGACAGGAACCAGGGAGATACTCATGAGGTACATATTCTTCTTTGCATCCCGGATATTCCTGCAGCTCAGGTTCTTTTGCATCATATCCTGGTCCAGTCCGGTCATCACAATGGTGATAAAGGCCCCGCTAAGAAAATGCTTGACAAAGTGGTTCTCTTTCTGCCAGCCATCAAATACCCATATCCGGGATAATTCGTCCCGGGCCACCGAGCTGATCAACTCACCCAAGGTGAGATCCATGGTACGCGATATCAGGATGATGGAGACCACCACGGCAGTCAGCATACTCAATGTCTGCAGCGTATCGGTCCAGATGATGGTCCGGATTCCGCCCCGGAAAGTATAGAGCCAGATCAGCGCAATAGTGACAATGACGGTCACATAGAAGGGGATGTTCCAGGCCTGGAATACGGTGATTTGAAGCACATTGGCCACAAGAAATAACCTGAATGAAGCACCAACGATGCGTGAAAGCAGAAAAAAAGAGGCCCCTGTTTTGTAGGAGAAACGTCCGAAACGCTCCTCCAGGTAGGTGTAAATGCTGGTCAGGTTCATCCGGTAGTAGAGCGGCATCAGCACATTAGCAATCACCACATAGCCCACCAGGTAACCCAGTACCATCTGCATGTAGGAGAACTGGCTGTCCACCACCCAGCCCGGTACCGAGATAAAAGTAACGCCCGACAGGGAGGCACCGATCATCCCGAATGCCACCACAAACCAGGGTGATTTCCGGTCACCCAGGAAAAAAGAGTCATTCCCCGCCCCTTTTCCTGAGATCCAGGAGATCCCCAGCAACAGCAGGAAATATGCTACAATTATCGATATAATCAGCGTAGATGACATATGCTTTGGTCAAAACCGCATCAAATTTGATCAATTTGCTGAGACCATGAAAATATTTGTTACTATTTTTGATCTCTCATATGCAACAATATGCAACCAAACTATTCATCCAGACTGCTTGAAGAGGCTGTAGACGAGTTTGCCACCCTTCCCGGGATCGGCAGGAAAACCGCTCTCAGGCTTGTATTGCACCTTCTCAAACAGGATGATAAGGAGGTGGAGCATTTCGGAAACACCATTCTCCGCATGAAATCGGAGATCCGGACCTGCGATTCATGTCACAATATCTCTGATTCTGAGGTTTGCCATATCTGTGCTGATCCATACCGCGACAAGCAGACCGTCTGTGTGGTGGAATCGATCCGGGATGTAATGTCGGTGGAGAACACACAACAGTATTCGGGGGTTTACCATGTACTGGGGGGCATTATTTCACCCATGGACGGTATCGGACCTGCCGATCTGACTCTAGGTTCCCTGGAGGAGAAGGTAAAGAACGGCAGCTGTAATGAGATTATCCTGGCACTGAGCACCACCATGGAGGGAGACACAACTAATTTCTATATCTACAGGCGGCTGAAGGACTTTCAGCTTACCATCACAACCCTGGCAAGGGGCGTGGCTATCGGGGATGATCTGGAATATGCCGATGAGGTGACCCTTGGAAGATCAATCCTGAACCGCACCTCCTTTGAGGATACATTCAAAAAAATGGAGTAAGAGAACCCATGGAATTAAAGAAAAACCAGTACCAGATCGACGGGATCCCGGTTGTCCAATTGGCCGAAAAGCACGGATCACCCCTTTATATATATAAAAGTGCAACCATGATCCGGCAATACAAACGGATCACCGGGGCATTCAAAGATTCAAAGGTAAAGATCAACTATGCCTGCAAGGCCCTCACCAATATCAACGTTCTGAAGCTCTTTAAATCGCTTGGATCGGGCCTGGATGCGGTCTCCGTACAGGAGGTTGAACTGGGATTGAAGGCCGGGTTCGCTC
Organism: Bacteroidota bacterium; assembly: GCA_024244665.1. The sequence continues at coordinate 5,105 of JAAEOI010000007.1, read as the reverse complement.
CCCAGGATATTCTATACACTCCCAATTGTGTCTCCATCGAGGAGATCGAGGAGACTGTGGGGCTGGGGGTACGTATCAATATCGATAACATTGCCATCCTTGAGGAGTTTGGCGTTAAATACGGGGCAAAGGTACCCGTATGTGTACGCATCAACCCCCATGTCCTCGCCGGCGGCAACCATAAGATCTCAACTGGCCACATCGATTCAAAATTTGGGATTTCCATTTACCAAATGCCCCATGTACACCGCATTGTGGAGACTAACAACATGAGGATTGAGGGAGTCCATATGCACACCGGATCCGATATCCTGGATGTGGAAGTCTTCCTCAGGGCCACAGAGATTATGTTCGAAACTGCTGCCCGGTTCAAAGACCTGGACTACATTGACCTGGGAAGTGGATTCAAGGTTCCTTACAAGGCCGATGATGTATACACCGATGTGGAGACCATGGGAAAGGGCCTTTCGGCCAGTTTTAACCAGTTTTGCAAAGAGTATGGCAAGGAACTGACCCTGATATTTGAACCCGGAAAATTCCTGGTGAGCGAAGCCGGCTTTTTCATGGCCCGGGTCAACGTGATCAAACAAACCACCTCTACGGTGTTTGCAGGTCTCGATACCGGCCTCAACCATTTCATCAGACCCATGTTCTACGAAGCCTACCACGAAATTATCAATGTGAGCCGGACCACCGGGAAGACCCGGATTTATACGGTTGTCGGATATATCTGTGAGACCGATACCTTCGGTTGGAACCGTAAAATCACCGAGGCCTTCGAAGGGGACTACCTGATGTTTAAAAATGCAGGGGCCTATTGTTACGCCATGTCGTCCAACTACAACTCCAGGTTCAGGCCGGCAGAGGTGCTGGTGCACGAAGGGAAAGACTACCTGATCCGTAAGAGGGAGGATATGGATGACCTGCTCCGTAACCAGGTCGAACTCGAAAATCTTTAGTAATTTCATACTGAACCCTGAGCACTGAACTCTGAGTACTGAAAAATGGATTTATCCATAATTATAGTCAACTACAACGTCAAATACTTCCTGGAGCAGTGCCTTCACTCGGTGCAGCAGGCCATGGAGGGGATCGACGGGGAGGTTTTCGTGGTGGACAACAATTCGGTAGATGGATCGGTGGGAGAGATCAGGACAAAATTTCCGGGAGTAAAGCTGATTGCCAACCGGGATAATGTGGGATTCAGCAAGGCCAATAACCAGGCCATCAGGGAGTCGACCGGAAAATATGCACTACTGCTCAATCCCGACACAGTGGTGGAGGAGAATACCTTCAGGAGATGCATTGCCTTCATGGATGAGCATCCCGATGCCGGGGCCATGGGGGTTAAAATGATCGATGGCAAGGGAGAGTTCCTGCCAGAATCCAAACGCTCCCTCCCCACACCCATGGTCTCCTTTTACAAAATGTTCGGACTCTCATCACTCTTCCCTTCCTCAAAACGGTTTGGAAAATACCACCTGGGGTACCTTGACAAAGAGGAGACCCACCAGGTGGATGTGCTTGCAGGAGCTTTTATGTTCATGAGGATGGAAGTGCTGGACCTTACCGGGCTGCTCGACGAAACTTTTTTTATGTATGGGGAGGATATCGACCTCTCTTACCGGATCACCCAGGCAGGATACAAAAACTACTACTATCCCGGCACCACCATCATCCATTATAAGGGGGAGAGTACAAAAAAAGGGAGTCTCAACTATGTGAAGATGTTTTACCAGGCGATGATCATCTTTGCCGGGAAACATTTTACCGCCAGGAAGGCCCGTACATTCAGCATCCTGATCAACCTTGCCATCTATTTCAGGGCAGCGCTTTCGGTGGGCAGGAGGTTCATAAAAAAGACCTACCGGCCCGTGCTGGATGCCGCCCTGATCTTCCTTGGATACCTCTTTGCACTTCCCTTCTGGGAGCAGGTAAGGTTCGATATAACCGGTTATTACCCTCCCCTCTTCCTGAGAGTAGTGGTCCCTGCTTACATCCTGGTTTGGCTCGTCTCCCTCTATTATTCCGGAGGGTATGACAAACCGGTAAAACCCCTGGCATTTCTCCGGGGACACCTGGCCGGAACGCTGGTGATTATGGTGATTTACGCCATGCTCCCGCTTGACTGGAGGTTTTCAAGGGCACTGATCTTCATGGGATCGCTCTGGGCCATCCTCAGTACCATGGGACTCAGGATTGCCCTTCACCTTTCCGGGATCGGGGATTATGAAATCGATCTTAATAAGCAGAAGCGAATGGTAATTGTTGGAAAGGGAGAAGAGGCAAAGAGAGTGAGTGACCTGCTGCTCGATACCCAGGCCAAACCTGACATCATAGGATATGTATCCCCCACCCCACTGGAATCCGAAACGGGAACTCTTGGACACATCGAGCAGATCGATGAGATCATGGCCATTCACAAGATAAATGAAATTGTATTTTGTGCCAAGGATCTATCCTCTCGTGTCATTATCGGAATCATGACACGACTCATCGGGACCTCCACCGATTTCAAGATCGCCCCGCCCGAGAGCCTCTCTATCATAGGCTCCAACTCCATTAACACGGCAGGCGATCTATACACCATTCATTTCAACTCCATCGGGAAGGAATCCAACCGGCGGAATAAAAGACTCTTTGATGTGATTGTCTCCCTGCTGCTACTAATCACCTTCCCCTTCTGGATTCTCTTTACAAAGGGGAAATTCCGCAGCCTGGCTAAGCTGTTCAGAGTGCTGACAGGGTCCCGGACATGGGTGGGATACCTTGATCCGGAGGGCCTCGATATGACTGGCCTGCCGGGACTGAAAAAAGGGATTCTGAATCCTTCCAGTCACCACAAGGAAAACAATCCGGATCCCGACCGGATCAAAGAGATTAACGTGGTGTATGCCAAAGATTACCGGGTATTCAACGACCTGTTAATAATCACACGGAGCTTCAGGGAAATATAAGAGTAGAATTCGCTAAATTTAGCAAAACTGCATGTAGTATGAGAAGATCCCTGTTTTCAATCTTCATTGTGTTATTCCTCTTTTCGGGATTGGTCAATGCACAAAGAGACTCCTCACGCAACGATTTCGCCAATGCCGAATCGTGGTTCCTGTTCGAGGATTTCGCTGAAGCCGAGGCTATCTACCAGAAACTACTGAAGTGGGAACCTGGTAATGACAACCTGAAGTACAAGATCGGAATCTGCCTGCTCTTCGACCCCTACCGGAGACAGGAATCCATCGACTACCTGGTTGACGCAAGCAAAAATATCAATCCCGAATACAAAGAAGGAAGCTTTAAAGAAAAGACGGCCCCTCCCGATGTACTCTATTTCCTGGGGAATGCCTACCTGGTAAACAACAAACTTGACGCTGCCATTGAATCCTTCCGGCGATTCCTGAAGATCATGGACCCCGAAGTTTATGACGATGAGCTTGTTCATGCACAGATCAAAGCCTGTGAGAATGCAAAACGACTGATGTCCATGCCGGTCGACCTTGATCTTCATCCCATGAGATCCTCGGTCAACACCCGCTACTCCGAAACCAATCCGGTCATCTCCGGGAATGGCGAAAGGATGGCTTTCGTTACAATACAACCCTTCTTCGATGAGGCACTCTTCATTGAAAAGGAGAACGGCGAGTGGACCCTCCCCATGTCGCTTACAGCCATGATAGGATTCGATATGGATATCTACCCGATCGCCCTCAATCATGAGGGAACGGAGATGCTGCTCTACTTTGATGATGAACACATCGGTAACCTTTATACCACCCAGTACGAGGATGGCTTCTGGTTACCAGCCGTGAAACTGGGAGAGAACATCTCGACCAAATACTGGGAGTCACACGCCTGTTTCACACGGGATGGCCAGACTCTCTATTTCACCAGCAACAGGAAAGGAACCCTGGGCGGACTTGATATATATAAAGCTGAGCGCGGAGCCGACGGAAAATGGGGATTACCTGAAAACCTGGGATCCACCGTCAACACCCGGTATAACGAGGAGACCCCTTTTATCACAGAGGACGGAAACACACTCTATTTCAGCTCTTATGGCCATTACAACATGGGTGGTTACGATATTTTCTACTCCACCAGGAACAAGGACGGTTCATGGGGTGAACCTGTCAACCTGGGCTATCCAATCAACACTACCGACGACGACATCTTCTTCCATCCTGTGAACAACGGCCTGGGGGGATACCAGTCAAGGATCTCACCTAACGGAGCTTCACGGCACGATATCTACTACATGGACATCTACTCAGCCAATAATCCCCGCATGTATGTGGTTACGGGATTCGTAGGTACTGAGGACGGGGATACGGACCTGACTTCGCTGGAAATGTTTGTGATCGACCCGGAAAGCGGAGACACCATCAAATACAGCATCCCCATCGAAGTGGATGGTTCATATACACTCAACCTGGCAAAGGGTGAGTACAACCTTCACTTCAACGGGAAGGGATTCCATGAGCTGATCACACCTCTGAACATCAATACCAGTTCGGACAAGGAGGGGATCACTATCGACGATGTGATTGAACTGGCCATGGTAAAGAAGGAGCCCATGGTAATTGAAGGAGAAGAAAGCTCCATTGAACTGAAAGCGGCAGAGTATGAAGGCCCCATAGGTGTACCACTGATCATCCCCGTAAAGGTTGAAAAGGGATCCACTCTGGTCATGAAGGTATACCAGGACTCTACACTGGTCAGCACCGACACCATTGAAGTGGCTAAAAAGCGTATGGACTTGGAGATCATACCCCTCCCGGGAAGCAGCCGAATAGAGCTGGAGATGACCGACAGCGACGGGAACATTCACAGGAACAGCCTGACCGTTACAGGCAATGAGCCGGTGCCTGTGAAGTCCAGGAAGGAGCGCAGGCAAAAGGAGCCTGTTGCAGAGGTCGTCCCGGTACCTGGTGCAGAAGCCCCGGCCGCCTCCCCTGCCATAAATGACAACTCCACTGAGGGTTTGAGGTTGATTTTACTGCGGGAAAACGAGGGATCAATTCATGATCTGCTGGACACCCTGGATACCGGGAAAGAGGGAATCGGAACCCGGGGCGAACTGTTTGACTACCTCTATCTGCAGGCCGATG
>JAAEOI010000006.1 GCA_024244665.1 Bacteroidota bacterium | reverse complement strand
GCATCCAAAATATCCTGTACCGATCTGCCAGATCAGGTCACCGCCCGGCCTGAGATGATACTCACTGATGCCGCCTTCTCCGGTGTTATGAGCGAAACCTCCTATTTTTGCTCCTCCGTTCAGAGCCAGAACAGCATTCTTGCTGAGCGCGCCATAACTCATGGCAGAGACGTTGAAGATACTGGCAGAATAAGGCTGTTTGCAGTCATGTCCGCCTATCATCACTCTGGGCGACTGATCCAGCTTTTCACCGTCTAAAGGGTAAATGGAATGCTCCATCCACTCGTATCCAGACTTATAAACATCCTGCTGGGTACCAAAGGCTTGTGTGTCCAGCTCTTGTTTGGCACGCTGGTAAACAATAGCCCTGAATTTCCGGTGAAACGGACGGCCTTCGGCATCAGACTCAATGAAGTACTGGTTTACCTTGGGTCCCATACTTTCAAGCATATACCGTCCTCTCCCGATCAAGGGAAAATTCCGCTTGATAGCATGCCGGGTCTGACACATATCGTATACTCCCATCAGAATCAAGGGACCGATGATGATAAACGTCCAGAGTATCGGTGGCCAGAACCACGCTATACCGCCAAGGATCAGAGTAATGGCAATACTATGAATGATAAATTGATTTCGCATTTACATTAATTTCTCAAAAAAGATACCTCAAGCAACCGTTTTGTCAAATATTCCCGCACAATGCCTTTAAATCGTAAATCCCAAATCGTCTATCTTCCCAATTCCTC
>JAAEOI010000005.1 GCA_024244665.1 Bacteroidota bacterium | reverse complement strand
TCAATAAGTTACACAAATAACATGATGTAACTTCTCATGAATCAGAATCTGAGTGTCCAATTATCTCCTGATTGCTAAATTCGCTCGTATAATCTATTAGTTATATTACCATGGCGCTTTCATGATGTTGAAGCCTGAATTATCCGTACAGGAAGTCCAATCACCGTCTTCCCTGCAATCCATTATAACTGGTTGAGCGTTGCACTTTTTTGTTAAGAGTATCGAGGAGTGTAGCTCATGCTCTATAGCAATGTCGGCCTGATCCTTGGGCAGAATCATACTTCCCAGGGACTACACCCATGGGCGGGCCATGCATTATCAACAGATCAGTACCATCAGGAATTTGCACTCACCTTTCAGCCGGCGCATGCCCTCTGGGTAAATTGAATGCCCAGTCGAAATCCTACAGACACGTGCAGGCGATCCAGGCGCTATATCCCTGGGGACCAGGCCGGGCACAGGGATAGGTCGCAGTCGGAAGTAGAACCCGCTCATTACCCTAGAACAGACCTCAACACCATGACGGTCTCATGGATATATAAGTCATTGATTTTTCATTTACAGTATCTAATCTGGCGATAATTGGACATCTGACAACGGTCAGGCAGGGCGCGGAGCCAGTTCCTGGGATCGCCGACTTGCAGT
>JAAEOI010000004.1 GCA_024244665.1 Bacteroidota bacterium | reverse complement strand
CACAAACTGTTCATGGGCAATGGCGAGCATTGATTCCAGCATTCCTGCACTGTGGTGGATATAGTTAGACCCTCCCATGGAGGCTAAAAGTGCGGTAAAAGCTTTTTCGTAGCCTGCCTGGGCATCCGGAACTTTTGAGTCAGAAAGACCCGCTGAGTTATAGTTAGGTACTTTTATATGAGCGGAAAGTTGATGAATAGCAGCGTTCATCATTCCACATTCTACAGCCCCGCCGGAGTATCCCATTGTTTTAAGATTCGCAAGTCCGGGTATTCCACCGTAGAGGAGTGGAGCTCCCGGGTTTGTCAATTGACAAATGGTGACCCCTGCCATCTCTTCAGCATGTAACTGGGCAAGAGTTCCAGCCATAGTGAGAGGAGAGGTGGAACCTGCCATCGGTGCACTGGACAGGGCAACCGGGATGTTGTTACGGATAGCTTCCTGCATAATCAGGGTCGATTGTGTGCACAGCTTAAGCGGGCTAATCGCAAAGGATGTGATCACTGATACAAAAGGTCTTTCCTGAAGTTTTTCCTTACCTCCTGCGATTAATGAGGCCATCTCGATAACATTATGCAAACCCGCTTCATCGTTTACGCCTGACATAACATGCTTGGACGACCCAGTCATACAGGCGTAAAACATATTGATATCATAATCAGATTTATCGATATCTGTCGGGATACAGGGCCTTACGAGGAAATGGACATTATCGAGCTGCTCAACAAGTCGAGAAACATTATAAAGATCCTGGAGAGTTGTTGATCTTACCTCACCAGTTTCCGGATCCAGGATTTTAATAGTCCCTCCACCGGTACCCAGGTGAACGCGATCCTCACTCAAGTTGAGGTCATGCTTTGGGTCGCGGCCACAAAGGACCACTTTTTCAGGGGATTTTGCAACCTGTGAAATAACCAATTCTCTTGGAAAGAGAATATTCATCTCCTCCCAGTCTACGGTAGCACCATTGTCTTCCAGCATCCGAGCAGTATCCTCAAGGCCCTGTTCAAACGTGATACCAATTGTTTCAAGAATCCTTAGAGAAGCGTCATGTACTACTTCAATTTGCTCTAATGATAGCGGGCGATATTGCCCTCCCTGAAAACCCATTAAGTTCATATTTGTTCTCCTAAGTAATTGTTATATTGGTTGAATACTGAATTCCACACAGCGCTAAACGAAAGTCCGCACAGGTTATCTACTGATTTCATTTACTACATCTCACAATCTTCAAAGCCTGTCAAGGGAAATGTAACAAAAGCTATCATTGCATGTTGATCAAGCATTCAGTTTTGCCCTAATTTTCACTTGGCTTTTGAGCTATTTCGTTTCGTTTTTCAAGAATGGCTGCACTTCTTGCTGAATTGTAATATTGATGCAAAACCCAGCAAAATCATTTATGTTGCTTTCATTTCAATACTAATAATTTCATACCTCATTACTTGACACAGGAGAAATATGATGGCCAGTCAGCAGTTTTCTCTGACCAAAACCATTCAGGATCACTATCACGGCTTAACCTCAAAAGGGAAAAT
>JAAEOI010000003.1 GCA_024244665.1 Bacteroidota bacterium | reverse complement strand
TAGACGATTCACAGGTTGCATCTGATGTCAGGTCTTTATACTGAACATTCGGTACCTCAACATGAATATCAATCCTGTCAAGTAACGGACCGGAAATTTTGGATATATAGTTCTGTATCTGACGCGGTGAGCAATGACACTCTTTCTTTGGATCAGTATTGTATCCGCACGGACATGGGTTCATGGCTCCGACCAGCATTATCTCCGCCGGAAACATAACTGAACTCATTGCCCTTGAAATTGTGATTTCATCCGTCTCTAATGGCTGTCTCAGTACTTCCAGTGTTCTCCTGTTATAATCAGGCAGTTCATCAAGGAAGAGTACTCCATGATGCGCAAGACTAATCTCACCGGGACGTGGAAAGCTGCCACCTCCGACCAGCCCTGCAGTACTGATAGTGTGATGTGGATTGCGAAAAGGTCTGGTCGCTACCAGGGATTGATTAGTTCCTAAAAGTCCTGCCGAACTGTATATTGCAGTAGTCTCAATGGCCTCTTCCAGTGTTAATCCTGGCATTATGGAGGGAATCCTTTGCGTCAACATTGTTTTTCCTGAGCCAGGAGGGCCGATCATAAGTACGTTATGATTTCCTGCCGCAGCTATGGTAAGTGCACGTTTTACGTGTTCCTGACCCTTAACATCTATAAAATCTATTTCGTAATTAGAGGAGTCGCTGAAAACATCTGAAAGGTTCAGGGGGAATGGAGAGATGACTAACTCATTAGTCAGAAAACTTACCGTTTCAGACAGGGTTTTAACGGGAATAATATCGAT
>JAAEOI010000002.1 GCA_024244665.1 Bacteroidota bacterium | reverse complement strand
GAAATCCTGTATTAACTTCTCCTCTCCGTTCTGCCCAAGCAGGTCGACGATATCGAGAAAATAGAGATATCCCGTTGCATTGATTTCAACCCCATAGATTGTGGCTTCGGGCAATCTTGCCACATAAACACCAGAATCGTTGGTTACGGCCTTCACCGGCTGAATGCTTCCGTTTGCATCAATATATGTAAGGCTTGCAATAACCGGTTTGAAGCCTTCGATGGTATCCAGAACACGGCCCGTTACCACAAGGTTTGTATCCAGAACCGGGAGTTCCGGCGGAGTAAGGAAGCCTCTCTTATTCCCTTCCATTCCGGCAACCAGCTGATCCTTCATGGATGTAAGCAGCTCCTTTTCTGATCCCAGGAAAATCACTTTATAGAGATCCTTGGAGCCTTCACCACCCTCCCGGATGGTTGAGTAATAGCCATAGGTCCCCGTCTTATCCATGATATAGAATACCTCGTCATCGGGTGTATTAATGGGGAAACCCAGGTTTACAGGAGCCAACCAGCCACCATTCTCGGCCCTTTCTGAACGGAAAATATCGTAACCTCCCATGCTGTTGTGTCCCTGGGATGCGAAATAGAGCTGTTTCCCATCGGCCGTAATAAAGACCCCCTCCTCATCGTAGGGTGTATTGATCAGTCCGCCAATGTTGCGGGGATCTTCCCACTTTCCCTTTTCATTGAGCTGGGAGAAGAGGATATCCTTCCCCCCCATGGTAAGTTTGCTGTTGCGACTCACATAATAGAGCTCCTGTCCATCGGAAGAGAGACAGGCTGAAGTCTCCCCTTCCTTGCTAAGCAACTTTTTAGGAACACCTTTCGATTTTGACCATTTCCCTTTTTCAGGCTTGTAATCGATCGATTCAATATGACCATTATCGATATGACCGTTATAAAGAAGGAGCCGGTTTCCATCGGCAGAGATGCCAACAATCGCATCATTGTTGTCAGAGTTAAAGGGCTTGCCCAACCTTACGGCCTCTTCCAATCCTGCAGAACTTAACCCGGCACGATATATATCTTCATTGTACTTGTTGTCAAAGGGATTGCGCTTGGCTTTACCAAATGGCCTCCTCGAGGTAAAATAGAGGGCTGTATCGCCATACGCAAAAATGGGATTGTAATCATCATACCTTGAATTCGCCCCATTGCCCAGGAGTTGCAGAATGACCCTCTCAGGTTCCTTAGACAGCTCCCTGCCGTGCTGACACTCTGCAAGGCGCTTGGCCAGCAGATCACCGTACTCAATCTGATCATCCTCATCCAGGGTCAGTTTGTGTACTTTATAGTGCCTGGCAGCATCTTCAAATTCAAGTACAAGCTGATAAGCCTTACCCAGCAAGAGGTTGATATCGCTGCTTACCTCCTCATTCAGGCTGTAGGCTCTGAGAAGATAGTCAATGGCCACATATTTATCATCGGAAAAGAGATAACATGCACCTATTTTGTAGTTCAGTTCCGCAACACCCGGGTTATACTGGTAGGCAAACAGGTACATATCCCTGGCCAGCCCATAGGTACCCACCCCCTCCTTAAAATGCTTATCTCCCTCCTTTACACTTTTCCATGCCTCCTTAAAACCTATCTCAACACCGGTTTGGAAATTCTTTTTTTTGATAGTAACATCTTCCTGACCCCATAGAGTAAGGGGAAGCAGTAGTGCTATGGAGAGCACAATTAACCACCGTTGTATCATAGGCACCTTATTCATTGCATTCCTTTACATATTCTTCTGCCCCGGCAGCTCCCAGTTCCAGGGCCAGGTTCCAGTCCTCACAGGCACCGTCCAGGTTCCCATTCAGCTCCCTTATTAATCCGCGATTGAGATAGAGCAGGGAAACTTCGGGATTCTCAACAATGGCATGATCCAGCAGGTTCAGGGCAGGCTCGATACTCTGTTGTCGTGCCAGTACAGATGATTTATTCAGACTGGCCTCTGCAAATCCTTTCTCCAGGTTGATAGCCGTGTCAAAATCATCCAGGGCCGCATTCAGGTCACCAAGGAAATAGTTTGCATATCCCCTGTTGTTCATTGCCAATACCATCTTAGGGTTTAGCTCAAGAGCTATGTTATATTGTTTAATGGCACCATCGTAATCTCCCAGAAGGATCTTTACCGATCCCAGGCTGTTATAAGCCAGTGCAAAACCAGGATCATACTCTGTGGCTGTCCTGTAGTCAAAGTGAGCCCCCTGCAGATCATTTGACCTTCTTTTGATCCCTGCTCTTTCATGATATGCAAGAGCAAAATCAGTTTTCAGTTCAATGGCCTCACTCATATCATTATACGCCTTTCCGTCAAGTCCGTCGCGTATCTCGGTAAGCCCACGGAAATAATAGGCATAGGGATCATTAAAACCTCTTGATATGGCCAGGTCAAAAAGCTCAGCATCCATTCCGGTGGAATCGGTTCCAAACAGGATATAAGCTTTATAAAAATAGGCCTCCCCCAGATCCGGATCATAACGGATTGCAAGCTCAAGATCCTCTATGGCCTGATCAAATGCAGCCCATTCAATCAGAATTCGCCCCCTGTTCAAATAGGCCGGAGCATATGTTGAGTCAATATCGAGACAACTGGTCATCTGAACACTGGCCATTTCAAACTCGTTCTGAAGAATCAGCGCAACTCCTTCATGGAAAACTTTATCGCGTTGCCTTTTCTCTGAAAATGAGATCTGACAGAATGCCATTTGCACTGAAAATAATCCTACCAGAATAATTGCTATTTTTGTTTTCATGTAGTCTCCCGATGATAAAAATTTTGAGCGGGTTTTATTTCTAAAAATAAAATAAATAAATTTAGCACTCAGAAGAAGTTTTCAACTTAACTTCATGCAATTATGATCACTGATCTAAACTATCTAAAAACCATGTCAGGCGGCGATGCGAATTTCATAGCTGAAATGATCGCCCTTTTCAGGGAACAAATGGTCGAATATTCAGAACT
>JAAEOI010000001.1 GCA_024244665.1 Bacteroidota bacterium | reverse complement strand
TGGAGCTGAAATAGACTATGTAGAAGAAAATCAAGGAGTATTAACCGGGTATGAGATCAAATGGGGAAAAGGGAAAATTCGTGCCCCAAAATCCTGGACCGAGACCTACAAGGCAGATGTGGAATTGCTAAACCGTGAAAATTACTTGGGCTTTATCAAGTAAATCAAGCAAAAGGGCCAAAGAAAGGCTTGTTCCCCTTCTTTCGTCTAAGCCAAATATAATCTCTATTGCGCAAGAGATTCCCGTACAATTTTCTGTTGCATTCTGAACAATACTCCAAGGTAGGGCATGCTCCTAAGACCAATATTTGAACTGAAATGAAAACTAAATCTTTGATGAAATATTTCCTAATAGCCATCATGGTCATTATTGGTTTTGTTCTCCAATAAGAAAGCACGACTGATAAGGTGCCAGTTCTAATTGTATGATGCGCGTTTCAACTTGACTTTGATTCTTTCCTGTTTCTGTCTCTACTTCTTCTGTGTGACCATTAAGCGGATTCCATTTTTCAAGACCTGCTGTGCCTGAAAGCGTAACAGGAATATCCACATGCGCTCTGCCTATGTTTGCAAAATAGTATACATCCTGGCCCTCAACTACTTTGTGTATATAGCGGAGGTCCGGTGTCAGGGGAAAATCCACATCAAAAACAAAATCAAGTTGATATATGGCATTCCTTATCTCCTCCCCTGAAGGACTGGGTATCAGAATTGCGTTCCCCCCTTTTGAATTCCTTGCAATACCTGGCAGCTGTTCCTCCCTCCGGGGAAAAATCGAATTGACAATATGACTTACTTCTGCATCTTTCCCCATCTCAAAGGATTTAGATGGCAACCTGCTTGTGAAAACTACGGTCCCTCCCCCATCATAAAATGCCTTGACCTTCCTTAAGTTTTCCACTGAAATAGTTTTACAGGATGGGATAAACAGTACTTTAAATTCTTCCCGGTTTATTCTGTTATCCAATCGTAACATGCCATCTGATACTGTGCATTTATCATCCAGCACATCGGGGTGGATATAGGTGTAATCCTTTCCTGCATAGCTTGTGAGAATATCAGTTACTTCTACATAATCGGTATGTGGGATATGAACACCCCCCTTGTAATAACCCAATTCTCCATCAAAATAATGCTCTCCCTGCAATGAATGGATCGGATACAGAACTGCAATATCAGCCACATGCCGGCCCTCTTTTTGGAGTATATAATTTAATCTTGACAAAAACATGTTGAATATCTTCAGGCTGTCAGCATACAGCGTATTTCTATGAGATAATTCAGGTTTAAAAGTAACATTCTGGTCGTCGTACCAAACTGCATGAGGTATTAGATCATTTATACCCCTGGCATACTGATCCATTGCAATAGCGTAAATGCTGTCCCAACGCAGGTTCCCCATGGCACCATAGGTTTCAGACATCACAAGATTCCTGTCCCAATTGTATGCCGCAGAACTGATTATCTTGTAAAACCTTTCGGCAGGCCTATTCCCTCCAATCTTATCAATTCCGGGAATCTCAAGGAATTCAAATGATTTCATCAAGTCACCTGATATACTCACAGGATTTTCTATTTCCTCCTGGTCCTGATGTCCGGTTGCGGTAATGCCGTGATGTTCAGACCAGTCATTGACTACTTTTGTAAATCCTTCAGCGTATAATTCTGACCGGAATCCAAAAAGATAGTTGCGGGCAGATTGGGTCTCACTCCCTATATCGTACCACAATGCGGGATAAAGTAATTCAGGATTAAAGCTGTATTTGTCCATGAATTTTTCATTGAACGATTCCGTCCACATTCTTCCTTGCGCCCTGTACATAGTGGGTTCATCAAAAAAGGTTCCGGTAATAACTTCCCCAAAATATTCTTCAAACCGGGCAAAGTATTCGTCGTGAGTCATCCGCGTGAAGTTCTTTGCAGCATCAGGATCCAGATAATCAGAGATCGGATCACCGTCTTTTACACAGGTAAACAACATTATTTTCCAGTTTCCCCCCGGCACATCCCAAGTCAGAATTCCATTATTGATGTTTTCACGCAGATTGATCCTGTCAAGAGATTCTTTCTCCATGGCAACCGCTGCCATTAAAACACCCTCCGGAACTGGCTCTTTAACTGAGGCCCCGCCTTTCACACTCAGTTCTTTCCTGTCAAGCCTTTTGATGGTTTGTTCCGGAAATTGATTCATAAAACGGGGGATTCCATCGCCGTTTACCGGACCAACACCTCCACTGGGAAATCCATATTCATCATACAAACACATTTTCAATCCCAGCTCCCTGGCCCTTTCAAGTGCCTTTGCATAGACCTTAAAGTACTCCTCAGTCAAATACACAGGTTTGAAATCTTTACCAAATGGTAGTATTCCAAATCCCCCATAACCACAGAGGTCTTTATATGCCTGCATTTGTTCTTCAATCCCCTGTTCTGTTACCGTGGTATTGTTCCAGAACCAGAGAGGCTTGGGCCAGTACTCAACCGAAGGGTCCTTAAACTCTTTTTCAGAAATCGCTTCCTCACTGCAGTTCGTCAGGCAAAGCGTTGCCATGAACAGAATTGAAAACCTGTATACCAAAGACATCCTTTTCATAATTTATCCGAAAATTTTTGTGTTTCCGCTGCCATTCTCGAGGTTTATATCCATATTGAGCTGCTTGTCCTGCCGGTGACTCCTTTGAAGGTCATGAATCTTCCCGGGTAGTTCGTTAAAATCCTTTTCCATTTCAACACTCTGGGCGAATAATGAATTATACAGAGATAGTAAATTTCTCTGATTTGAGACTATGAATTCAATCTCCTTTTGTATAATATTGCCGGTATCGATTTCTAACAAAAGAATAAAGCCCATGCCCCAATTGCAGAAACAATTTTATGCCGGTTCAAACCTGGCCAGGCTGATAGCCCTCATTTTTACAGCATTCGCTTTATTGAGTTGCGGGAATGACAGTCGAACTGCGAATAATAATGATCCGATTCAACATGTAAGGGCAAACTTTCAGAATCCGGAAGCATCCAGTGGCGTGAATTGCTGGTGGTGGTGGCTCAATGGCAATGTAAATAAAGCGGCAATTACCAAAGATCTGGAAGCCATGAAATCAAGGAATTTTCATGGGGCCATGGTCTTTGATGCGGGCGGGCATAACCAGCGTGGGAACAGGGATATCCCCAAAGGCCCCCTCTATGGCTCGGATAAGTGGAACGAACTCTTTGTTTTTGCCCTTGATGAAGCCAGGCGCCTGGGACTGGAAATGGGCTTCAATATCCAGAGCGGCTGGAACCTGGGAGGGCCAAGGGTAAGCCCGCAATATGCTGCCAAGCAGATCACATTTTCAGAAACAACAATCCAGGGGGCTGAACGCATCACCCATACACTTGAGCAGCCAGCTACCAGGGATGATTTCTACAGGGATATTGCCGTGCTGACATTCCCTCTGAAAGCAGATAATAAAACCGGGGAAGGGATCTCAGACCTGGCCCTGAAACTGGGATATCGCGAACTTGGCGGGTCGGCACCCGATTGCCGTTTTTTGCTGGAAAATGAAATCAACGATAAAGAGACTTATGTGCTTCACAAGAATGAGGTAGTTGACCTGACTTCGAAGATGGATGAGCAGGGAGAACTCAGCTGGGAAGCTCCTCCCGGGGAATGGATGGTTCTGCGAATCGGCTACACCTGCACCGATGCACATGTTTCAACCTCCAGTGGTGACTGGCAGGGAAATGTGCTGGACTATATGAGTAAGGAAGCCTTTGATTTCTACTGGGAGGATGTGGTGGCACCCATTTTTGAAGCAGCCGGAGACCATGTGGGAAGCACCCTGAAATATATGGAGACTGACAGCTGGGAATGTGGCGGCATGAACTGGACCGACAAGTTCCCCGAGGAATTCAGTCTGTACCGGGGATACGACATCCTGCCCTACCTCCCCATAGTTGCCGGCTACGTTGTGGAGGACACAGAGACCTCCAACAGCTTCCTGGCCGATTTCAGAAAAACCCTGGCAGACCTTGTTGCACATAATCATTATGCCTACTTCCAGGAGTATGCCCATAATAATGGAATGGGTATACAGCCCGAATCGGCCGGGCCCCACGCCGGTCCACTGGACGGGATAAAGAACTACGGATTCAGCGACATTGTAATGAGCGAGTTCTGGTCGCCCTCCCCTCACCGTCCCCTTCCCGAGAACCGCTTCTACATGAAGCAGGCCTCTTCTGCAGCCCATATATACGGTAAAAAGATCGTTGGAGCTGAATCCTTTACCACCATTGGTCCCCACTGGAATGATGAGCTGTGGCGCGATCAGAAGTCAGCCTTCGACCACGAGATCTGCGCCGGACTGAACCGCCTCTATTTTCACACCTTCACCTGTTCACCTCCGGAGATGGGACTGCCCGGACAGGAATATTTTGCAGGAACTCATGTCAACCCCCAGGTAACATGGTGGGAGCAATCCGGGCCCTTTATGGACTATATGCACCGCATTCAGTCCGTAGTCCAGGAAGGCTCTTTTGTGGCCGATGTACTCTACTATTACGGAGACCACGTACCAAATGTATTCCCTTACAAACACTCCGATCCGGCGGGTGTAATACCCGGATTTGATTATGATGTAACCGATGAAACCGTATTTCTCCAGCTGAAGGTGGAGGAAGGGAAAATTGTTGTTCCCGGTGGTGTGGAATACAGGATCCTGGTATTGCCCGACCACCGGGTATTATCAATGGCCGTGCTGGAAAAGCTGGATGAAATGGTGAGCGAAGGAGCCACTGTCCTGGGATATAAGCCGGAGAAGCAGGCCAGTTTGACAGGAGGAGGGGCAGATCAAATAAGCTTCGGGGAGTTGGCCCAAAAGATCTGGGGAAGTGAAGTATCCGGGAAGGGTGAGCGGGATTATGGTAAAGGTAAGGTAGCCTGGGGTAAAACTGCACGGGAATACCTGCTCTCAAAAAAGATCCCGGCGGATTTTAATGTCCTGGGAAATGAAAGTAAAACCGACTTCGACTACATTCACTATACCATGGGGGATAAGGATATCTATTTCGTTTCCAACCAGACCACGGAAAGACAAAAATTCCATGCCCGCTTCCGGGCTTCCGGCAGGCAACCCGAACTATGGGATGCGCTGAGTGGAGAAATCCGTACTGCCACTGCCTTTTCCCAGGATGATGGTCTGACCACCGTTCCCCTGACCCTTGAAGCATATGGTGCTGTTTTAGTGGTATTTAATGAGGATATTTCCACGAAAAAGCTTGGTAGCACACAACGAAACTACCATGATTTCGAAACCCTGGCAGAACTTACCGGTGAATGGGAAGTCCAATTCGATCCCGCCCGGGGAGGACCCGGAACAGTAGTTCTTCCTGAACTTATGGATTGGTCGCAGCACCCTGAGGAAGGGATCCGCTACTATTCTGGTGCGGCGGTATATAAGCATAGCTTTGTCTGGGAATCAGAAGTTGATGCAACAGAAAAATTCTTCCTGCAACTGGGAAGCATAAAGGATGTGGGCATCGCTGAGGTAAAGATCAATGGAACAGACAAGGGTATTGTGTGGACCTCACCTTTCAGGGTGGACATCAGCAAGGAATTGCAGGAGGGAGAGAATACCCTGGAAATTAAAGTTGTGAATTCATGGTACAATCGCGTTGTCGGCGACCAGAGCTTCCCGGATAAAAAGCAGTACACCTCTACCAATATTGAATTAAAACATGATTTCCGGGGCAGGCCCATCGATGAGGTTCCACTGGAGCCATCGGGATTGCTGGGGCCTGTTACCATTGAGGGGATTCCATAGAAATACAGCAACGGACGACCTGAGGCCAAATTAAGGATGGCTGCCCGGGAGCGAGGGCGTACTGCGCACCCTGGGCATTGCCCGCACAGAGGATCTTGACGGTGAATGGACCATCGATCCTGATCCTATGGTGCCGGTGGAAGAGCAGGTTGAGAACTCCTCCATCAATTATGAAGAGAGTACCAGGACATGGTTCATGTTTGAAGTCCTGGCACAAAAAACTCTCAGCTTCTCGTGCAACAAAGAAATACAGGGTAGGCTGACCTTCAGTTGCATTTAGAAGCAAATGAGTTTTACCAATGCGTCTTCGGCCTGTGACAACTGTGAACTGAGCATTTTTTAGAGATAATCGTTGAATCTCTTTCAACTGGGCTATCTCTTTCTCCCGGGTATAGAACTTCATAGTTGAATCATATATAATTTACCGCTATTTGTTTTCGCGTTTCCGAAACAGCCATTTCCGATACGGCCGTTTCCGATACAGCCATTTCTATTATGCAAATAGAAAATCCAATTGCCCAATTTATTCTAAATTTGAAGATGCATGAACCCTGGGAAATCTCTTTGCCTTGATTATTTAATGCTTCGCTTGATGAGAAGGAGTAAATGAAATTCCACCACAATATCATAGCAATCATATCAGTCCTGTTGACTGCGTTTTTCTGTGCTTGTGAACAGAGTGGAAAAGAAGCCTCCGCTTTTGATACCCGGGCCAGGATCGATTACCGGACATTAAAAGAAGGCTTCCATCATGTTCCCCGGGAAGCCAGAATGAGGACCTGGTGGTTCTGGATGAACGGTACTGCCACAAAGCGGTCCATCACCCAGGACCTTGAGGCCATGAAAGCCAATGGTATTGCAGGAGCCATACTCATTGACAACGGGGGCGACTATGCGCCATTGGGTCCCGCCTTTATGAGCGTGGAATGGAAGGATCTCTTTGCGCATGTGATAAAGGAGGCTGACAGGCTGGGAATGGAGATCAGCCTGAACATTCAAAGTGGGGCGGGCGATCCGGGAAATCCCAACATTGAAGATGATAACGGATTGAAAAAGATTACCTGGAGTGAACAAAAAGTAAAAGGGCCCAGACATATTGAAATGGACCTGGAGATGCCAGCCCATCAGATCTTTTACACCGACATTACCATTCAGGCCTTTAAGAGTCCGCATACAGAATTAAGAAGGGATGAACTGATCAGGAACTGGGGCGTAAAGACTTTCAGCACAAAGGAGCGATGGAACCAGGATATGGACCGCTACGACCTGAAGCAGTTCTATGAATACCATGAGTCTCCGGGACAGGTGCCGGCCATTCCTGAAGATGGAATCCGGGACCTGAGTTCGCATTTCAAGGACGGGAAGATCACCTGGGATGTACCGGCCGGTGAGTGGACCATTATCCGTTACGGATATACTTCCACCGGAAAAAGAAACAATTACGCCAGCAAAGATTATCGCGGGGGACTCTGTTATGATCCCATTCATAAAAGGGGAATAAACGCCCAGTGGAGGGATGTGGTATTACCCCTGATCCACATTGCCAGAGCCAAGGGTAACAGCCTGAAGTATGTGCATGTGGACAGCTGGGAGATGAAGACCACAAACTGGACACATGATTTTGAGCTTGGGTTCAAACAGCTGAGGGACTACGACATTCATCCCTTTTTGCCGGTCCTGGCAGGATACATTGTGGGCAGCCGGGATATATCCAATCGCTTTCTTGAAGATTTTCGTTTGACCGTGGGTGATATGGCAGCGGAATATAATTACGGAGAGCTGCGCAAACTGGCACATTCGGAAGGAATATCCATGCACTCAGAATCGGCCGGCCCCCATCTGCCACCTGTTGATGGCTTAAAGACGCTGGGAATAAATGACATCCCCATGGGAGAATCGTGGGCCAGGGCGAAAACTCACCGGAATACGGAAGCAAAGAGGTTGAATGTGAAGTTAGGTGCAAGCGCCGCACATATTTACGGGAAGCGGTTTTTCGCCGCAGAAATCCCCACTTCCGTGGGCCCGGTCTGGGAACGGAGTCCGGCCGATGTAAAGATCGTACTGGACCGTGGGTTTTGTACGGGTGTGAACCGTGTGAACTGGCATACTTATACTTCATCGCCCGATGAATACGGCCTGCCGGGAATTGAATATTTTGCCGGCACACACCTGAACCGGCACGTGACCTGGTGGAAGGAATCAAAGGTTTTCATCGATTACATTAACCGCACCCAGCATATGCTATCGCAGGGAATCCATGTGGCCGATGTGCTGGGATACCTGGGAAGCGGCGTTCCGCTGTTCGGCTTTTTGGATGGAGATCGTGGAGATATTCCTGAAGGTTATGCCTGGGACATGTGTAATGCGGAGGTGGTGCTGGACCGGGCCCAGGTTATGGATGGCCAGATCTGTCTGCCCGACGGTAAGGAATATTCCATCCTTGCGCTTTCAAATCACAGGGACCTTTCACTACCGGTGCTGAGAAAGATAGAGCTTATGGTGAAGCAGGGAATGGTGCTGGTGGGCTCTCCTCCCGAAAGGGCTTCCGGACTCAGTGGCTATCCCGGATCGGATCAGGAACTAAAGGACATTGTAAAAAGGCTCTGGGGTAAGGCGGAGGGTGTGAACAGTTTTATGAATGAGTATGGGAAAGGCAGGGTTTATGCAGGAAGAACGGTGGCCCGGGTACTTGAAATGGAAAAAACCGGACCGGACCTTTACTGGGAACCTGGTCAGGACATCGATCTTGAATACATTCACCGTACTTCGGATGAGGTGGATATCTATTACGTATTAAACAAATGGGCATGGAAAGGGATCAGGGACCTGGAGCACCGGAATTCTCCCGCCCTGCCGGATAATTTTGTTCAGGTAGAGTGTTCGTTCAGGGTGGAAGGAGACAGGACAATTGAGCAATGGGATCCGGTTAGCGGAGTAATCACTCCCGTGCATGTATTTGAACAGAACGAGGGCTATTATACACTCCCTGTATCTCTCGAACCCGAGGGAGCCGCTTTTTACGTATTCCGTAAAGCTGAAAAAGCAGACCACATCAGGAAAATTGAAAAGGACGGAAGGGAGCTGACAGAAGGGAATACTCCTCTGGCAAGGGGAGCATCAGATCTTTTTGCGGGGAAGCAGGCACTTGAAGTATTTGAAGGAGGGGAGTACAGGCTCAGCGAAGCAGGTGGCAGGGAATGCACAATTATGGTTGATGATATTCCTGATGACAGGGAGATTCCGGGGCCATGGAAGGTAACTTTCCAGGAGAAACCCTCATTGGGGGAGCTCTTTACAGCTACATTTGACACCCTGAAATCCTGGACAGGATCGGAGAAGCATGCCATAAAGTATTATTCCGGCACAGCGCTGTATGAGAAGCGCTTCACACTAGAAAAGCAGTGTATTTCAGGCGGCCGAACCTACCTGGATCTTGGAAAGGTTGGAGATATAGCTACCCTGACACTCAACGGAAGTGAAGTGGGTACCTTCTGGAAGCCTCCCTATATTGCCGATATCACAGACTTTGTGAAAGAAGGGGAAAATACACTTGAAGTTTCAGTATGCAATCTTTGGATTAACAGATTAATAGGGGATGAAAAGCTGCCTCGCGAAGAGAGAAAAACCTCCACCAACCTGGTAAATGACAGGGGGCGCTATGAAAAACTCAGTCAGCCGGATGCAGATCAGCATTTGCGGGTGTCGGGATTGATCGGGCCTGTGAAAATCCGCTTTTCCAGGATATACGAATATTAGAAATTATGAAAAGAAGAAGCTACCATCGTACTTTTCTACTGGCTGTATACTTTGCCGGCGGAATACTAATTCAATCTGCACAGGCATTCTCACAGGAAGCTCCTGCCTATGACCCCTCTGTTCCGGAGCCCACCCTGAAAGGCATCAGCTATGGCCTTCACGAACGTCATATCCTGGATCTCTGGAAGGCGGATTCGGACTCCCCCACCCCCCTTGTGTTTGTTGTACATGGAGGCGGTTGGAAAGGAGGGGAAAAAGAGAGGGTGCACCGCTTTGTGAATGTGAAGCAGTTGCTGGATGCCGGGATTTCAGTGGCGGCCATCAATTACCGTCTGATGAAACATATCAGTGAGGAGGAGATTACTCCTCCCGTGAAGGCTCCCATGCATGATGCAGCCCGCGCCCTGCAGTTTGTCCGCAGCAAGGCCGGCCAATGGAATTTAGACAAAAAACGCATCGGAGCTGCCGGTGGCTCGGCCGGGGCCTGTACCAGCCTCTGGCTTGCCTTCCATGATGACCTGGCAGAACCGGAAAGCAAAGATCCTGTTGCCCGTGAGTCCTCCCGGCTCTGGTGTACTGCTGTTACGGGGCCACAGACTTCGCTGGATCCCAAACAGATGAAACAATGGATCCCCAACAGCCGCTACGGTGGCCATGCCTTTGGGAAGGGAAGCTTTGAACTCTTCCTGGCAGAACGGGAATCCATCCTGCCATGGATCCGGGAATATTCACCCTATGAACTTGTCACTGCCGACGATCCACCGGTTTATCTTACCTATGGAGCACCACCTGCCATGGGACAGGAACAGAAAGATCCCACCCATTCGGCCAATTTCGGAGTGAAACTTCAGGAGCGCTGCCAGCAGGCCGGTACAGCCTGTGAACTGGTATACCCCGGCGCTCCCTCCACAGCACATGAAACCGCCACCGATTATCTTATTTCCTCATTGAAAAAGCCCAATGTCCTTTTCATTGCCATCGATGATCTGCGCCCCGAACTGGCCTGCTATGGCGCAAAGCATATCCATTCACCCCATGTGGACAGACTGGCCACGGAAGGTGTGCTGTTTACAAGAGCCTACTGTCAGGCCCCCCACTGCGGCCCTTCCCGTTCCTCACTCCTTACCGGTCTTCGTGCCCGTAAACCCGCGCTGCATATGAGCATAACCGAGCTGGCTCCGGGCACACTGACCCTACCCGGGGCTTTCCAACGTGCCGGCTATTATACCATGTGCAATGGTAAGATATCGCACCAGCTGGAAGACATGGCAGAGGAGAGCTGGTCGGAGCCACCATTTTCCCTGGTGAACGGAAAAAAGGAGAACAACCACCTGACCTGGCACGACCCGCAATCGGCCTCCCATATCCTGGAAAAAAACCAGCGCGGCCCCTTCTATGAGGCCCCGGATGTGCCTGATAATACATATATTGACGGCCAGACCAGTGATAAAACCATTAAGGACCTCCGGGAACTGACAAAACTGGGTCAGCCCTTTTTCATGGCCTGTGGCTTTGTCAGGCCCCACCTCCCCTTTTACGCCCCTAAAAAGTACTGGGACCTGTACGACAGGGAGGATATTGAAATAGCTGATAACCGGTACCGACCTGAGAATGCTCCCGCCTCACTCAGGGGATCGGGAGAATTCGGGAGCTACCACGACCGGGACATTGAATACAACTCCCCTGAATTCCACAGGATTGCCAGGCACGGATATTATGCCTGCGTGAGCTATGCCGATGCCCTGGTGGGAAAGCTCCTGAATACCCTGGATACTCTTGGAATCAGGGAGAATACAATCGTGGTGCTCTGGGGGGATCATGGATGGAACCTGGGCGAACATACTTTCTGGAGCAAACATAATCTGCTTCATACCAGTAAAAATGCCCCTCTGATCATTTCAGCTCCGGGATATTCGAAGTCCGCAAAGAACCATGGTATTGTTGAGCTGACCGACCTTTACCCCACCCTGTGTGAACTGGCCGGGATCCAACTCCCGGATCACCTGGAAGGCACAAGCCTGCTTCCACTCCTGCTTGATCCACAAAAGGAAGGAAAAGAGGCAGCATACACCTTCTGGAGGGAAGGCGCATCGGTGACCACAAGGGAGTTCAGTTACACGGAGTATGACAACGGGGAGCGCATGCTGTACGATCTTCGGGATGATCCCGGCGAGAATATCAATCTTGCAGGACAACCCCGGTATTCGGAATCCCTTGAATCCTTGAGCAGGCTTCTGAACACAGCTCTTTCTCCTCAGTGACCGAATGCCTCAACATTAGAACTGTTCTGTATACACAATGTTTCCAAGGGTGTCTGAAAGAATAATATCATCAACTTTCCCGCATCCTTTGAACCGGTATTGCAGATATTTAATCCTGCCACTATTCTGGCCGAAAGTAAATGATCTTACCAGCCGGTCATTCAGCATAATGCTTACAGATTTTCCCCTGGCAGCAATCTTCAGATTTTGCCATTCATCCATATTGCAGCCAAAGCCAGACAGATCACTTGTTCTGCCTTTCTCCTGGTAATCAATATACCTTAATGTCAGATTGCTTACACAGCCAGGAATGGAGATTGGAATGAGGGAATGGCCGTCTTCAAAATGAATCTGTACATATGCTTCCTGACATGTTAAGGCTCCCTCTTCTATTGCATTCCGGATTCTTGTCTCCAGTATAAAATTAGTGCAGCTGAGTTCCCCGAAATCCCTCGAATTATAAAAGTGAATCCAATGACTGACCGTTTTCAGGTCTACATTATACTCCTTCAGTACTTCAGGTGAGACGTATAGGCCGCCACCAGATTGGGTGTATTCCTGTGGAATATAGGTGGGAATTTCGTCCCTCCCGGTTTCCGTGGCAAGTGCCTGCCATCCCCTGGTTCTGATATGAACAGGCATCTCCCTGATAATCCTGTCATTTAAGATCAACTTTGAGCTGAAATATCCAGGATAGTAGTACATGCTTGTATGAACCGAATCGAGTCCGGATATTCTCTCACGCCTCTGCCTGTCCCACGATTGCTGAATCATAAGGGTATCGGTCGATGTGGTGGGAATCTGGTATTTGAATATGACAGTATTGGGGATATTATCGGATATACTTTCGGCGGTGAACCTGACCTGGTCCATATTTAACTCTGCCGGTTCAATCTTTTTGTCTTTGCTTCCACCCACCACATATCTAAGCAGAAGGAAACCCGCAATAGCAAGCACTATTACAAGGATTACCGGGCCCCATTTCCTGCCTGACCGTGTTTTGTGCGACTTAAGAATCCTTTTTTTTACCTGTTCGCCCGGAACATTCTCTGCTTTGAATTCCTGCCAGGTGGAATACCCCAGGAATTGCACCAGTGCATTGAGTGTTCCCGGCTGGGGCAGTTGCTTATAGCTCTTTTGCCAGATCCGTTTTAAGGTAGAAAGACTTAACTGGACCTTTGTTTTCTCGTAGATCAGATCACTAAGAGCTTCATAATCGCGTTGTTTCCAGTAATGAGAGCTGCCCCAGTTCAGCTGCTCCTCAATTTGCCCCAGGCATTTTTCAATATATGAAAGCTCATTATCTGACATAAAACTTCACTTGTGGTTCTTTCTCAAATGTAATCCTTTTTCAGCGCACCCTGAACATGAACGCCCTTTGAACGCCCTTTGAACGTCCTTTGATTCTCTCATTTGAAGCACTTTACGGAGATTTGACCTGAAACAAATAAAACCACATGATGAAAACAATCGCACTAATTCTGACTTTGTCCTGTTTGACCATCCATACAATTCATGGTCAATCAAGCCAAAAAACAAATGACATCAACAGCTTCATGCTGGATGAACCGGACAGTGTCCTTTTCGAAATGATCCCATACTGGGGCAAGGATGCATTCCATCTTAAAAAACTCAGGAATTCAGACAGGGATCATGGACATGATGCCGCCTACCTCAGGGAGTTCGAATTTCAGAATGGAACCATTGAATGTGATATTGCCTCAGATATTTTCACAGGCATTGCCTTCAGGGCCAAAAACGGAGCCCAGTTTGAGTGCATCTATTTCCGACCTTTCAATTCCGGGACAGAAAAGCATGAGAATACGGTCCAGTATGTGGCGAAAGGAACCAAATACAGCTGGCATTTTCTACGCAAAAATTTTCCCGCCAAATATGAATCAGGAGCGGACATCAAAAAGAATCAGTGGTTTCACGTGAAGCTTGAAATAAAAAACACCACAGTCAAAGTATATATAAACAGCGATCCTGAACCGGTTCTTGTTGTGAATGACATGAAATACGGAGTAAGCAAAGGTTCCGTTGGCTTCTGGTCCTGGGATGGATATTTTGCCAATCTGATTATTAATAAAGAGCAGTGATCACTGACGAATTACAATTAAAAAGACTTTAATTTTTCTTCGAAAGAAGAGTATCAATATGTTATAACTTCTAAAAATTACAGACATGAGACTTTCCAAATTAGTATTAGTATTCTCTATATTTTCTTCATCGGTTTTTGCCCAGAGTGAAGACGCATCCTTTGAATCAGCCATGATGAGTATCGTGAAACCTGAATTTAAAGGGATAACTGAGAACATAGGCATTAAAGAGTTTTTACAGCAAAACCTTTACTATCCGTTTAACGCCTATAAAACTGGAATCGAAGGAACAGTTGTAATTCGATTTAATGTCCTGCCAACAGGGAACCTGTCAGAACTTCAAGTTATCCATAGCGTTTCTAACATAATTGATGATGATGTAATAGATGTCTTGAAAGCAAGCAAAGGCATGTGGAAACCGGGCACAATCAATGGTCTTCCAGTGCCCATGGAAAAGGAGGTGTCCGTGCTATACAAGATTGAAAGGTCCGGGATGTATACAACTGCACAATTGAATAAAAACAAAGGCGATAAATTGCTGAAAGAAGGCAAATACAGCAGAGCCATAAAACTCTATTCCAGATCCATTGACATTTATCCGGTTTATGATTTAACAATTTATAGACGAGGTTTAGCAAAGTACTATTCAGGCGACCTGGAGGGAGCTCTGAATGATTTTGAGAGAGTGGCTGATCTGGACAGTCAGCTGGCCGATCCTATGCTGACCAAACTCGATGCGGTGGAAGATTTTATAGAAAGTGAACTTCAGTTAAGCAGCCTTATCTATTGACAGATGTATTTCTGCTTTTGCATTGCCCTGATTTTAATGGCTCAGCTGAGTTCTGGCCAGTCAAAACAACTTGAAATATCTATGCATGAGGATCGCTGGGATTTCCCGGACGGAACTGTTGAATATATTACCCCTAAAACTATTACATGGAACCCATACAGATAGTTGTTAGATTTATGATAGGATACTTGAAATTGCAATTACCGAGGAATCCTCGGCAGTTAATCTTGATGGACAGGATACTTGTCTTCATTCACCAAAGGTTTGAGCTGGAATATGAATTCTTCCCAGCTCAATCTTGATATTCAAATTTGAATATTTGGTCGCAGTAGGATCATGAGAAACCAGGACAACCGTTCCCCCATTTTTATGGAACTCCTCAATAAGGGTCATTAGAATTTCACTGTTTTGAGGATCCAGATTTCCTGTAGGTTCATCAGCAAGGAGTAATTCAGGATTTGAAATAATTGCGCGAATAAAAGCGGCCCTCTGTTTTTCTCCGACACTCAGGTCTGAAGGATATTTATCTTTTGTTTTCACGAGGGAACATTTTTCCAGATAGCCATTGATTGCATCAGCATGGGATTTCTGATAACAGCTCAGCCCTATATTTTCAACTACCGTTAGATAAGGCATTAAATGAAACTGCTGAAACATAAATCCCACATCTCTTTTACGGTATAGGTCCAGGAATCTCCCTCTCTGATCATATATGCTCTCACCTTTGTATATTACTTCTCCAGCATCGGGACGAATCAATCCACCAATAACATTGAGCAGGGTGGATTTTCCTGATCCGCTCGAACCGGAAACAGAAATATAATCTCCTTTTTTGATCTTGAGTGATACATCCACAAGAGCCGTATATTCCTCGGTACTTCTTTTGAATGTCTTTGAAATATGGTTGATATCAATCATTAATCTTCACTTAATATTCTTGCTGCATCAATCCTGGTGGCCAGTAAAGCAGGGATCCAGCTACTGATCATCCAAAGCAGAGGGAAAATAAATACGGTATAATAGAACACCGACCAGACAGGCTTGATGCTGAATGCGGTAAATCGGAAAATCTCTTTCCCAACATATTCTGCAATCCAGCTTCCTGCAAAAAATCCTATTATACCTCCTGCCAATCCAAGTATAAATGCTTTGAACAGGATCATGAACAGAATGGTGTTAGAATTCCTGCCCATGGCTATTAACAAACCTATTTCACGATTTCTTGTTTTCACATTCTGATGAAACAGAAGTCCGGTAATCAGCAGTGCCGATATGATGACAAATGGGATGATAAATGCGCCGTATTTATTCATCATTAGACGTTGATTCTCACGGGCATCGGCAATACTGCTTATTTCAGTAACCTCCAGGTCGGAAAATATGGCCTGGACCTGGCTTCTTGCATTCCTGATCCTTCCATCGTGACATACGCATCCCAGAGCCTCTATCTTATTTATTTCACCTTCCATTCCCAGAATTTTCTGCAGGTCTTCAAGATGAAAGGATACTCCCTGGTCCATCATTCCCTTGCCCTCTTCCAGCCTTTTATCCACTACAAAGCTATGAGGTTTACCATCGATATCCTCAATGACAAAAGGTTCATCGGTTTGAACATTCTTTGCTACCAGTGCACCTAGCTGAACAGTCCCCTTTTGCACATCAAATCCCATGGTTTCCTGCTGTGACAGGTATTTCTGTTCAGCTTCATCTTTGTAACCGAATAATATGATCTGGTGCACAGATCCGTTTGCATCTTTCCACTCCGGGTTTTTGACCTGTAAAATACCCGTCAGGTGTCTGACGGCATCGAAGGTTTTTGAATCAGCCAGAACATCCACATAATGATCCGGAAAGGTTTCGGTATTGTTAATTGAATAGAAATCAATCAGATTTGTCCCCTTTGGAAAAATGTAAAGGTTCAGCCCCTGCTCACGCATGATCTTCCTGGTCTCATTTTCGCTGGCTTTACTTAATGTATATATCGCAATGGAAACTGAGCTGGCGACAACAACCGTAAAAAGGATTACCAGGGAACTGATCCTCCTGTATAGAAGTTCTTTAATGACCAATCTCAACGGACTCATGTTACCTGATTCTTATGTTTTCTGTTTATATAAAGGGTGATTAAAACCACCAGCAATATGATGAAAAGGCCCGTTGCAATAAAGGAAATTGTCAGTGAATGATCCTCCTTCATAACAATCTCTTCAGGCTCAATGGTAGTAATACCCGATTTCTGATCGACAAGCCATTCAGGCAATGGGCGGCTGTCAAGGGAGTCATATGACAGAGTATCTATCTGCATTTAGTGCCAAGCATGGGATTATCATCAATAATTTTATTGAGAAGTGCAGTTTGAGGATTCTCCCATTGATCCCTAAAAAGAATATCGGTCCCGGGAAGATCATCTTTAATCAAACAGCTGCACTCCGCAGTAAAATAATCGATCATCAGATTGATATTTTCTCCTGAAATACCTCCGCCCAGGAGAGGTTCCAAAGCCTTGAACCGGCCAAAAATGCCAAACAGCATTGGCTCCTGAATATCCTTGAGGTCATCTTCAACATTCAACAACATGGAGACGAAATGATGCTCTTCCGTGCTGTTCCTGCTTAATTCAACCACCGTGATGATTTTATTGAATGGTGATGATTCGATGGTCCTGCGCAATGTAATCAGCCCCCTTTCATCCTTTTCCTTATGATCCGTTTTCAGATAAAGCATCACACATAGCTTTCCTGCCATCAGTTCGGCGGCTACTTTCTCGCGTAATGGAGAGCTGGATAAGCCTTTCAGATCATCCACTGTCTTAAACTTTGAGAAGAAACGGCCTTCATAATAAAGTCCGTAGTATGGTTCGGCGATTTCCTCTCTGCTTACTGTTTTAAACTGGATATTGGCAGTACTAATTACTTCGGCAAGCTTCTGGTTCTGGTTCTTCACAGATTCGGAAATAGAACCTTTAAAAAAACAGACCAGTGTATATTGATTTGGAGGGGCATTCAGTAGTACCCATTCAGACACCCGGGTGGTACAGGCCAGGCTAATAAGTGCAGCCAAAAGAATGATCGTAAAGAATTTTCTTTTCATTAGGTGCAGATTTGAGTTTTAAGGGGTGCTTTCCTGTACAATCTCAATCCCTGACAGTATGGTATTTCCTTTTTTCGGATCCATTTCAATCTTTAAAGTTTTTCCAGCCAGAATCCCGGCAAATGATTTAATAAGCTCCCTATCTTCTTTTCCTGACTCACTTATAATGTCCAGGTTTTCTAATACTTTCCTGCCTTGAATGATTATATCAAAAATCCGCTCTCCTTTTGCTGTCTTCTCTGGTTCAGAAAAATAGAGATGAACACTGTAATATGCCTCCTCGGCTATAGAATCTTTTAATAAGGTAATCTCCATTGACCGTATACCTCCAATGGAACTTGAACTGATCCATGGAGTATTTTTCGAAGTGATGGAGATGGGATCTTTCCTTATTTCGTAATAATCGATGGTGTCTATCTTAACAGGAATTTCTGGGGATGGTCCGGCTACATTTGGAAATTCGAGCCACAGTGTGTTACCATCAGAAGTCCTGTCACCAGGAGCATTCAGGTTCAGTCCCAATTGTTTGATCTGCTTTCCGCTCCATTTATAATTACTATTCGTCCAGTATGTCATCCATGGCATATTGATCAGGGCAAGGGACGTTTGATTCTGATAGGGACACTGACATGTGCGTGTATAATCCGGAGAATTTAGCACACCATTTGCGACGATCAGATTGGCCGAACAACCGGCTCTAAAGCCTCCCAGGCTACCCGTTCCCTCAAATACATCCAGGTTGATAAATCCGGCAGAGGCAGACCGGAAAGTTAACAGGTGTTCACTGGCGATCACATATCCGCAACCATACCCTCGCTTGAAATTCCATCTTACCTCCTCCCCTGTAATTAAATCCTTATCATTAAGAGGTTCTCCGGTCATCAGAGAAAATCCCTCTCCGTTGGTATATATCTTATCACCGGAAATGATCGGTGGATTAGAATAGAATACTGGTTTATCCCAGAGGATCTCATTAGATTGTATATTATATACGATCATCCTTTTTCCGTCTTCGCCGGAAAGCATATCCCTGGAAGGTCTGTTTGCCTGCAGGAGTAACTTATATTCGCTGGAGTAGCCAAGCCATGATCCGAAAATATCGCTTGTCTCCTCGGATAGTATATCTCCTGTTTTCATATCGAGGTATAGCAATCTTGACCCGGAGGGTTGAGCCTGGCCCCTTCTTTTTAGCTTTGTTTCCAGGTTCTGCGGCAATTTATCAAGGCAGTACAGGATACCATCGCCGGCAATAACTGCATTGTGAAGAAAACCATGATTGGCCGGAATACTCCATAATTTCTTACCAGAGAACCGATCCAAAATCATTAGCTCTTTACTTGCCGTAAGATCGAAGTTCTCGAATTTCTTCTTTGGACGGACACCCTCTTCATTTGGTATTTTGGGATACTGGATAAAATTATTCCCCAGGATCAGAAAATTGTCATAGACACCGATATATCCCAGTTTCTGTGTGTTTGGATCTCCTGTGGATATGGATTTCACCAGTTCGCCAGTTTTAATATCAAGCAAATGGCAATTGGTCCCTTCTATCGCATAAACGTATTCCCTGGTGGCTATAAAATTTGTTCCCCTGGCATTGGCGCCCGGCAGGTGTACCTGGTTGTATTTTGTGTCGAGGGGATGATCTTCATCATAGGTTTCATCATAGTATACCAGCCAGGTATCTTCATCCAGATGCTCAAATTCCTTTTTCCAGATTGTTCTGCCAGTATACACGTCACGTGCGCTTATACTGTTGATTCCCTGGATAATAAGCCGGCCGTCTATGACCTGTTCTGAGGGTCCGTGGCCATGTCGTGGCAACACATCAAGATTCGAGTTGCCACCGAACCATAAAATCCCAAGAGGAGCTTTCACAGCCTGATCATCCGACTTAATGGTATTGGCAATATCCCCGTAATTATGGGTCCAGTCCGCAGCCCCTTCAAGCGCACCTGTTCTTGAAATCAACATATGTCTCCATCCCTTGCTGAGTTGCGCTCCGAACAAGTCAAGATCGGTGGCTGTACTTATCAATTCCATTCTTGCCCTGCCCCTGGTTTGAATCCAGATCTTTCCATCGTAAGGTCGGGTAGATTCAAAAATAGCATCAATAAACTCTTTGTCATGATCCTTCAGATAGACAGGATCGGTGACAACCGTAAGAGATGAAAAATATTTTGGAAGGAATGAAACTGTCTTATTGAAATTCTGGAAACTGAGACGGTCAGCCTTGACCCCGAGACCATCAAAATATTCCCTGAGGTATGAAATTCTCTCAGGATCGTTGTCGAATGCAATCAATGAAAGGGATGTATTTGAGACCAGGTTTTTCAGCAGGCGTAGATTTTTAGTGCCTATAATGACTCCATAGCCGCTCCTAATCCCCGTTTCTCTGATGATTCTTTCACCTGATAAAGAGCGGCCTGCGATCCTGACTTCAGTTTGTTCCAACAATGTGACATTTGAAGCGGGGACATCACCGAATACCAATATTTGCCCATCGTCCGTAACTGCGATGAGCTTTCCATTGGAAGCCACCAGCCTTTCTATGGATCTCTCCGTTGAGTGGGTCCAAATGATCCGGGGTTCCATGTTGACGATTTTTATGGCTGAAATACCGTTGCTATCAGCGGCATAAAGACAATCTCCGGCTTTGATAAGATCGTTGGTTGCTGACACTTCAGCTTCCCATAAAGTAAACAAAGCCATTGTATCATCCAATGCTGACGCGGTTACACTATTGCCGGAAAAATAGATATGTTCCCCGTCAACCACGGGATATTCCCCCGCATTCTTTAATAAAGGGAACCCGGTTTTTGAATCATACATACAGGTCATTCGCTCTCTGTGGTGATTGAAAAATACCTGGTCATTCCCACATGTGAACGCGCCGCCTGTTTTCCCGCTAGATGCAAGGTGATAATACAGCTCCTCTCCTGTTTTCAGGTCAAAGGCAGCAGGAACTGAACGCCCTCCGGCCACAAGCAATCTGTCTCCGCTGATTGTAAAAGTTCCCTGTGGAGCAACATCTGCAAATGCAGGGGATCTGTGTGGCTGAAGGATATAGTTGCTACCAGTACCTTCGTTTTTCCAAATGATCTCACCTGTTTCTGCATTGAGGGCATAAATGAAAGTTCCCATCATGGGGAAAATACTGGCAGCCGTATAGATAATATTATCTTTAATAACAATGCCACCCCGGGCGGGCCACATGGATATAAGTCGCTTATTTCCAAGTAGTTTAAGTGGAGATGGCGCCAGTGATTTTATCCATACAGTAGATCCGTTATCTGCATTCAGGCAATAACAATTCCCATCATCACTGGTGAAATAAATGAGACCATTATTCTCAGCCAATGGCATTCTTACAGGTCCATCCG